>NZ_JBQWSN020000013.1:0-100203 GCF_052598215.2 Thauera sp. ZXT1-4 | reverse complement strand
ATGAAACCGGACAGATCACGTGCTACAAGTCCGGACAGTTTATGTGCTCCCTACATGTCGTGACTGCCGAGTTGTGTGGTGATCAGCGGGCGCGTATGGTGCCGGTCAGCCACTTCCCATGCCTGAACGCCGCGGCCGCAGCGGGCGCGTCATTGCGTTCGGGCGCGGCGTGCGAGGCGCTCGATCGCGCTGCGCAGCTCGGAGTCGGCGGGTAGCGAGGCGGCGAAATCCGTGAGGTGGTCGAGGCTGGCGCCGGAGAGCTTGCGCTGCGTGGCGGGGCGCTCGGGAGGGGGCATAGCGTCGGGGCTGAGAATGCGCACCTTGATGCCCTGCACGCTATGGCCCGCCATGCGCAAGTGCTCGGTCAGGCGAGGCAGGATCTGCTTGAGGCGCACTGCGGCGGCGGCCGTCTGCGCGAAGACCACGAGATGCTCGTCCTTGAGGTTGCCCACCCGGTACTGCGCGATGGCCTGCGCCGGCAGGGCGGTGGCGAGCGCGGACTCCAGCGCGGTTTGCAGGCGGCGCAGCCGGCTGGCGTGGTCCTGCAGCCGGGCGAGGGTTTCGCCGCTGCCAAGAAAGCGTCGTAGCGGATTGCTCATGTAGGGCGAGGCGCGGTCCCGATGGAGGCGCGATGAGGTGCATCGGATTGCCATGATAAACTCCCGCCTTTGCCGAATCGACCTCGACCCCAAAACATGATCTCCGGCCTGCTCAAGAAGATTTTCGGTAGTCGCAACGACCGCCTCATCCGCCAATACAAAAGCACCGTGCGCAAGATCAACGCGCTCGAGCCGGAGATGGCCGCCCTGTCCGACGAGGCCTTGCGTGGCAAGACCGCGGAGTTCCGCCAGCGCGTGGCCGACGGCGAGACGCTGGACGCCCTGCTGCCCGAGGCTTTCGCGGTGGTGCGCGAGGCCGGCAAGCGGGTGCATGGCATGCGCCACTTCGACGTCCAGCTCGTTGGCGGCATGGTGCTGCACAACGGCAAGATCGCGGAGATGCGCACCGGCGAGGGCAAGACCCTGGTCGCGACCCTGCCGGCCTACCTCAACGCGCTTGGCGGCAAGGGCGTACATGTGATCACGGTCAACGACTATCTGGCCAGTCGTGACGCGGAGTGGATGGGGCGGATCTACGGTTTCCTCGGCCTGACCACCGGCTGCAACCTGTCGCGCATGCCGCACGACGAGAAGCAGGCCGCCTACGCAGCCGACATCACCTACGGCACCAACAACGAGTTCGGCTTCGACTACCTGCGCGACAACATGGTCTATGCGGCAAATGAGCGTGTGCAGCGCGGGCTCAACTTCGCGATCGTCGACGAGGTGGACTCCATCCTCATCGACGAGGCGCGCACGCCGCTGATCATCTCGGGGCAGGCCGAGGATCACACCGAGCTCTACCTCAAGATGAACCAGGTCGCGCCCATGCTGAAGAGGCAGGAAGGCGGGCTGGACGACAAGGACGCGGTGCTCGAGCCCGGCGACTACACCGTCGACCTCAAGGCCAATCAGGTGCTGCTTACCGAGCAGGGCCACGAAACCGCCGAGCAGATCCTGGTGCGCATGGGCATGCTGGCCGAAGGCACCAGCCTGTACGACCCGGGCAACATCCTGCTGGTGCACCACCTGTATGCCGCGCTGCGTGCGCACGCCCTCTACCACAAGGATCAGCAGTACGTGGTGCAGAACGGCGAGGTGGTGATCGTCGACGAGTTCACCGGCCGCCTGATGGCCGGCCGGCGCTGGTCGGACGGCCTGCACCAGGCGGTCGAGGCCAAGGAGGGTGTGCGTATCCAGGCCGAAAACCAGACCCTGGCCTCGATCACCTTCCAGAATTACTTCCGCATGTACGGCAAGCTCGCCGGCATGACCGGCACGGCCGACACCGAAGCCTACGAGTTCCAGCAGATCTACGGCCTCGAGACGGTCGTTATCCCGACCAACCGCCCGATGCAGCGCAAGGACGGGAACGACAAGGTCTACCGCACCGCGAAGGAGAAGTGGGATGCGGTGATCGAGGACATCCGCGGCTGCGTCGAGCGCGGCCAGCCGGTCCTGGTGGGCACCACCTCGATCGAGACCAACGAATTCCTCGCTGCGGAACTGAAGAAGGCGAAGATCGCCCACCAGGTGCTCAACGCCAAGCAGCACGACAGCGAAGCGCAGATCGTCGCCCAGGCCGGTCGTCCGGGCATGGTGACCATCGCGACCAACATGGCCGGTCGCGGCACCGACATCGTGCTCGGCGGCAACATCGAGAAGCCGGTTGCTGCCGTGCGCGAGGATGCGAACCTGTCCGACGCCGACAAGGAGGCGAAGATCGCCACCCTGCGCGCCGACTGGCAGAAGGTGCACGACCTGGTGATCGCCAACGGCGGCCTGCACATCATCGGTACCGAGCGCCACGAGTCGCGCCGCATCGACAACCAGTTGCGCGGCCGCGCCGGCCGGCAAGGGGATGCGGGTTCCAGCCGCTTCTATCTGTCGCTGGAAGACCCGCTGATGAAGATCTTCGCCGGCGAGCGCCTGAACGCGATCATGGTGCGGCTGAAGATGCCCGAGGGCGAGGCCATCGAGCACGCCATGGTCACGCGCTCGCTCGAGTCGGCGCAGCGCAAGGTCGAACAGCGCAACTTCGATATCCGCAAGCAGTTGCTCGAGTACGACGACGTCTCCAACGACCAGCGCAAGGTGATCTATCAGCAGCGTAACGAACTGCTCGAGAGCGAGGACATCTCGGACACCGTCCGCGCGATGCGTCAGGGCGTGCTGCACGAGATCTTCCGCCGCTACGTCCCTGCCGACAGCGTGGAGGAGCAGTGGGAGATCCCCGCACTGGAACAGGCGCTGCTCGGCGAGTGCCAGTTGCGCGTGCCGGTGGGTGAATGGCTGAAGGCCGAGCCCAGCCTGGACGACGACGCCATCCTGGAGCGCGTCATTCAGGCCGGCGAGGAAGCCTACGCCGCCAAGACGGCGATCGTCGATCCGGCGGCTTGGCACCAGTTCGAACGCAATGTGATGCTGCAGAGCCTGGACAACCATTGGCGCGAGCACCTCGCCGCGCTGGACCACCTGCGCCAGGGCATCCACCTGCGCGGCTATGCGCAGAAGAACCCCAAGCAGGAGTTCAAGCGCGAGGCCTTCGAGTTGTTCGAGTCCTTGCTGGACACCGTGCGCGCCGACGTCACCAAGATCCTGATGACGGTGCAGATCCGCACCGAGGCGCAGCTCGAAGAAGCCGAGAAGCCGCAGCAGGTCGAGAACGTGCAGTATCAGCATGCCGACTATGACGAGGCACTGGGCACGGGCGATGGCGAGAAAGGAGCGGCGCAGCCGCAGGTCAACGCCGGCCCCAAGGTCGGGCGCAATGATCCCTGCCCTTGCGGCTCGGGCAAGAAATACAAGCACTGCCACGGTAAGCTCAGCTGAGCCGGGCCCGGGGAGGACGACTGTCCGCGCCGGGTAAGGGTGTGAGCGAACGAGGGGGGCGGTTCCGGAAGGAGCCGTCCCCCTCGTTCGTTCAGGCACGCGGTCATGCGCACGTATTTCGGGTCGACGTTTTTCGCTGCGCTGGCCCGCATGAAAGCGGTCATCCGGCGTTGTAGGCATGCCTGTCGCATCGGCTTGCCGGCCTGGCAGACGGGGCGGGGGGGCGTGCGGCGTTTCCGCCGCTTGCGCCAAACCCTTTCCGGTAGCCTGAATCCGCTATCATTCGGCGACTCGACGCCGCCGGCCTTCCCGCTGCCGGTGTGTGCACTTCCGGAGATCCGCATGGCCGTCAATCTGAACACCCCGAACCCCGCCGATCTGCTGCCCGTTGGGGGCGTCCGCCTTGGTGTTGCCGAGGCGGGCATCCGCAAGGCCAACCGCCGCGATCTCACGGTCATCGCGCTGGAAGAAGGGAGCCGCGCCGCGGGCGTGTTCACCACGAACCGCTTCTGTGCCGCGCCCGTTCAGGTGTGCAAGGCGCACCTTGCGGGCGGCGCGATCCGCGCGCTGGTGATCAACACGGGGGTGGCCAATGCCGGTACCGGCGAGCCGGGCCTGGCCAACGCGAATGCCACCTGTGCCGCGCTGGCGCAGGAGATGGGTATCGAGGCCGGCCAAGTGCTGCCGTTCTCGACCGGGGTGATCCTCGAGCCGCTGCCCATGGACCGACTGGTCGCGGGTCTGCCGAGGGCGGTGGCCGACCTGCGCGCCGAGGGCTGGTTCGACGCTGCGCATGCGATCATGACCACCGACACGCTGGCCAAGGCAGTGTCGAAGCAGGTGCAGATCGGCGGCTGCACGGTCACGCTCACGGGTATCAGCAAGGGGGCGGGCATGATCAAGCCGAACATGGCGACCATGCTCGGCTTTCTCGCCTGCGACGCGGCAGTGTCCCAGGCGCTGCTCGAGGGGCTGGTCAAGGAAGCGGCCGACCTGTCCTTCAACAGCATCACCGTGGATGGTGACACCTCGACCAACGACTCCTTCGTGCTCATCGCCACCGGTGCTGCGGGCAATGCCGAGATCACCGACGCAGCGAGTGCCGACTACAAGGTGCTGCGCGATGCGGTGGTCGAGGTCTCGATCGCGCTTGCTCAGGCCATCGTGCGCGACGGTGAGGGGGCGACCAAGTTCATGACTATTGCCGTGGAGGGGGGCAAGGATCGGGAGGAGTGCCGCAAGGTCGCCTACGCAGTGGGACATTCGCCCCTGGTCAAGACCGCCTTCTTCGCTTCCGACCCCAACCTTGGACGCATCCTCGCTGCAATCGGCTATGCGGGTATCGATGATCTCGACGTGTCAAAGCTGCGCGTGTGGCTTGGCAGTCCTGAGGAATCCGTGCTCGTGGCAGAGCACGGCGGGCGGGCGGCGAGCTATGTCGAGGCGGCCGGCGCACGGATCATGCAGCACGCCGAACTCACGGTGCGCATCGATCTTGCGCGCGGCGATGCCGCGGCGACCGTCTGGACCTGCGATTTTTCGTACGATTACGTGAAGATCAACGCGGATTACCGCAGCTGATCCGCAATAAGGCGTTGCCGTTCCGGCCAGCGAGGGCGTGACGTGCTTCACTGGCCGAGCCGGATGCCCCGCTGCAGTGTTTCCGTTCCGGGCACAATCCGGCTCGTGGAGCGCGGAGGCGTCAGGGGACGGAGCGTGGGTAAACCGAGCCTGCAGAGAGAGCGAGGCATGAAGAGATTGTATTCGGGGGGCAGGCGTGGCATGCACAGGACCGTCGCGGCTTTGCTCGCGTCGTCCTGCCTGCTCGCGCCGGCGGTGAGGGCGAGCGGCCCCTTTTTCGACGAGATCCCGCTCGTGCTGACGGCGTCGCGACTTGCGCAGTCGCCGCTGGATGCGCCAGCGCCTGTCACGATCATCGATCGCGAGATGATCGCGGCCTCGGGTTTTACCGAGATCCACGATCTGTTGCGTCTGGCACCTGGTTTTCTGGTCGCCGATATCGCCGATTCGCAGCCTTCGGTCGCGCGTCATGGGCTCGGCGATGCTTACGATCGCCGGATCAAGGTCATGATCGACGGGCGCACCATCAACAGCCCGCTGTGGGGCGACACCCGGTGGGACAGCCTGCCCTTGCGCGTCGACGATATCGAGCGCATCGAGGTCGTGCGTGGGCCGAACGGCGCTGCCTATGGGGTGAATGCCTACCAGGGGGTGATCAACCTCATCACCCGTGCGCCAGCGACGGAGGCGGGCAAGACGGTGATCCTGCGCGCCGGCAAGGACCGCTTCTACGACTACGGGGTTCGCATCAACGGCGCGGCTGAGGGCGCACTCGACTGGAGGCTCTCGGCTTCGCGCCGCTCGGCGGTCAATTTCGAATCCCATTTCGAGAATCTGCCCACGTTCAAGCGCTGGCACGGGGCGGAAAGGCTGACGCGTAATGTGGCGAACTTCAATGCGGCGCTGCAGATGACGCCGCAGGATAGCCTCGCGCTACAGCTGGGCTTCAGCGAGGGGCCGAGCTGGCGCGGATCGCCCGACTACGATGACTTCCCCGAGCATGTCGAACGCGACCGTTCCCTGTATCTGCAGGCCGGTTGGGAGCGCGCGATTGGCATCGACTCCCTGCTGAGTGTGCAGTTCTATCATCAGAACGAGCGTTCCCGGGGCAACTGGCCGGTGCGCCAGGTCGACCCTGCGGGCGTGCTGCACACTTTCGGCACAGACCGCGACAGCGAGGTGCAACGCAACGACCTCGAGCTGCAATACAGCACGCGCCTGTCCGCATCCCTGACCGGCATGCTCGGCCTGGGCCTGCGCTCGGAGCGTGCGCGATCGCTGGGGCTCTTCGGTACGAGCGACTGGCTCGACGCGACCCATGGGCAGATCTTCGGCAGCGTGGAGTGGAGGCCCATCGAGGCCCTACGGCTGAATCTTGGCGGGACCTTCGAGGATCATCACTACAGCGGCGGCTTGTTCTCCCCGCGGCTTGCGGCCAATTACATGCTGGACCAGACGTCTGCGCTGCGGGTGTCGGCCGGCACGGCGTATCGGGCCCCGAGTCTGATGGAGTCGCGTGCGTTCCAGACATACCGTGAAGGGGACCTGATCCGCCGGATCCTGTTCCGGAGCCTGGGGCCACTCGAGGCGGAGCGCATGCGCTTCGTCGACCTGGGCTACATGGCGCAGCTCCCCTCCCTGGGGCTGACGCTGGATGCACGGGTCTTCCGCGAGCACTACGAGCGCTTCATCGACGACCGGAGCTGCAGGACCTACCCGCAGGGCTTCGATCTCGGCACGCTGCCGGACGACTACCAGCTTGCGGCCTGCAAGGCCGAGTCTCCGTCCAATTTCCAGCCGTTCGCGCTCGGCCAGAAGGCCTTCTACTTTTTCAACGGCAACGATTTCCGCATGACCGGTGCCGAGTTCACCGTAGACTGGCGGCGGCCGGGGTGGGGGCGCGTGATTCTGTCGCAAGCCTTCGTCCGCATCGACAAGGGTGCGCCCTACACCGACCAGGACATCCCGAACAGCGCACCGCATGCGACCACATCGCTGCTGCTGATCAAGGAGTTGCCCGACCGCTGGCGGGCCAGCGCCGGCTATTACCACAACGGTGAGTATTACTGGATGAACGGTGGCGACTACATTCCGCGCACAGACCGCTTCGATCTAAAGCTCGCCAAGCGTTTCGGTCCGCCGGGCAGCGAAAACGAGTTCTCGATCACCGCGCTCAGCGTGAAGGGCTCGTATCCGGACTTCCATGGCGGGAAGTACCGCCACCAGCCCCGGCTGTTCGCCTCCCTGCAGATCGGATGGTGATGTCCATGCACGGAATGACCGGTGGCATGCGATGCTGGGCCCGGGCGCTGCGCCCGATGGCCTTCGTCGCTGCGCTGGTCGTGCTCGTGCTCGCAGCCCCTGTGGCGCGGGCGGTGGAGGTTGCGCTGCTGCTGTCCGAGAACAGTGGGCCCGAGCAGCAGTTCGCCGATGCCTTTCGTGCAGCCTTGAAGCCGGGCGCCCATCGTGTCGTTCATGCGGGCGCAGTGCGCGAGGGGATGAAGGTGGATGCGCTCTCGTCGGCCGGTCTGGTGCTGACCACCGGGGCGCTTGCGGCGGAGATTGCGCTGCGGGATACCGATCGACCGGTGCTGATGGTGCTGGTGGGCATCCGCGAGGTGCAGCGGCTACAGGCCGCCTACCCCGCGCGCAGCGTGGGTGCGGTCGTGCTGGACCAACCGCCCGAACGCCATATGCGCTTGATCCGCGCGATCCTGCCCGAGGAGGCAAGAATCGGTGTGCTGATGGGGCCCGAGAGCCGTTTTCAGGAGCAGGAGATCCTGCGTGCGGCCGAGGATACGGGCTTCGTGGTCGAGTTGGCCGATGTTGCGGATCCGAAGGAACTGGTGGGGGCGCTGCAGGCGGTGCTCGATAAGGCTGGGGCCCTGCTGCCGCTCCCGGACGGGCTGGTGTCGAGTCCGGGCGCGGCCCGTACGATCCTGCTGACCAGCTACCGCTATCGGCGGCCGATCTTTGCCTTTTCGTCCGCCTATGTGAGCGCAGGCGCCCTGGCTGCGGTGTTCAGTTCTGCGGAGCACATCGCGAGCGACATCGCGGATCTGCTTGGGTCCGAGTCGGTGCGGGCGGGGGATGTCGCGCCCCTGTTGTCCGTGCTGCGCTTTCCCGAGCGCTTCGACGTGGCCGTGAATCGTACCGTGGCGCGTGCGCTCGGGATCGTCGTTCCGGAAGAGGACGTGCTGCGTGAACGCGTGGCGGGCGGGGAGGGCACGCGATGAACTGGCTGCGCAGCTTTTCACTCGGACGCAGGATGATTCTGGTGCTGCTCATGCCCAGTGTGCTGTTCGCGCTCGTGCTGGGTGGCTTGTTCCTCCACCAGAGCAGCCGCGATCTTGATGAGGCGACCCTGGCACGTGGGCGCGCGATCGTCAGCTTCCTTGGTCCTGCGGCGGAGTATGTGCTGGTCTCGGGCAATCCGATGGTGCTGGAGGGCTTGATGGCGCGGGCGCTGGAACAGCCCGATGTGTCGGCTGTCGCGTTCTATGACGCCGAGGGGGCCTTGCTCGGCGTTGCCGGTCGCGGGCTGGCAACATTGCCTGAAGCAGCTCGCGCGGCGAACGGCGACGAGGTCGTGGTCGAGGTGAACAAGGGGCATCTGAGCTTTGCCGCCGCAGTGCTGAGCCTTGCACCGGAGGTCGAGGATTACCCTGCGCCTGGCGGAGCCGCGCCCGCGGAGCGTCTCGGCTGGGTGCAGGTGGATCTGGATACCAGTGTCCGTGACGCCGCCAAGCGGCGGCTGTTCCTGGTCGTGGGCGCGGTGGCTGCGCTGGCGCTGCTCAGTGCGATGTTCATGGCGCTGCGCCTGGCGCGCTCGGTCGCCAACCCGGTGGAAGCCTTGGTGCGCGCGGTCCGCCGCATGGCCGCGGGCGATCTGAAGACGCGCGTTCCGGCACAGTCGGGGAGTGGAGAATTGCGTGCGCTCGAGTCCGGGTTCAACGCGATGGCGGAGTCGATCGCCGAGAGCCAGCGCACACTGCAGGCGCGTATCGATGAGGCGACCGCACTGCTGGCGCATCAGGCCCGCCACGACCCCTTGACTGGCCTGCCCAACCGGCGCGCGTTCGAGGAGTCGATCGAGCAGGCGGTGACCACGCACCGCCGCGCGGGTGATCAGGTGACCTTGCTGTACATCGACCTGGATCACTTCAAGCCGGTGAACGACACCTGCGGTCACGCCGCGGGCGACCGGCTGCTGTGTGAGCTGGCAGGACTGCTGCGCATGCGCCTGCGGGTCGGCGACCAGGTCTTCCGTATCGGCGGCGACGAGTTTGCGGTGATCCTGCGTGGCTGTGCGCGGGACGATGCCCTCGTGATCGCCACTTCACTGTGCGAGACCGTGGGTGGGCATGACTTCGTGTGCGATGACCAACACTTCATGGTTGGAGCGAGCGTGGGGCTTGCACGCATGGAGGAGGGGCTGGATGACGCATCGATGCTGATGCAGGCGGCCGACCACGCTTGTTATGCCGCGAAACACGCCGGCCGTGGGCGAGTCGTCGAGTATGGACAGCATCGGGTCTGAACCATCGGGGTGCCGGCGGGAGCTCGCCGCCCATTGGCGGCAGGCAGGGAGAGCAGGATGAATCGCAGCAGGGGATCGGACCGCAGTGCAACGGCCAGGGCCGGGTGGGGCGCATGAAGCGTGGCGCCGTGCCCCGTCCGGCCTTGGCGCGTCTGGCTGCGGGGCTTGCTATGGCAGCCGGTGCGGCGGCGCCCGAGACTGTGCGCGCCGACTACGACATCTTCTTCGGCGCGCTCCCCGTCGTGGCTTCCGTCAGCCGCCTGCCGCAGCGCCTGGAAGATGCACCTGGGGCCGTCACGGTGATCGATCGCGCGATGATCCGTGCTTCGGGCGCGCGCTCTCTGCACGAGGTGTTCCGCCTGGTGCCGGGTTTTCAGACCTTCACGCCGAGCGACAAGCCTGCGCGTGTCAACTACCACGGCGTTACGGATGACACGGATTACTCACCGCGCGTCCAGGTGCTCGTCGATGGGCGCTCGTTGCATTCGCCGCTCTTTCGCGGCGGCATGAACTGGGAGCTGGTGCCGGTTGCGCTCGATGACATCGAGCGCATCGAGGTGGTACGGGGCTCGAACACCACCTCGTACGGCACCAATGCCTTCCTCGGCGTGATCAATATCGTCACCGTGGCGCCCGCCTTTGTGCAGGGCTGGTCGGTGGCCACCCGCCAGGGGAGTGGTGGTGTGCGCGATTACAGTGTGCGCGGTGGCGGTGCCCTTGGAGAAAGCGGTCTTTTCCGGTTGAGCGTCGAGGAGCGCGCGGACGACGGCCTGGACTACCGGGCCGTTGCGCCGGCCGATCGCGACTGGCGTGATCAGAACCGCTCCCGCTTGTTCGATTTCAGGGCTGAGTTCCAGCTTGCTGCGCGCAGCTTGCTGGAGCTGCAGTTCGGCCGTGTCGAAGCACGCCACCTTGTTGGGCGGCTCGCGATCAACGACGACGGCACCGCCATCGGGCCCCGTGCATCCGACCCGCTGCGGCCCTCGGATCAGGCATCGACCTGGGTGCAGGCACGCTGGTTGCAAACCTTGTCCGAGACTGCAGACCTTTCGCTGCGCTACACCCATCACGTGGATCGCCTCGATGCGGGTTTCGCGGTCGAGGGTCGGCCGGAGCTGGGGCGTCTAAACCCGAGCGGGGGGCGTGGCGTACGCCATGAACTGGAGGCGCTCCATACCTTTCTGCCCGCCGACTCGCTGCGCATGGTATGGGGCGGGGGCTGGCGGCATGATGCGCTCGAGTCGTCGACCATGCTCCATGGCATCGGCCGTGTCAGCCGTGATGTCGGCCGTCTGTTCGCCAACATGGAGTGGAAGCCGCGCGACTGGTTCACCGGCAACGTCGGCCTGTCCCATGAGTACGATTCGCTCGCGGGCGAACACCTCGCGCGGCGGGCCAGCGCGAGCTTCCACTTCGACGGGCAGAACACGGTCCGTCTGGGCTACGTGCGAGCCTGGCGCACGCCGGGCACGCTCGATTACACGGCCAACCAGATCGACCGACGCGGGCAGATCGAGTGGGCGGGCAACCCAGCGCTACCGGCCGAAGGGCTCGACAGCTGGGAGCTCGGCTACCTCGGAGACTGGTCCGCGGCGCGCATGAGCCTGGACGTGCGTGTCTTCCGGGAGCGCTTGAGCGACCGCCAGATCCACCGCATCAGGACGACTGCGACCGGCCCGGATACGGTGCAGGCAGTTCATGATCTGGAAATTCGTGGTCAGGAACTGCAATGGAAATGGCAGCCGGTCGACGCCACACGGATCGTGGTCGGGCATGCCCATGTCGACATCGACGCCGGGTTCAGCGCGATCGGGAGCGCCCTCAACACCACGACCGGAAGCAATTTCGCCGGCCCTGCGCGGGCCGCCCTATATTTCGCCTTGTCCGAGCAGTCGGCGCCGCGGCGGGCCACTTCGCTACTCTGGATGCAGCGTCTGCCGCTGGGGCTGGACCTTTCGGTGGCGCGGTACTGGGTGCACGACATCAAATGGACCCGTAACACCGAAACCGACAGCTACAACCGCACCGACCTGCGCCTCGCCTATCCGATCAAAGGAATCGCCAGCGGCGGCGAGATCGCCTACACGGTGCAGTCGCTCAACGGCGCACACGCCGAAGAGCGCATGGAGCGCATCGTCGGTCGCCAGCACTGGTTGTCCCTGCGGCTGGATTTCTGACGCACATCTCCCGGCGCGCTCAGTGCAGGGCGCGGGGCATCGCCAGTGTGAAAGGGGGAATTTCCGCTTCGAAACGGTCGGTGCCGTCCCCGAGCATGTGGTAGCGCCCCTGCATGGTGCCGACCGGGGTTTCGAGCACGCAACCGCTCGTGTAGCGGAAGCTCTGCCCTGGCGCGAGCGTGGGTTGCTCACCGATCACCCCTTGGCCGTGTACTTCCTGGACCTTGCCATTGCCGTCGGTGATCACCCAGTGACGGGCGATCAATTGGGCTGGGGCCGTGCCGGTGTTGCGGATCGTCACGTGATAGGCGAACACGTAATGGTTGTCCTCCGGGCGGGACTGTTCGGCGACGTATTCCGCGACGGCAGTGACTTCGATCCGGTAGTGCTCCTGGGTACTCATGGTTTTTTGTTCTCTGGTGCGGGGAGGGGAGGCGTTAAAATATCAGCTTTTTCCCGGAAGCCCACGCCATGTCCAATGCCGTTCCGTCCCCGCTGACCGCCCTGTCCCCGCTCGATGGCCGCTACCACGGCAAGGTCGCCGGCCTGCGCGACCATTTTTCCGAGCATGGCCTGATCCGCAATCGCGTCAAGGTCGAGGTCGAATGGCTGAAGGCGCTCGCGGCCGAGCCCGCGCTGGCGGAGATTGCGCCCTTTTCGGCGGCAACGGTGGCCGAGCTCGACGCTGTGGTGGCGAGCTTCTCGACCGAAGACGGCGAGGCGGTGAAGGCCATCGAGGCCACCACCAACCACGACGTCAAGGCCATGGAATACTGGCTCAAGAAGCGCCTCGGCCACAACGCCGAGGTGATGAAGGTGTCCGAGTTCATCCACTTCGCTTGCACCTCGGAGGACATCAACAACACGTCGCACGCGCTGATGCTGGCCGAAGGCCGCGACCGCGTGCTGCTGCCGGCCCTCGATGCGGTGATTGCGCGCTTCCGCGAAGTGGCGCACGCGCTCGCCGACCTGCCGATGCTGTCGCGCACCCACGGCCAGCCCGCCAGCCCGACCACGCTCGGCAAGGAGATGGCCAACATCGCCGCGCGCCTGATGCGCGCCCGCGCCGCCATTGCTGGCGTCGCGATGTGCGCCAAGTTCAACGGCGCGGTGGGCAACTACAACGCCCACCTGTCGGCCTGGCCGGAATTCGACTGGGAGGGCTTCAACCGGCGCTTCATCGAGTCGCTCGGGCTCACCTTCAACGAGTACACCATCCAGATCGAGCCGCACGATGCCATGGCCGAGTTGTTCGACGCGGTCGCGCGCGGCAACACCATGCTGATCGACGCCTGCCGCGACATCTGGATGTACATCTCGCTCGGCTACTTCAAGCAGAAGCTCAAGGAAGGCGAGGTCGGCTCCTCGACCATGCCACACAAGGTCAACCCGATCGATTTCGAGAACGCCGAGGGCAATTTCGGCCTCGCCAACGCAGTGCTCAAGCACTTCTCCGAGAAGCTGCCGATATCGCGCATGCAGCGTGACCTCACCGACTCGACCGTGCTGCGCAACATGGGCGTGGGCTTCGGCCACACCGTGCTCGCGCTCGACAGCTGCCTGCGCGGCCTGGGCAAGCTCGAGGCCGAGCCCGCTCGCCTGGCGGCCGACCTGGACGAGTGCTGGGAGGTGCTCGCCGAACCGGTGCAGACCGTGATGCGCCGCTACGGCATCGAGAATCCCTACGAGCAGCTGAAGGCCATGACGCGCGGCAAGGGCATCACGCGCGAGGCACTGCACGACTTCATCCGCACGCTCGCCATCCCCGCCGAGGCCCGTGACCACTTGCTGGCGATGACGCCGGCGAGCTATGTCGGCAAGGCGGCCGAGTTGGCGCGGCGCATCTGATCCCTGTTTGACCGGGCCGACCCTTCAAACCGGCCCTTGCTGTGCAATCCGCGTTACAAACCATCCCGGCGCCACCCTCGAGGTGGCGCCGTCACGACAAGGAGCCCGCAATGGCCTTCGCCGACAACCTCAAGACCCTGCCCGGCATCTCCCACCTCGCTGCACTGAACCTGATCGATGCCGCCGACGCGGTCGTCGCCACCATCGAAAACAAGCCCGGCCAGGCCGGTTCGCTGGCGGTCTACAATCACCTTGCCCAGCTCTACGGCGCCATCAGTCCGGAAGCGGCCAGGAAGGGCCTGGAGCTCTACGCCGAGCACAGCGAGGACGCTCGCAGCAACCCCGGAAAGCATCCCAACATCGACCGTTTGATCGGCCTGATTGAGCGAGGAGAGACGCTCAGGGTGAAGCAGGTTTTTGCGATGTGAGATCTTGCGCGGCGCATGAGTGCTCAAGATTTCAGCGTGGATCGCTCCGCCCGGAAAGACAAAGGCGCCCGCAGGGCGCCTTTGTCTTTCCGAAGAGGGCGGCCTCAGACCACCGCCTCTTCCTTCTCCTTCTTCGGCTTGATGAACTGTTCGCGCGAAACGCCCAGCCACATCACCAGCGGGCTGGCGACGAAGATCGAAGAGTAGATGCCGAAGCAGATGCCGATGGTCAGGGCGAGCGCGAAGTAATACAGCGTTTCACCACCGAAGATCAGCATCGAAACCACCATCATCAGGGTGCTGCCGTGGGTGATCACGGTGCGCGAGATCATTGCCGTGATCGCGTGGTCGAGCACGGCCGGCGTGTCCATGTTGCGCTTCTTCTTGAAGGTTTCGCGTACGCGGTCGAACACCACCACCGACTCGTTCACCGAATAGCCCAGCACCGCCAGCACCGCCGCCAGCACTGGCAGCGAGAACTCCCACTGGAATGCGGCGAAGAAGCCGATGATGATGATCACGTCGTGCAGGTTGGCGATGATCGCCGACGCAGCGAAGCGCCACTCGAAGCGTGCGGCAAGATAGACCATGATGCCGATGATCACCAGCAACAGCGCCATTGCGCCGTCGGTTGCGAGTTCCTTGCCCACCTGCGGACCCACGAACTCCACGCGGCGCAGCTGCGCTTCGGGGCCTTCGACGGACTGCAGGGTGGCCATCACGCGCTCGGAGATGCGGCTGGTGTCCAGGTCCTCGCGGTTGGGCATGCGGATCAGGATCTCGCGCGCACTGCCGAAGTTCTGCACTTGCGCGTCGGGGTAGCCGTCGCGCGCGAGCGCCTGGCGGATGTCCTCGATGCGCGGCGGTTCGGCGTAGCCGATCTCGATCAGCGTGCCGCCGGTGAACTCGACCGAGAGGTTGAGGCCGCGCAGCACGATGAAGAACACCGCGAGCACGAAGGCGAGGGTGGAGACGATGTTGAACTTCAGCGCATGGCGCATGAAGGGGATGTCGGATCGCTGACGGAAAAATTCCATGATCTTTTCTTCCTTGCCCCTTAGTTGGCCGACTGGCCCAGGTGCAGCTTGGTTACCTTGCGCTGGCGGCCGTAGATGAAGTTGATCGCCATGCGCGACACCATGATGGCGCTGAACATCGAGGTCAGGATGCCGAGGCAGTGCACCACGGCGAAGCCGCGCACCGGGCCCGAGCCGAACACCAGCAGTGCCACGCCTGCGATCAGGGTGGTGATGTTGGCATCGAGAATGGTGTCGAAGGCGCGGTCGTAGCCCGCTGCGATGGCCGCCTGCGGGCTGGCGCCGTTGCGAAGCTCCTCTCGGATACGCTCGTTGATCAGCACGTTGGCGTCGATCGCCATGCCGAGCGTGAGCGCCATGGCCGCGATGCCCGGCAGCGTCAGCGTGGCCTGCAGCAGCGACAGCAGCGCCACCAGCAGCACCAGGTTGAAGGTGAGCGCAACCACCGAAACCAAACCGAACAGGGTGTAGTACACGATCATGAACACCGCGATTGCGAGGAAGCCCCAGATCACCGAGTTGGCGCCCTTGGTGATGTTCTCGGCGCCCAGGCTGGGACCGACGGTGCGTTCCTCGATGATCTCCATCGGCGCGGCGAGCGAGCCGGCGCGCAGCAGCAGGGCGACGTCGTTGGCCTCCACCGTGGACATCTGGCCCGAGATCTGCACCCGGCCACCGCCGATTTCGCTGCGGATCACCGGCGCGGTCACGACCTCGCCCTTGCCCTTTTCGAAAAGCAGGATGGCCATGCGCTTGCCGACGCTCTCGCGCGTGACGTCGCGGAAGATGCGCGCGCCGGCGGCGTCGAGGGTGAGGTGCACCGCGGGTTCGTTCGTCTGGCCGTCAAAACCGGGTTGCGCATCGGTAAGACGGTCACCAGTGAGCACGACCTGCTTCTGCACCAGCAGTGGCGAACCGCCGCGCTCGTTGTAGAGCTCGGTGCCGAAGGGCACGCTGCCAGCGAGCGCCTGCTCGATCGCGCCGGGGGTGTCATCCACCATGCGCACTTCCAGGGTTGCGGTGCGGCCCAGGATGTCCTTGGCCTTGGCGACGTCCTGCACCCCGGGGAGCTGCACCACGATGCGCTCGGCCCCCTGCTGCTGAATCACCGGCTCGGCGACGCCGAGTTCGTTGATGCGGTTGTGCAGGGTGGTGATGTTCTGCTTGATCGCGAACTCGCGCATGGTCTGCTGCGCCTGTGCGGTGAGCGTTGCGACGAGCTTGAAGTCGTCTGCGGCGTCGTCGCGGTCGGCGAGCTGCAGGTCGTTGGTCGAGTCCAGGATGGCGCGCCGGCCAGCTTCGCGCTGCGCAACATCGCGGAAACGGATCACGACCGTGTTGCCCTCGCGGGTGATGCCCGCGTGGCGCACGCTCTTGTCGCGCATCAAGGTGCGCAGGTCGCCCGTGGTGGAGTCCAGACGCTTGGTAAGCGCGCCGGGCATGTCGACCTCGAGCAGGAAGTGCACCCCGCCGCGCAGATCGAGGCCGAGATACATCGGCAGGGCCTGGATCGAGGTGAGCCAGGTCGGTGAGGCCGACAACAGGTTCAGCGCGACGACGTAGGATGGGTCGGCAGGGTCGGGGTTGAAGGCCTGCTCGATGACGTCCTTTGCGCGGAGCTGCGTTTCGGTGTCGCGGAAGCGGGCACGCACGCTATTTGCGTCGGAGAAGATGCCGGTGTGCTCGATGCCCGCTGATTTCAGTGCATTGCCGACACGGTCGGTGGTGGTTGCGGGGTCGAGCCTGAGTGTGGCCTTGGCGCTGGACACCTGCACCGCCGGCACCTCGCCGTAGAAGTTGGGCAGGGTATAGAGCAGGCCCCAGATCAGCACGAGGCCGATCAGGATGTTCTTCCAGAGAGGGTAGCGATTCATCGTCGGCGGGAGAGTGGGTGGAGCGAGGCCCGGGGCGCTGCTGCGGCCTGTCTGGCCTGCTGTGTGCAGGCGGTGAAGGCGGCGGGCAGCTGCGGCGGACTGGCGACGTGCCGACGGCGGGACCGTCGGCTGTCGCCGCGGAGATTACAGCGCCTTCAGCGAGCCTTTGGGCAGCACGGTGGCGACGGCCTGTTTCTGCACGGCCACCACGGTGTTGGGGGCGACTTCGACCTGCACGAAACTGTCGCCTACCTCGACGATACGGCCAGCGATACCGCCGCCGGTCACGACCTCATCACCCTTGGAGAGCGCCTCGACCATGGCCTTGTGCTCTTTTGCGCGCTTCATCTGCGGGCGGATCATCAGGAACCACAGCACCACGAACATCAGGATCAGGGGCAGCAGGCCCATCAGGCCACCCGTAGGGTCGGCAGCGCCAGCGGCTTGGGCGTAGGCATTTGAAATCAGCACGTTGAAACTCCGGTTAGGCAGAAAAGCGTTGAAGTATAGCAGTAGCCGGGACGGTGCCCGGAATGGGTGAGACGGTGCAGGCGCGCAGGGGTTCAGGCGGTTCCGGTCGCTCGCTCGCTGCGGAAGCGCTGCACACAGGCTGCGAAGGTGCCGGCGGCGATGGCCTCGCGCAGCTCCGACGTCAGCGTCTGGTAGTAGCGCAGGTTGTGCACCGTGTTGAGCATGCTGCCGAGGATCTCGCCGGTGCGGTGGAGGTGGTGCAGGTAGGCGCGGCTGAAGTTTCGGCAGGTATAGCAGTCGCAGGAGGGATCCAGCGGCCGCGTGTCGGCCTTGTGCACCGCGTTCTTGATCTTGATGTCGCCGTAGCGGGTGAACAACCATCCGTTGCGCGCATTGCGGGTCGGCATCACGCAGTCGAACATGTCGATGCCGGCGGCGACGCCGTCAACGATATCCTCGGGCGTGCCCACGCCCATCAGGTAGCGCGGCTTGCCTTGCGGCAGGCGCGGCGCGGTGTGGGCGAGGATGCGCGCCATGTCTTCCTTGGGTTCGCCCACCGACAGGCCGCCGATGGCGAAGCCGTGGAAGCCGATCTCCTCGAGCACGCCCTGCGATTCGTCACGCAGGTCCTCGTACATGCCGCCCTGGACGATGCCGAACAGCGCGTTCCTGTTTTCCAGGCGATCGAACTCGTCGCGCGAGCGCTTGGCCCAGCGCTGTGACAGGCGCATAGACTTGGCGGCCTCGTCGCGGGTGGCGGGGTAGGGCGTGCATTCGTCGAAGATCATCACGATGTCTGAGTTCAGCACCGTCTGGATCTGCATCGAGATCTCGGGCGTCAGGAACAGCTTCGCGCCGTCGATCGGGCTGGCGAACTTCACGCCTTCTTCGGTGATCTTGCGCAGCGCGCCGAGGCTGAAGACCTGGAAGCCGCCGGAGTCGGTGAGGATGGGCTTGTCCCAGGCCATGAAGCGGTGCAGGCCCTGGTGCTCAGCGATGATGTCCAGCCCCGGGCGCAGCCACAGGTGGAAGGTATTGCCCAGGCAGATTTGCGCGCCGATGTCGGCGAGCATGGCCGGCGTCATCGCCTTGACCGTGCCGTAGGTGCCGACCGGCATGAAGACCGGGGTTTCGACCAGGCCGTGGGCAAGTGTCAGGCGGCCGCGGCGGGCGCCGCCGTCGGTGGTCAGGAGTTCAAATTGCATCGTTTTCGGATTCGTTGCGGCGGGTGATGAACATGGCGTCCCCGTAGCTGAAGAAGCGGTAGCGCTGCTCGACCGCGTGCGCGTAGGCGCGGCGCATGCTGTCGAGGCCAGCGAAGGCCGCGACGAGCATCAGCAGCGTGGACTTGGGCAGGTGGAAATTGGTCACGAGCGCATCGACCACCTGGAAGCGGAACCCGGGGAGGATGAAGATCTCCGTCTCCCCGCTGCCGGCTTCGATCGGGCCGTCCTGCGCCGCGGCTTCGAGCGCGCGCATGCTGGTGGTGCCGACTGCGATCACACGTCCGCCCGCTGCACGGGTGGTGGTGATAGCGTCAACGGTTTCCTGCGGAATCACGTAGCGCTCGCGGTGCATGCGGTGCTCGCCGAGGTCGTCCACGCGCACCGGCTGGAAGGTGCCGGCGCCCACGTGCAGGGTGAGCCAGGCGCACTTTGCACCACGTGCGGCGATACGTTCGAGCAATGCCTCGTCGAAATGCAGGCCGGCGGTGGGCGCGGCGACCGAACCCGGTTCGCGTGCATACACGGTCTGATAGCGGTTCTCGTCGGCTTCACCGGCGGCGCGCTGGATGTACGGCGGCAGCGGGAGCTTGCCGTGGCGCTCGAGCAGGTCGAAGAGGTTTTCCCCGCGCGGGAAACTCAGGTGGAAGAACTCGCCCACACGGCCCAGCACCTCGACCTCGAAGGCGTCTGCCAGACGCAGTCGGCTGCCAGTCTTGGGTGACTTGCTCGCGCGCACCTGGGCGAGCGCCTCGTGCGGGCCGATCGCGCGCTCGATCAGCACCTCTATCTGGCCGCCGCTGTCCTTGACGCCGTGCAGACGGGCATGGATCACGCGGGTGTCGTTGAAGACCAGCAGGTCGCCGGGATGGATCAGGTCGGCCAGTTCGCCGAAGTTTGCGTCGGAGAGCGCGGGTGCAGCGCCGGTGTGGGGGTTCACCACCAGCAGCCGGCTCGCGCTGCGCTCGGGCAGCGGTTCCTGCGCGATCAGTTCGGTCGGCAGCGCATAGTCGAAATCGTTGAGCGTCAGGGGCATGATGTGGGAGGTCTGGCGTCTGGTTGGCGTACGGCCTGCTTGCCGCGCCGAGGATTGTTCGGAGATAATGCGCGACCCGTGCCGGGATGGCGGAATCGGTAGACGCAGCGGATTCAAAATCCGCCGCCGCAAGGTGTGTGGGTTCGAGTCCCACTCCCGGCACCAGCTTCAAGCGCTCTCATCGCTGCAGGCGGCTCTTGCGTGCACGGCTGAATCGTCGATCCAGTCCGAGCGCTGCGGCCGGCCCGCGATTCTGTAGCGTGCGTGGCGGAAAATCAAATCTGCCGCCCGGGCCCAGCCGCGGGTTGCGGTCCCCCGCAAACGACGCATTCAGCCGAATTTTGTCTTCTCCCGCGCGGCATCGCTGATGGCGCGGACTGCCGGATGCGTCAGCCTGCGTTCGACCGAGATCGCGTAATAGGTTTCCGTCACGCCACTGGCGTCCCCCAGGAGTACCAAGCCACTCTGGCGGCACAACTGCTCGCCGACCAAGGATGCGCTGGGGAAGATACCTGCGCCGGCCTCCGCGAACGCGCGCATCAGCGCGCTGTCGTCGAATTCGCCCACGATGCGTGGATGCAGGCCGGCCGCTTCGATCCAGCGCAGGAGCGGGCCGCGCACGCTTGCTTCCACCCCCGGCAGCAGCAGGGGGGCGCCGTTGAGCTGTGCCGGGAAGTCGCCCTGCAGCGATGCTGCCAGTTCAGGCGCGGCATAGAAGCCGATGGTCGACTCGCCCAGCGCATGGCTGAACCCGCGTACGCCCATGTTCGGCGGCAGTGGGCTGTCCGCAAGCACCACGTCGAGCTTGTGGATCGCCAACTCACCGAGCAGCGCATCGAACTTGCCTTCCCTGCACACGATTCGCATGGGGTCGGGCAGGTCCAGGGACGGCGCGAGCAGCAGCCAGGCGATGGCCTTGGGGACGACGTCGGCGATCCCCACGCGGAAGGGTACGGTGCGGCCGGTGGCGCGGCTGCGCAGGGCTTCTTCCAGTTCGCTGCCAAGGCGGAAGATCTCTTCCGCATAGTCCAGCACCATGCGCCCGGTTTCGGTCAACTCCAGCCCCCGCCCCTGGCGCTTGAAAAGGTTGACGCCGAGGTCCGTTTCCAGACTGGCGATCTGGCCCGACAGAGTTTGTGGGGCGAGTCCGGAACGTTCTGCCGCGCGCACGATCCCACCCGCACGTGCCACGGCCCAGAAGTGGTGCAGCTGTTTGTAGTTGAGCATGGCAGTGTCCCCGGATGGCTGGCGTGGTCAATACTTCGAAAAAATCAGATGAACATTCTGTTGAACTGAGATTTTATCGAACAGTCTGAGCGGTAGTATCCATCGGAGCACAGGGCCCGATGGATCCGTGTGACAACAACAGGAGACTGAACATGCGTATCGACCTGCAATGCGATGGTGTTGAAGCCGCCCCCGGCCTGCGCGAATACGTGGCGCGTCGAATGAAATTCGCAGTCGGCCGTTTCCGCGACCACATCCAGTGGGCGCGCGTGAAAGTCGCCGACGTGAACGGTCCCAAGGGCGGCGTCGACAAGCGTTGCGTGGTACAACTGCGACTGCGCAACCTGCCCGACGTGGTGTTCGCCATCAACCAGCTCGACGTGCGCGCCGCGGTCGATGAAGCGGCCGACCGGGTCGCCCGCGTACTCGCGCAGCGCGTGCGCCGCCATCAGCGTCCCGATCGCACGGCCGGGGCCGTCATGCCGGCCTGAGTTTCGCCGCAGGCCATCGCCTGAACGGCCGGGCAGTGCCACGTGTCGGGACCGGCCCCAAAACAATTCACACTCTCTTCCTTAGGAGGACATTCGATCATGGAAAACCGCATCACAGGCTTCGGCCGTGCCGAGGCTTCGGTCCTGCAGACCAACAAGGTCATCCGCAACACTTACATGCTGCTGTCGCTGACGCTCGCGTTCTCGGCGCTGACTGCCGGTGTGTCGATGGCGATGGGCGCGCCGCGCCTGGGCATCCTGATCACCCTGGCCGGTTACTTCGGCCTGCTGTTCGCCACGACCAAGTTCCGTAACAGCAGCCTCGGTGTCGTCTTCGTGTTCGCGCTGACCGGCTTCATGGGCTTCACGCTCGGCCCGATCATCTCTGCCTACCTGTCGCTGCCGAATGGCAGCAGCATCGTGATGCAAGCCATGGCCGGCACGGCGGCGATCTTCCTGGGCCTGTCCGCCTATGCGCTGACCACCAAGAAGGACTTCTCCTTCATGGGCGGCTTCCTGATGGTGGGTATCCTGGTGGCCTTCCTCGCTGGCCTGGGCGCGATCTTCTTCTCGATCCCGGCGCTCTCGCTGACCGTGTCCGCCGCCTTCGTGCTGCTGATGTCGGGGCTGATCCTGTATGAGACCAGCAACATCATCCATGGTGGTGAAACCAACTACATCATGGCAACCGTGTCGCTGTTCGTGTCGATCTTCAACCTCTTCACCAGCCTGCTGCACCTGCTGGGCTTCGCCAACAACGAGTGACCCCCTCCTCCCCGGTCACGACCGGGCCGAGGCGCACCGGGGCGGCTGCCGCAAGGCGCCGCCCCGGTGTTCTTTTGAGGTCTGCCTGCTTTTGCGCCGCAGCATGCAGTGCTCGCGTGGCACAACGCAGGCGTTACAATGGCGGACATTTTTGACTTGGACAGGCCGGGATGAAGACCACCTTTCTCGATTTCGAAACGGCGATCTCCGAACTTGAGGAAAAGATCGACCAGCTGCGTTTCGTGCAGGACGATCCGGCGGTCGACATCTCCGACGAGATCAAGCGGCTCGAGACCAAGAGCCAGTCGCTGACCAAGGATCTTTACGCCAAACTGACGCCCTGGCAGGTCGCCCAAGTGGCGCGTCACCCGCAGCGTCCCTACACGCTCGATTACGCGAGCCTGATCTTTACCGACTTCCAGGAACTGCACGGCGACCGCAGCTACGCCGACGACAAGGCCATCGTCGGCGGCCTGGCGCGCTTCAATGGCCAGGCCTGCGTGGTGATCGGCCATCAGAAGGGGCGCGATACCAAGGAAAAGATCGCGCGCAACTTCGGCATGCCGCGGCCCGAGGGCTACCGGAAGGCCATGCGCCTGATGAAGATGGCCGAGAAGTTCGCGCTGCCGGTGTTCACCTTCGTCGATACGCCGGGTGCCTATCCCGGCATCGGCGCCGAGGAACGCGGCCAGTCAGAGGCGATCGGCCACAGCATCTACCTGATGGCCGAGCTCAAGACGCCGATCATCAGCACCATCATCGGCGAAGGCGGTTCGGGTGGCGCGCTCGCGATCGCGGTGGCCGATCAGGTGCTGATGCTGCAGTACTCGGTCTACTCGGTGATCTCGCCCGAGGGCTGCGCCTCCATCCTTTGGAAGAGCGCAGAAAAGGCCGCTGATGCTGCCGAGACCATGGGCATCACCGCACAGCGCCTGAAGTCGCTCGATCTGGTCGACAAGGTCGTGGACGAGCCGGTGGGCGGCGCGCATCGTGATCCGCGCGTGATGGCGGCGACCCTGAAACGCGCACTGACCGATGCCTTACGCGAGCTCGAGGTGCTGACGCCGTCCGAGCTGGTTGCTCAGCGCTACGAGAAGCTGATGCGCTACGGTCGCTTCAAGGACAAGGCGGCCTGAGGCCTTATCGCGCCTGGGGCCGGCGGCATTGCGCTTGCGCCTCGGGTGGCGCGTGTCCTGGAGCCGGCGCTGGCAGCGCACCGTGACCGTCACCGACGTACCCGCCGCAGTTTCGGCTGCGCTGCGCCTTGCAGGCGTGGGGCAGGGGAGCCGGCTGTGCTGTGCGCTCTCCGGGGGGGTTGATTCCGTCGTCCTGTTCGAGGCCTTGCGCGTAGTGCAGGGAGCGCTCGGGTTTTCGCTCAGCGCAGCCCACGTTCACCACGGCCTGAGCGGGAACGCACCGGCCTGGGCCGAGGCTTGTCGGGTGCGCTGCGCGCAGGCTGGCGTTCCGTTTCAGATCCTTGCGGTGGAGGTTGTACGCGATGGGGGGCAGGGGCTCGAGGCCGCCGCCCGCAGCGTGCGCCTGGCGGCACTGCGGGCGTTGCCCTGTGACTGGCTGGTGTTCGGCCATCACCAGGATGATCAGGCCGAAACCCTGCTGTTCCGTCTGTTCCGTGGCGCAGGTGTGCGGGGCGCCTCGGCCATGCAGGCGCTGCAGCCTGCCGCAGGCGGAGTCCCCGGCAGCCTGCGCCCCCTCCTGGGGCTGCGTCGGGCGCAGATCGTCGGCTGGGCGCGCGCTTGCGGCCTCGACTGGG
The DNA here is from genome assembly GCF_052598215.2 of Thauera sp. ZXT1-4. Classification (NCBI taxonomy): domain Bacteria; kingdom Pseudomonadati; phylum Pseudomonadota; class Betaproteobacteria; order Rhodocyclales; family Zoogloeaceae; genus Thauera; species Thauera sp. ZXT1-4. The sequence goes on along the minus strand of NZ_JBQWSN020000013.1, from coordinate 76,303 downwards.
TGGAGGACGAAAGCAACGCTGACCTGCACTTCACCCGCAATGCGATCCGCCATCGCCTGCTGCCGGTGGCGGGCGAGATCTTTCCCGCCGCGGTGCCTGCGCTGGCACGCGCAGCCGCGAATTTCGCAGAGGCCGATACGCTGCTTGGGGCGCTGGCGGAAATCGATCTGCAGGCCTGCGGAGGGGAGGCGCTCTCGCGTACCGCGCTGCGCGGGCTGAGTGCCGCGCGTCAGGCCAACCTCGTGCGCTGGCGGATGCAGGCGGCGGGCGTGCAGGCGCCCCCGGCGCGCAGACTGGCTGAAGCGCTACGCCAACTGGACGCGCTACCCGCCGAACGCGCGCTCGACATCGGGCTCGGTGCGTGGGCCTTGCGCGCTTACCGCGACCGTGTGTGGCTGGAGCCGGCGCAAGGACCGCTGCCCGCGCCCCGCGCGTGGGTGGGCGAGGCGGTGCTGCCCTGGGCCGGAGATTCGGTGCGTTTCGAATCCGTGGTGGGTGAAGGGCTGAGCCTCGCGCGCCTGGAGGGTGCAGCGCAGCGTGTGCTGGCGCCGCGGCAGGTCGGCATGCGGCTGCGCTTGTCCGCACAGCGTCCGCGGCGAGAGCTGCGCAAGCTGTGCCAGGAGGCCGGCATCCCGGTCTGGCTGCGTGAGCGCCTGCCGGTGCTCTGGGTGGACGGGGTGCCGGCCTGGGTCGGCGGCCTGGGGGGGGCGGTGGAGTTCTCCGCCGCTGAGGACGAGCCTGGAGTGGTGTTGCGCTGGCCGGCGGGCTGAGTATCAGCCGCGCAGCGTGGTCAGCAACTGCGCCAGCTCGACCGCCGAGCGCACCGCCATCTTGTCGAAGATGCGCGAGCGATGCGCCTCCACCGTACGCATCGAGATCGCCAGTTCGTCGGCGATGACCTTGTTGTACTTGCCCTCGAGGATCAGGTTCATCACCTCTCGTTCGCGCTGTGTCAGCGTCGACAGCCGCGCTTCCACCGTTTCCCGACTGGCGGCTGCGCGCAGGCGCTCGTTGTCGGCGGCGAGGGCTTTCTCGACCAGATCGACGAGGTCATGATCGTTGAATGGCTTCTCGATGAAGTGGAACGCCCCTTTCTTCAGCGCCGAAACGGCCATCGGTACGTCGCCGTGACCGGTGATGAAGATAACCGGCAGCTCGCAGCCGCGCGCGAGCAGGGTGTCGAAGCACTCCAGGCCGGTCATGCCCTGCATGCGGATGTCGAGCACGATGCAGCCGCGCCACTCCGGCTGCCAGGCCTGCAGGAACTCCTCGCCGCCCGGCCAGGTCCGGCACGCGACGCCGCGCGTCTTGAACAGCCATTGCAGGGCATCGCGAATGGCTTCGTCGTCGTCGATGATGTGGGTGCAGGCATCAGTCATGCGCGTCGTTCTCAACGGGGAGCGATAGGGTGAAGATGGTACCGCCCCCGGGGCGGGCACCGAAAGCCAGGCGGCCGTGGTGGAGCTCCGCGATCGAGCGGCAGATGTTCAGCCCCATGCCCATGCCCTCCTGCTTGGTGCTGAAGAAAGGCTCGAAGAGCCGCGCTGCGGCCTCCTCGCTGATGCCCGTGCCGCGGTCGCCGACGGCCACGTTGACGAAGCGGCCTTCCTGGCCCGTGCAGATGTCGACGCTGCGCGCGGCGAGCGGGGTGTCATGCATCGCATCCATCGCGTTGCGCACCAGGTTGACCAGGATCTGCTCGATCATCACCGCGTCCGCAGGCACGCTTGGCAGTGCGGGGGCCAGCTGAACGCGCAGCTGAACATGGCGCTTGCGCGCGTCCGCCTCGATCAGGCCGACTGCGTCGCGCACCACGCCGTTCAGGTCGAGCGGCACCCGCTTGGGCTCCGAGCGGCGCACAAAGTCATGCACCCTGCGGATGATCTCACCCGCACGTCGTGCCTGCCGGCCGATGCGCTCCTGAATGTCGAGCAGTTCTCCACGGTCGATGGGCTGCGCGCTCTCGAGGCGATTGACGCAGCCGCTGCTGTAGCTCGCGATCGCTGCCAGCGGCTGGTTGAGTTCGTGCGCGAGCGTGGAGGCCATCTCGCCCATGGTGATCAGGCGCGAACTCTGCTGCAGGCGCTCCTCCTGCTGCCGTGCCTGCTCGCGTGCACGCTTCTGCTCGGTAATGTCGAGCACTGAACCCATCCATCCCGAATGCCGGCCAGCGGCGTCGATGAGCGGCGCTTCGAAGACGAGCGCGTCGAGCGCCTCACCGTTCTTGCGCCGCAGCCGGACCTCGGTGCCCTCGGGGTCGCTGCCCGCAGCCATGATCTGGCGATGCAGCTCGAGGGTCTGCTCCAGGTTCTCCGGGTCCCAGTACGGCATGGGTGGCCGGAGCCCGATCAGCTCCTCGCGCTCGAAGCCTGTCATCCGGCAGAAGGCGGAGTTGACGTAGGTGAGCCGCCCGTCCAGATCACGGGCGCGCATGCCGGTGAGCATCGAATCCTCCATCGCCTTGCGGAAGGCTGATTCGGAGCGCAGTGCGAGCTCGGCCTCCTGACGTCGGGCGAGCTGGCGGCGCAACTGGGTCACGCTCCAGACGATGATGATCGCGAGCAGGACGATCGATGCCCCCAGCAACATCGGTATCCAGCGCGTGTCGGATCGGTACGCGGTGATCTGCAGCATCAACCCATGACCTGGGGGGTCGAAGGGCATGGTGTAGGCGAGGCTGGAGGAGACCGGTGCAACCTTGGATTTGGAGGCGATCTCCCTTTCGTCGGCATCGAGCACGGCCACCCGGTAGCGTTCGGAAAACCACCACGGCAGTTCGCGCATGACCAGGTCGGGCAGCGAATAGACGCCTACCACGACGCCGAGCGGTTCGTCATCAGACCAAACCGGCACATACACGTCGAACAGCGGCAGGCCGCCGGGGCCGATGTAGTGCGCCCCATACACTGCGCGCCCGATGCTGCTCGCGAGGCGGAAACCCGTTTCGCGCGCGTCGGCCTGGCTTTCGCCGTTGCCGCTGCGGGCTGGAGGGGGGCGGTCGCCCGTCAGCGGTGGGATGGCGCCAGCCAGCTTGCCTTCGGGGGATAGCCACAGGATGCGGATCAAGCCACGCTCCTGGCCGAGAAGGGCTGCGACGCGGGCCTCGGTCTGGGGCTCGAGTGCTTGCGGGCCGAACAGTTCGGGGCCGATTTCCTGCAGATGGATCTCGTTGCGGTCGAGATGGAAGCGCAGGTTCTGCTCCATCCACAGCACGTCGTTGATCAGGGTCGTGCGCTGCTCGTCGGCGTCGTAGGCGCGGGTCAGCCAGACCAGGGCGGCAATGGCAGCGAGGAACAGCGCGAGGCTCAGGTACGGCAGGTACTGCAGCCACTGGCGGCGCGGGAGGTGCGGGAAGGGCGAAAGATGGGAGACTGGGGCGTTCATGTGCCGGGTGGAGAGGCGCCGGGTAAAGAAGAGGTGTCGGGGCGAGGGTGGCTGAGGAGGGCGGGTCGTGGCAGGCGGCCTGCGGTTTTCACGGTTGCGGACATCCACAATAGCAGTCCGCCGGACCCGAAAGGATACTGATTCAGGGCACAGCAAAACTTATCGCCGTGTCCCTCACGCGCCCGGCAGCCGCCGGAACGCTCAAGGAATTCAAGCCGTTCTCTCGGAGGAGATGTGTTCATGAAGATTCGTGCGCTTCTGGTTGGCCTGGCGGCCGTGGGACTATCGGCAACTGCGGTTGCAGCAGACCCGATCGTGATCAAGTTCAGCCACGTCGTGGCCCAGGACACGCCCAAGGGTAAGGCCGCGGAAAAATTCAAGGAGTTGGCCGAGCAGTACACCAACGGCGCGGTCAAGGTCGAGGTCTACGCCAACAGCACGCTGTACAAGGACAAGGAAGAGATGGAAGCACTGCAACTCGGCGCCGTCCAGTTGCTCGCACCGTCGCTCGCCAAGTTCGGCCCTCTGGGTGTGCGTGAGTTCGAGGTTTTCGACCTGCCCTACATCTTCGACGGCTACGCCACGCTGCACAAGATCACCAAGGGGGCGGCCGGCCAGCAACTGCTCGCCAAGCTCGAGCCCAAGGGCATCAAGGGGCTGGCGTTCTGGGACAACGGCTTCAAGTCCCTCTCGGCCAACTCGCCGATCCGCACGCCCGACGACCTGAAGGGCAAGAAGATGCGCATCCAGTCGTCCAAGGTGCTCGAGGAGCAGATGCGCACCGTCAAGGCGCTGCCGCAGGTGATGGCATTCTCAGAGGTGTACCAGGCGCTGCAGACCGGCGTGGTCGATGGCACCGAGAACCCGCATTCCAACCTGTTCACCCAGAAGATGCATGAAGTGCAGAAGCACATGACGCTGACGGACCATGGCTATCTGGGCTATGCCGTCATCACCAACAAGAAGTTCTGGGAGGGCCTGCCCGCAGAAGTTCGCACCCAGCTCGACAAGGCGATGGCCGAGTCGACCGACTATGCGAACCAGATCGCGAAGGAAGAGAACGACAAGGCTCTCGAGGGCGTGCGTGCTTCCGGCAAGACCGAGATCTACACGCCGACCGCAGAAGAGAAGGCTGCCTTCATGAAGGCACTTGCCCCGGTGCACAAGAAGATGGAGTCGCGCATCGGCGCCGACCTGATTCAGTCGATCTACAAGGAAACCGGCTTCGATCCCTCCAAGCTGTAATCGAGTCTTCTAGACGCCCAGTAGCGCCCGTCAGGCCACGCAGACCAGACGGGCGTTTTTTCGGGGGAAAACAATCATGAACAAGCTTCTCGACCGCCTCGAGGAGTTCATCATCGGCGCCCTGATGGCAGTGGCGACGATCGTGATCTTCATCTCGGTGGTGCACCGCTATATGTCCGGGTACGAAATCCCGGGGCTGCAGGACTGGCTGCTCGAGCTGAACGTCGGCTGGGCGCAGGAGTTCTGCATCATCCTTTTCGTGTGGATGGCGAAGTTCGGCGCCGCCTATGGCGTGCGCACCGGCATCCACGTCGGCGTCGACATCCTGGTGAACAAGCTCACTGGTGCTTCGCGAGCCGCCCTCATCCAGACCGGTCTGGTGTGCGGGGTGGTCTTCACCGGTCTCATCGGCCTCTTCGGCGCGCTCTTCGTGTGGGAGAACGGCCTGGCCTACGAGACCCTGACCCTGCTCGGTCGTGACGCCGGAGATTTCTTCGAAGGTCCGACGACGCCCGATCTCGAGTGGCCGACCTGGATCGTGTACTCCGCAGTGCCGCTGGGTTCCTTTCTGATGTGCTACCGCTTCGTGCAGGTGATGGTGAGCTTCGCCCGTACAGGCGAATTGCCCACGCACGATCACGGTCATGTCGAAGGTCTGGACGAAGACGACGACGAAAGCGTGCTGCTCGGCGGAGAGGCGATCTCCATCGCCGAGGACATCGAGCACGCTCGCCATGACGGGGACGTGAAGCGTCCGGGTCAGGGCAAGTGAGGAGGACGAAGAAATGACCAATACGATTGCAATCTTCGGCCTGCTCGTCGTCCTCATGGCGATCGGCATGCCGGTGGGTGTGGCGCTCGGCCTCACCGTGCTGAGTTTCATGTTCATCTTCACCGACGTGCCGCTAGAGTCCGTGGCGCTCAAGATGTTCACCGGCATCGAGAAGTTCGAGATCATGGCGATCCCGTTCTTCATCCTCGCGGGCAACTTCCTCACCCACGGCGGGGTGGCGCGGCGCATGATCAACTTCGCCACCGCCATGGTCGGCCACCTGCGTGGCGGCCTGGGCATGTCGGCGGTGCTGGCCTGCGCGCTGTTTGCCGCGGTGTCGGGTTCGAGCCCGGCCACCGTGGTGGCGATCGGCTCGATCCTCATTCCGGCCATGATCAAGCAGGGCTACCCGGTGCGCTTCGGTGCCGGCGTGGTGGCTTCGGCCGGCGGTCTGGGCATCCTGATTCCGCCGTCCATCGTCATGGTGATGTATTCGGTGACGACCAACTCCTCGGTCGGTGCGCTGTTCATGGCGGGCGTGATTCCGGGCCTGCTGCTGGCCTTCATGCTCGGGCTGACTACCTGGTACGTGGCGCGCAAGAACAACTACCCGGTGATGCCGTCGGCAACTTGGGGCGAGCGCATCAAGCACTTCCGCAAGGCCTTCTGGGGCCTGATGCTGATCGTCGTGGTGATGGGCGGTATCTACTCGGGCATGTTCACCCCGACCGAGGCTGCGGCGATGAGCGCGGTGTATGCCTTCTTCATTGCGGTGTTCGTGTATAAGGATCTGACCTTCAAGCAGATCCCGCGGGTGCTGCTGGATTCGGCGAACATGAGCGCGATGCTGCTGTTCATCATCGCCAGCGCGGTACTGTTCTCCTTCATCCTGACCAGCGAGCAGATCCCTCAGCGCATGGCCGACGCCATCGTCGCCAGCGGCATGGGGCCGATCGGCTTCCTGATCGTGGTGAACATCCTGCTGCTGGTGGCTGGCGCGCTGATGGAGCCGTCATCGATCATCCTGATCCTGGCGCCGATTCTTTTCCCGGTTGCGGTGGCGCTGGGGATCGATCCGATCCACTTCGGCGTCATGATCGTGGTGAACATGGAAATCGGCATGATCACGCCGCCGGTAGGGCTGAACCTGTTCGTCGCCAGCGGCGTGACCAAGGCCGGCCTGACCGAGATGAGCAAGGCAGTCATGCCGTGGCTGTACACGATGCTGGTGTTCCTGATGCTGATCACTTACATCCCGAGCATTTCCACCTTCCTGCCCAAGGCGCTCGGCATGATGTAAGCGTCCTGGCCCGGTCGCGTCAGGCGATTCGGGGGGCTGGTCGCTGCAATCCCCGCGGGGCGGTCAAGCCCGGCGGGGATTTGCGCTTTTGACGGCCGCGCATTTGCGCCGGCTTACATTCGCACGCACCGCGTGCGCATCGGTGTCACGCGAAACCTGTTAAAATTTCGCGCTTTTTTCTTAACCTCGCGCTTCGTACAAGCGCAGTCCCGGAGTTTTCCATGGCAATCGAACGCACCCTGTCCATCATCAAGCCTGACGCCGTCGCCAAGAACGTGATCGGCCAGATCTACGCCCGCTTCGAAGGCGCTGGCCTCAAGGTCATCGCCGCCAAGATGGCTCACCTGTCCGAGCGTGAGGCCGGCGAGTTCTACGCCGTGCACAAGGAGCGTCCCTTCTTCAAGGATCTGGTGTCCTTCATGACCTCAGGCCCGGTGATGATCCAGTGCCTGGAAGGCGAGAATGCCATCGCCAAGAACCGTGAACTGATGGGCGCCACCGACCCGAAGAAGGCCGACAAGGGCACCATCCGCGCCGATTTCGCCGAGTCGATCGACGCCAACGCCGTGCACGGCTCCGACGCGCCCGAGACGGCTGCCGTGGAAGTGGCGTTCTTCTTCCCGGGCATGAACGTTTACTCGCGCTGAGCGGTCCGTACCAACGGCCCGTCGCGCACGCTTCGCGGTGCCTTCCGCACCGCGTGCGGCGTGTTCGGGCCGTTTGCATTACGGTCGGTCCGTCATTGCGGGCCTCCGCTACCGACAAGTGAAGTTTCAGGCATGAGCACTCCCAATCCGGTCAATCTGCTCGATTTCGACGTCGACGGCCTCGTCGCCTGGTTTGCCGGGCTGGGCGAGAAGCCGTTCCGTGCCCGCCAGGTGATGCGCTGGATGCATCACGAGGGTTGCGACGATTTCGATGCGATGACCGACGTCGCCAAATCCCTGCGCGCCAAGCTCAAGGACATCGCCGTGATCCGCCCGCCGGTGCCGGTGCGCGACTCGATCTCGGCCGACGGCACGCGCAAGTGGCTGCTCGACGTGGGTAACGCCAACGCGGTCGAGACCGTGTTCATCCCTGAAACCAGCCGCGGCACGCTGTGTGTGTCGTCGCAGGCCGGCTGTGCGCTCGACTGCGCTTTCTGCTCGACCGGCAAGCAGGGCTTCAACCGCAACCTCAGCGCGGCGGAGATCATTGGCCAGCTCTGGCTGGCCAACAAGCTGCTCGGTGCCGCCCGCGATGAAGCGCAGGATCTCGAAACCGGCGAGAAGGACAACGGGCGCATCATCAGCAACGTCGTGATGATGGGCATGGGCGAGCCGCTCGCCAACTTCGACAATGTCGTCACTGCGTTGCGCCTGATGCTCGACGACCACGCCTACGGCTTGTCGCGCCGCCGCGTCACGGTGTCGACCTCTGGCATCGTGCCGGCGATGGATCGCCTGCGCGAGGAATGTCCGGTGGCGCTTGCGGTCTCGCTGCACGCCTCCAACGACACGCTGCGCGACCGTCTCGTGCCGATCAACCAGAAATATCCCTTGCGCGAACTGATGGCCGCCTGCCAACGTTACCTCGAGCGCGCGCCGCGCGATTTCGTCACCTTCGAGTACGTGATGCTCGACGGCGTCAACGATAGCGATGCGCACGCGCGAGAGCTGGTGGCGCTGGTGCGCGACACGCCGTGCAAGTTCAACCTGATACCGTTCAATCCTTTCCCGAACTCGGGTTTCCAGCGTTCACCCGCGGAGCGTATCCGCCGCTTTGCCGGTATCCTGATCGACGCCGGAATCGTGACCACGACGCGCAAGACCCGCGGAGACGATGTCGACGCAGCTTGCGGTCAGCTCGCCGGACAGGTTCAGGACAAGACCCGGCGCACGGTTCGGCTGCAGCCGGTCATGGAGGAACGCAAATGAAATCCAGATGGATGCTCGCCGCACTCGCGGCCGCCACGCTCACGGTGGGGGGGTGCGCCACGCAGCAGGGGGGCGGGGTAGCCGAGCCGTCTTCCACAGGGAGTCGGCCGATGTCGGACCTCACGCCGACCACCCCGCTCGAGCGCAGTGCGCGCGTACATGTGGACCTGGGCATGGCCTACTTCGAGATCGGTCGCTACGACGTGGCGATCGACGAAGCGCGTGTCGCCCTCGCCAGCAGCCCTTCGTATGCGCCGGCCTTCCACCTGCTCGGCTTGGCCTACATGCTCATCGAGGAGAACACCGGCGCGCGCGAGAACTTCGAGCGTGCGCTGCGTGAAGCACCGGGCGATCCCGATTTCAACAACAGCTATGGCTGGTTCCTGTGCACCCAGGGGCAGATCCCGCAGGGGCTGGAGCGGCTCGCGATCGCTGCGCGCAACCCTTATTACCGCTATCCCACCCGCCCGCTCACCAACGCTGGTCTGTGTCATTTGCGTGCGAACGAGGATGCCGCGGCGGAGGTGCAGTTCGTGCGTGCGGTCCAGGCGGACCCGGCCAACGGTGACGCGATCTACCAGCTCGCTGACATCGCTTACCGGGGCGGTCGTTACGAAGAGGCGCGCAGCCATCTCATCCGTCTCCACCAGCAGCAGGGGCCGAGTCCCGCGTCTGCCTGGCTGGGCTTGCGTACCGAGCGCCGCCTGGGCAACGGAGATGCCGAACAGAGCTACGCCGCGCAGTTGCGCAGCCGCTTCGGCGAATCGCCTGAAACCAAACTGCTGGAGCGGGGGGCGTACGAGTGAGCGACATGCAAGATCAGAGCCTGCACAAGCCTGCGACCATGGTGTCCTCGCCCGGGACAGTGTTGCGCGGCGCGCGTGAAGCGCGCGGGGAGAGCGTGGGCGAGGTGGCCTTTGCGCTCAAACTCAGCCCGCGCCAGATCGACGCGATGGAGAACGACGATTTCGCTGCCCTCCCGGGCATGGCCTTCGTGCGTGGCTTCATGCGCAACTATGCGCGCTACCTCGGTATCGACGCAGCGCCCCTGCTGGAGGCGGTGCAGCGCCTGGTCGATGTCGATACCCCGGACCTGTCGCCGATCCGTAATGCCGAAGGGCAGATCCCCATGGGGGACGCGCGTCGTAGCGGAGGCTTTCCCTTTGGCGTGGTGGTCGTGCTTCTGGCGGTGGCCCTTGCCGTCGGCTGGTATTTCGATTGGTTCCGTACCGAGCCGGTGACCGCGGTTCTGGAGCCCGCGCCCGACTTCGTGCCGGCTCCGGTGCAGCCGCTCGACATGCCGCTTGCGGAGCCGGCGCTGCCGCCCGCAGCGGCGGAGGACGATTCGGCTGCACAGCAGGCGGCTGCCGTGACGCCGGATGCCGGCGGTGCAGCGGACCAGGTCGACGGAAAGGACTCGGCTGCTGAAGCGTCGGCTCCGGCTCCGGCTCCGGCTCCGGCTCCGGCTGTGGCGCCGGCAGCCGAAGCGACCGCCCCCGCAGGCGTTGAGAACGAAACGAACGCAGCGGATGCGGCGGGTACCGAAGCGCCGGAGCCCGCCGCCGCGCTGGTGGATGGGGCCGAAGCGACTGCCGGAACGCTTGGCTTCCGGTTTGCGGCCGACTCGTGGATCGAGGTGCGTGACGGCAAGGGCACGATCCTGCATTCCGGCGTCAACCGGGCGGGGAGCGCGCGCACGGTGCAAGGCACGCCCCCGTTCGCGCTGGTGGTGGGCAACTCCGCCAGTGTGACCCTCGAACACGACGGCAAGCCGGTCGATCTCGCGGCACATACGCGCGGCTCGGTTGCACGTCTGACCCTTCCCTGAAGAACGACCCATGAATCCGCAACAGGACCTCGAACCGATCGAAACCGGCGCACTTGGTCGCCACCGCACCCGCGCGGTGCGGGTGGGGCAGGTGCTCATCGGCGGTGATGCGCCGGTGGTGGTGCAGTCGATGACCAACACGGACACCGCCGACGTGCTCGCCACCGCGATGCAGGTTGCCGAACTGGCGCGAGCGGGTTCCGAGATCGTTCGCATCACGGTCAACAACGAGGCCGCAGCGGCGGCGGTGCCGAAGATCCGCGATCGTTTGCTCGCGCTCAACATGGACGTGCCGCTGGTCGGCGATTTTCACTACAACGGTCACAAGCTGCTCACGGATTTCCCGGCCTGTGCCGAGGCGCTCGCCAAGCTGCGCATCAACCCGGGCAACGTGGGTGCGGGTGCCAAGCGCGACCCGCAGTTCGCCGCCATCGTCGAACTCGCCTGCCGCTACGACAAGCCGGTGCGCATTGGCGTCAACTGGGGCAGCCTCGACCAGTCGGTGCTCGCGCGCATCATGGACGAGAATGCCAAGCGTGCGGAGCCGCGCGACGCCGGCGCGGTGATGCGCGAGGCGCTCGTCGTTTCCGCGCTCGAATCCGCCGCCAAAGCCGAGGAATACGGCCTCGGCCGCGACCGCATCATCCTCTCCGCCAAGGTCTCCAGCGTGCAGGATCTGATCGCGGTGTACCGCGACCTCGCGCGCCGCAGCGACTACGCGCTGCACCTCGGGCTCACCGAGGCCGGCATGGGCAGCAAGGGCATCGTCGGCTCCACCGCCGCGCTTGCGGTGTTGCTGCAGGAGGGCATCGGCGACACCATCCGCATTTCGCTCACCCCTGAGCCGGGCGGCAGCCGGACGCAGGAGGTTGTGGTCGCGCAGGAGATCCTGCAGACCATGGGCCTGCGCGCCTTCACGCCCATGGTTACCGCCTGCCCGGGCTGCGGGCGGACCACCAGCACCTTCTTCCAGGAGCTTGCCTCGGGCATCCAGGCGTATGTGCGTGCGCAGATGCCGGTTTGGCGCGACCAGTACGATGGCGTGGAGAACATGACGCTCGCCGTGATGGGCTGTGTGGTCAATGGTCCGGGCGAGTCCAAGCATGCGAACATCGGCATCTCGCTGCCCGGTACCGGCGAGTCACCGGCGGCGCCGGTATATGTGGACGGCGAAAAGGTGGTGACCTTGCGCGGCGACAACATCGCAGCGGAATTCAAGGCCATCGTGGACAACTACGTGGCCACCCGATACGTCAAGAAGGGCGCCTGAGCGCCCCGATCGAGAACGACAACCGCGTTTCAGCGCGAAACAGAAGAACAGAACAGATGAGCCAGACCTTGCAGGCCGTGCGCGGGATGAACGACATTCTCCCCGCCGATGCCGAAACCTGGGAATATTTCGAAGACATCGTCCGCGACTGGCTGCAGAGCTACGGCTACCGCCCCATCCGCATGCCGCTGGTCGAGCCCACCCCCTTGTTCAAGCGCGCGATCGGCGAAGTCACCGACATCGTCGAGAAGGAGATGTACTCCTTCGAGGATGCGCTCAACGGTGAGCAGTTGACCTTGCGCCCGGAAGGCACTGCCTCCTGCGTGCGCGCTGCGATCCAGCACAGCCTGATCCCCTCGGCCGGGCCGCAGCGGCTGTACTACTACGGCCCGATGTTCCGTCATGAGCGCCCGCAGAAGGGGCGTTACCGACAGTTCCATCAGATCGGCGTGGAGGCGCTCGGCTTCGCCGGCGCGGATACCGACGCCGAGCTGATCCTGATGTGCGCGCGCTTGTGGGAGGACCTTGGCCTGGAGGACGTTTCGCTCGAGATCAACTCTCTCGGCGCGCCTGAGGAGCGGGCGTTGCATCGCGCCGCGCTGATTGCCTATCTCGAACAGCACCAGGACCGACTCGACGAGGACGGCAAGCGTCGCCTGCACACCAATCCGCTGCGCATCCTGGATACCAAGAACCCCGAGCTGCAGGCGATTGTCGAGGCGGCCCCCAAGCTCGCCGATTACCTTGGCGAAGAATCGAAGGCGCATTTCGATGCGGTGCAGGTCTTCCTCAAGGATGCCGGCATCCCCTACCGCATCAATCACCGCCTGGTACGCGGTCTGGACTATTACAACCGCACCGTGTTCGAGTGGGTCACCACCCGCCTCGGCGCGCAGGGAACGATCTGTGCCGGTGGGCGCTACGACGGCCTGTTCGAGCAACTGGGCGGCAAGCCCCAGCCGGCCGCAGGTTTCGCGATTGGCATCGAACGCCTGCTGCTGCTGTGGCAGGCTTGCGGTGGTGAGGCCGAGCGGCCGCTTCCCGACGCCTATGTGGTCAGCGTGGGCGAGCAGGCGCAGCGCGTGGCGATGCGCGCCGCGGAATCGCTGCGCGAGCATGGCTTCGCGGTGCTGATGCACTGCGGGGGCGGCAGCTTCAAGTCGCAGATGAAGAAGGCCGACGCAAGCGAGGCGCCGGTGGCGATCGTGATCGGCGAGGACGAGGCTGCGGCGGGCGAGGTCGGCCTCAAGCCCTTGCGCGGTGCGGGCGCGCAGCAGAGGGTTGCGCTCGACGGGCTGCCCGAAGCGATGGCGGCATTGCTGTATTCCGAAGAACCCGAACAGGATGAACAAGGGGCTTGATGATGGCGGTCTACGATCTCGAAGAACAGGAACAGATATCCGAGCTCAAGGCGTGGTGGGCCCAGTATGGCAACTTCGTCGTCACCCTCGCGGTGCTTGCCGCGCTGGCCTCGGTGGGGTGGCAGGCCTGGCAGTGGTATCAGAACCGCAACGCGGCCGAAGCAGGCACGCTGTATTACGCGGTCCAGCAGGCGGCCGAGAAGCAGGATGCGCAGAAGGCGCGGGAAGCCGCAGGCCGGCTGATCGGAGAGCATGGCGGCAGCGTCAGCGCGCAACTGGGCGCGCTGCTCTCGGCGGCGATGCAGTTCGAGGCGGGCGATCTGGACAACGCGCGCGCCCAGCTCGAATGGGCGGCCGAGAAAGGGTCGGATCCGGCCCTGCGGGATCTCGCCAGGCTGCGCCTGGCAGCCGTCCTGTTGCAGGCCGGTGAGCCCGAGGCCGCACTTGCGCGCTTGCAGGCTGCGCCGACCGTGGCTTTCATGGCACGCTTCGACGATCTGCGTGGCGACATCCTCGCGGCGCAGGGAAAGGCGGCCGAGGCGCGCGCAGCGTGGCAGGCTGCGATCGATGCGCTCGCCGCACAAGGGGATGATGCCGCCAGCCTGCGTGAGGTGGTGCGCGTGAAACTCGAATCGCTTGGAGCCTGATCGATGAAAGCAATGAACGCTCGGCTCCTGCCCCTGCTCGCGGCTGCGCTGCTCGCGGGCGGCTGCTCATCCCTGAACCCCTTCTCCAGTTCGGCGCCCAAGCCGGCGGCGCTGCAGGATTTCACCCCGAGCGCCGAGCTTGCGGTGAGCTGGCGGGCCAGCGTCGGCAGTGCGGGTGAGTACCGCTTCCAGCCCGCAGTCTGGGGGGATAGCGTCTATGCCGCAGGGCATCGGGGCACGGTCGCCCGCTTCGAGGGCGGTCGCCAGGTCTGGGGCGCCGATACCGATATGCGTCTGTCCGCTGGCGTAGGTACGGACGGACGCCTGGCTGCGGTCGTGACCACCGACGGCACCGTGATCGCGCTCGACGCCCAGACTGGCGCGGAACGCTGGCGCGCACCGGTAGGGGCGGAAGTGCTCGCGCCCCCCGCGGTCAGCCTCGAGTTCGTGATCGTGCGTGCTTCGGACAATCGCCTCATCGCCCTCGACGCGCGCGACGGGAGCCAGCGCTGGACCTATCAGCGCAACAACCCGCCGCTTGCGCTGCGCAGTTTCGCGAGCGTGGTCATTGAAGGCCCAGTGGTGCTCGCCGGCTTTCCGGGGGGCAAGCTCGGCGTGATCAACCTTGCCAATGGCGGCGCGATCACTGAACTCAACGTGGCGTTGCCGCGCGGCGCGACTGAACTGGAGCGTGTGGCCGACATCGTCGGCACGCCGGTGGTCGGACGGCGGGAAGTGTGCGCCGTTGCCTACCAGGGGCGTGCCGCCTGCTTCGATACGTCGAGCGGAAATCCCCTGTGGGCGCGTGACTTCTCGAGCAGCGTGGGGATGGACCGCGACGCCCGCTTCGCGATGATCACCGACGACCGGGATGCGGTACATGCGCTCGACGCGTCCAGCGGCGCCAGTGTATGGAAGCAGGATGCGCTCGCGCGCCGTGCAGTTTCGCGCCCGCTGATTGTCGGCGATCACGTGATCGTGGGCGATGTCCAGGGTTATGTCCATGCACTCACGCGCGATACCGGCAGCTTCGCCGCGCGCGACCGTGCGGGCAACGATGCGATTTCCGCCGATCCGGTAGCGTATGGTCGCGGATTCGTCGTGCAGGGCGCGGGTGGTGACATCACCGCCTACGAAGTCCGTTGAGGCAAGCGAACCCGTGAAACCCACCATTGTTTTGGTCGGCCGTCCCAACGTCGGCAAGTCGACCCTGTTCAACCGCCTCACGCGTACCCGCGACGCGCTGGTCGCCGACCAGCCTGGCCTGACCCGTGACCGCCACTATGGGGTGGGACGCGTCGGTGAGCGCGACTACCTTGTGGTGGATACCGCAGGCTTCGATCCTGTGGCCAAGGACGGCATCATGCACGAGATGGCGCGCCAGGCCGAACAGGCGATCGCCGAGGCGGACGTGCTGCTGTTCCTGGTCGATGGTCGTGCCGGACGAACTCCGCACGACGAGAACATCGCTGCGCGCCTGCGCCGCGCGGGGCGCCCGGTGCATCTGGTCGTGAACAAGGCCGAGGGGATCGACCGCGCGATGGTTGCCGCTGACTTCCATGCGCTCGGGCTGGGCGACCCGCTGCCGGTATCGGCCGCGCACGGCGATGGCGTCAAGCAACTTGTCGAGCTTGTGCTCGCGCCCTTCCCGGTAGACGACGAAAAGGCGTCCTCCGAGGATGAAGGGCCGCGTGTGGCGATCGTCGGGCGTCCCAACGTCGGCAAGTCCACGCTGGTCAATACCTTGCTCGGCGAGGAGCGAGTGATTGCCTTCGATCTCCCGGGTACCACCCGCGACGCGATTTCCATTCCCTTCGAGCGCGGTGGCAAGCGCTACACTCTGATCGACACCGCCGGGCTGCGCCGTCGCGGCAAGGTGTTCGAGGCGGTTGAGAAGTTCTCCGTGATCAAGACCCTGCAGGCCGTGCAGGAGTCCAATGTGGTGGTGTTGGTGCTCGATGCCGCGCAGGATATCTCGGATCAGGATGCACACATCGCCGGCTTCGCGCTCGAGGCCGGGCGCGCGCTGGTGGTGGCGATCAACAAGTGGGATGCGGTGGATGACTACCGGCGCGAGCGCCTCAAGGCCGACATCGCGCGCAAGCTGTCTTTCCTGTCTTTCGCGCGCTTCCACCAGATTTCCGCGCTCAAGTCGCAGGGCATCGGGGGGCTGCTCGCATCGGTGGATGCCGCCTATGCCGCCGCCACGGCCAATCTGTCCACGCCGCGCCTGACGCGCGCGCTGCAGCAGGCCGTCGCGCGCCAGGCGCCGCCGCGACATGGCATGGCCCGCCCAAAGATGCGCTATGCGCACCAGGGGGGCATGAACCCGCCGGTGATCGTCATCCACGGCAACGCGCTGGACGATATCCCGCAGTCCTACGAGCGCTATCTGGAGCGCTGCTTCATGGAGGCCTTCAAGCTCCAGGGTACGCCCTTGCGCGTTCAGTTCCGCACCACGCACAATCCTTACGCAACCCGGAGTTGACGAAATTCCGGCGAGAGCCTTTTTCCACACCCGGATTTCGTAGCATACTGCCATGTCGCAGCGCAGCAACAAATCCACAACATTCTTATAAACACAATATAAAGAGGTTCAATAATGAGCAACAAAGGGCAACTCCTGCAGGACCCCTTCCTGAACACCCTGCGTCGCGAACACATCCCCGTGTCGATCTATCTGGTCAATGGCATCAAGCTCCAGGGCCAGATCGAGTCCTTCGATCAGTATGTCGTGCTGCTCAAGAACACCGTCACCCAGATGGTCTATAAGCACGCCATCTCCACTGTGGTGCCTGCGCGCCCGGTCGTCATCCAGCAGGAAGAGGGCGGCAACTGAGCCCCGTGACGAAGCTGCGAGCCGGTCGCGCGCCGGCCGCAGGAGGCGCGCATGTTTGAGCGCCCCGCGTCCGGCGAACGCGCGGTCCTGGTTCAGCTTGATCTTGGCCAGGGTGCGATCGAGGAGCGGCTCTCCGAACTGAAGCTGCTCGTCGGCAGCGCCGGCGCGAGCGTCGAGGCGGTCGTCCAGGGGCGGCGTGCGGCGCCCGACTCCAAGCTCTTCGCCGGCAGCGGCAAGGTGCAGGAGGTCGGCGAGGCGTTGCGCGCCCACGGCGCGGACATCGTGATCTTCAATCACGCGCTGTCGCCGGCGCAGCAACGCAACCTCGAGCGCGAGCTGCAGTGCATGGTGATCGATCGCACGGCGCTCATCCTCGACATCTTCGCCCAGCGCGCGCGCAGCCACGAAGGCAAGCTACAGGTGGAACTCGCCCAGCTCGAGCATCTGGCTACCCGCCTGGTGCGCGGCTGGACACACCTCGAGCGGCAGAAGGGCGGCATCGGCCTGCGCGGCCCGGGCGAAAAGCAGCTCGAAACCGACCGCCGCCTGCTGGGTACGCGGGTCAAGATGCTCAAGTCCCGGCTCGCGCAGATCGAGAAGCAGCGCAAGGTTCGGCGACGCGCCCGGGAACGCCGAGACGTTCTCTCTGTCTCTCTCGTCGGGTACACCAATGCGGGCAAGTCCACCCTGTTCAATGCGCTGACCAAGGCCGGCGCCTATGCAGCCGATCAGCTCTTCGCCACCCTCGACACCACCTCCCGCCGGCTTTACGTCGGCGGCGACCGGAGTGAGGAGGGGGCAGGCGTGAATGTGGTGCTGTCGGACACGGTGGGTTTCATCCGCGATCTTCCGCATGCGCTGGTTGCGGCCTTTCAGGCCACGCTCGAGGAAACGGCGCAGGCAGACCTCCTGCTGCATGTCGTCGATTCTGCGAGTGAGGATCGCGACGCGCAGATCGAGGCGGTGAACCTGGTTCTCGCCGAGATCGGTGCGGCCGACGTGCCGCAGATCCTGGTGTGGAACAAGGTCGACCTCACGCGGGCGGCTCCAGCGGTCGAGCGTGGGGACTGTGATAAGATCAGGCGCATTTTTTTGAGCGCCCGAACGGGGGAAGGTCTCGACCTGCTTCGCGACGCGCTCGCCGAAGTGGCGCGCCAGACCTTTGGTGACAAGGCCGGCCGGAATGACGGCACGGCGGAAGGAAGACCACAACAACCGTGATAACAGGCATTCTCATGTCACTCAACGATCCACGCTGGGGTAGCCAGGGCGGCGGCGATGGCGACCGCGAAGACGGCAACCGCGGCGACGACCATCGCAATGACGATCTCCGCGGCGACCGCAATCGCGGAGCGAACCAAGGCCCGCCCGACCTCGAAGAGGTATGGCGCGATTTCAATCAGCGCCTGACGGGCATGTTCGGCGGCAAGCGCAATGACCGTCGCCCTGCCGGCGGTGGTGGCAATGGCGGGGGCGGCGGTCCGCAGTTGCCGAGCTTCTCGTTCAAGCAATTCGGTGGTGGCATCGGTGTGCTGCTCGTGCTTGTGCTCGTCGTCTGGCTTGCCAGCGGCTTCTACACCATCGACGCCAACCAGCGCGGCGTGGTGCTGCGTTTCGGCGAGTACGTCTCCACGACCGAGCCAGGCCTGCGCTGGCGCCTCCCGGCACCGATCGAATCGCATGAGGCGGTTGACCTGACCGGCGTGCGCACCGTCGAGGTAGGGTATCGCGCGTCCGAGCGCAACAAGGTGCTGCGCGAAGCGCTGATGCTGACCGATGACGAGAACATCATCAACATCCAGTTCGCCGTGCAGTGGGTGCTTAACAGCCCCGAGAACTACCTGTTCAACAACCGCTTTCCCGATGAGGCAGTGGCGCAGGCGGCCGAAACCGCGATGCGCGAGATCGTCGGCAAGAGCCGCATGGACTTCGTGCTGTACGAAGGACGTGAGGAGATCGCTGCGACTGCGCACGAGCTGATGCAGCGCATCCTCGATCGCTACGAGACGGGGATCCAGATCAGCCGTGTCACGATGCAGAACGCCCAGCCACCGGAGCAGGTGCAGGCTGCATTCGATGATGCCGTCAAGGCCGGTCAGGACCGCGAGCGACAGAAGAACGAGGGTGAGGCGTATGCCAACGACGTCGTTCCGCGTGCGCGGGGTACAGCGTCGCGCCTGATCGAGGAAGCCAATGCCTACCGTGAGCGCGTGGTCGCTAACGCAGAAGGTGAGGCGAGCCGCTTCAATCAGGTGTTCGCGGAGTACAGCCGCGCGCCGGAAGTCACGCGCGAACGCCTGTACATCGAGACCATGCAGCAGGTGCTTTCCAATACCTCCAAGGTCATGGTCGATGCGCAGGGCAACGGCAACCTGTTGCTGCTGCCGCTCGACAAGCTGATGCAGCAGAGCAGCACCGGTCCGGCGCCGGTCAAGGTCGACCCGCAGTCGGCGGCGGGCCTGTCCGCAGATGCGCCGATGCCATCTTTCGACCCGCGCAACCGGGATGGAATGTTCAGTCGTGAGCGGGGGGTTCGGTGATGCGTGACAAGATGTCCCTGATTGGTGGCGTGCTGGTGTTCGCCGGCCTGATTGCCTCGATGTCGTTGTTCACCGTGGATCAGCGCCAGTATGCGATCGTGTTCCAGCTTGGCGAGATCAAGGAGGTCATCTCCGACCCCGGTCTCAACGTCAAGCTGCCCTTCATCCAGAACGTGCGCTACTTCGACAAGCGCATCCTGACCATGGATACGCCGGAGCCGGAGCGCTTCATCACCTCCGAGAAGAAGAACGTGCTGGTCGACCACTTCGTGAAGTGGCGCATCATCGACCCCCAGCTGTACTACGAGTCGGTGGCTGGTGACGAGGCGCGGGCCCGCACCCGGCTGACGCAGACGGTGAACGCCGGCCTGCGTGAGGAATTCGGCCGCCGTACCGTGCATGACGTGGTGTCCGGGGAGCGCGATGCAATCATGGAGCAGATGCGCGAGCGCGCCGACCGCGACGCCCGCACCATCGGCGCGCAGATTGTTGACGTGCGTCTGAAGCGCGTCGATCTGCCCAATGAGGTGTCGGAATCGGTCTACCGCCGCATGGAGGCAGAGCGTACGCGCGTGGCCAACGAACTGCGTTCTCTGGGCGCCGCGGAAGCCGAGCGCATCCGCGCGGATGCCGACCGTCAGCGCGAGGTCATCATCGCCGAAGCCTACCGATCCTCGCAGGAGATCAAGGGTGAAGGCGACGCGAAGGCGACGTCCATCTATGCCGAGGCCTTTGGCAAGGACACGGACTTCTATGCCTTCTACCGCAGCCTGGAAGCCTATCGTTCCAGCTTTGCGGGCAAGGACGATGTGATGGTCGTAGACCCGAGCTCGGATTTCTTCCGTTTCCTCAAGGACTCAGGGGGCGCTGCGCGCAACTGACGCCCGCATGGGAAATTCGCTCCTGACCGCCTTCGCGCTGATGCTGATCATCGAAGGCCTGTTACCCTTCGTCGCGCCGGCCGCCTGGCGCGACACCTTTTTGCGCCTCGCCAGCATGGCGGACGGCCAGATCCGCTTCATCGGGCTGACCTCCATGCTGCTGGGGGTGATCCTGCTCTTCCTCTTCCTCTGACACGCTCATGCGCTGGGTATTGCCCGATCACATTCAGGACGCCCTGCCGTCCAACGCTCATCAGCTCGAAACCCTGCGCCGCAGGCTGCTCGACGCTTTCCGGTTGCGCGGCTACCAGCTCGTGATGCCGCCCATGCTGGAGTATCTGGACTCGCTGACCACCGGCGCCGGCCAGGATCTCAAGCTGCGCACCTTCAAGCTGGTCGATCAGCTCTCTGGACGCACGATGGGTGTGCGCGCGGACATGACGCCGCAGGTCACCCGCATCGACGCCCACCTGCTCAATCGGCAGGGGGTGTCGCGGCTGTGCTACTGCGGCAGCGTGCTGCATACCGTGCCCTCGTCGCTCACCGCCACGCGCGAGCCGATCCAGGTCGGTGCCGAGGTTTACGGCCATGCCGGCGTCGAAGCCGACATCGAGATCCTGCGCCTGCTGGCGGAGGTGCTGCGCCTGGCCGAAGTGCCCGCCTCGCGCATCGATATCAGCCACGTCGGCCTGTTTCACGCGCTGGTCGCGCGTACCGGCCTCGTCTCCGAGCGTGAGGTCGAACTCTTCGACCTGATCCAGGCCAAGGACGTACCGGAGCTGCGCAGGATGCTCGCTGACGTGCCCGAGCCGGTGCGTGGCGCGCTGCTCGCCCTGCCGGGTCTGTATGGTGGCGCCGAGGTGCTGGATGAGGCGGCTGCGCGGCTGCCGCAGGATGCAGAGATCGCTGGCCCGCTCGGAGAACTGCGTGCGCTCGCGCGTGCCCTCGCCGATCTGCCGGTGAGCTTCGATCTATCCGACCTGCGCGGCTATCACTATCACAGCGGCATCGTGTTCGCCGCTTATGGTGCGGACTCGCCTGCAGCGCTTGCGCTGGGTGGGCGCTATGACCGGGTGTCCGAAGCGTTTGGGCGCGCGCGTCCGGCGACCGGATTCAGCCTCGATCTGCGCGAGCTTGTCTGGCGTCTGCCCCAACTGGCGCCGATGACGGGCGCGATTCTGGCGCCCCTCGAAGGCGACGCGGCGCTGGCGGAGGAGGTGGGGGCATTGCGCGCGCGTGGCGAGATCGTCATGAATGCGCTGCCCGGGCACGAAGGAACTTGGAACGAAGCCGGCTGCGACCGGCAACTGGTGAAGCGGGGCGATCGCTGGGCGATCGTGCCGTTACAGGGAGAGTAAAAAAATGGCAAAGAACGTCGTCGTCGTCGGCACCCAGTGGGGAGACGAAGGCAAGGGCAAGATCGTCGATTGGCTGACCGACCATGCGAAGGGCGTCGTGCGCTTCCAGGGCGGACACAATGCCGGTCATACGCTGGTGATCGGGCAGACCGAGTACAAGCTCAACCTCGTGCCCTCGGGTATCGTGCGTGAGGGCGTGGCCTGCTTCATCGGCAACGGTGTCGTGCTCGATGCGCATCACCTGCTGTCCGAGATCCGCACGCTGGAGGCCGGCGGCATCAAGGTGCGCGACCGTCTGCGCATCAGCCCGGGCTGCCCGCTGATCCTCGGCTACCACAGCGCGCTCGACCGCGCGCGCGAAGCCGCCAAGTCCGCGGACGACAAGATCGGCACCACCGGCAAGGGCATCGGCCCCACCTACGAGGACAAGGTGGCGCGCCGCGCGCTGCGTGTGTACGACCTGTTCGATCGTGCGCGCTTCGCCGCCAAGCTCAAGGCCAATCTCGAATATCACAACTTCGTGCTGACGCAGCACCTCGGTGCCGAGCCGGTCGATTTCCAGGCCGTGTTCGACGAGGCGATGGCGGACGCCGAAGAGTTGCTGCCGATGGTGGCCGACGTCTCCGCCGAGCTTTACGCGATCAACAAATCGGGGGGCTCGCTGCTGTTCGAGGGTGCGCAGGGTACGCTGCTCGACATCGACCACGGCACCTATCCCTTCGTCACCTCGAGCAACTGCGTGGCCGGACAGGCCGCGGCGGGCTCGGGCGTCGGGCCCAGCCGCCTGCACTACGTGCTGGGCATCACCAAGGCGTATTGCACCCGCGTCGGCGGCGGCCCGTTCCCGACCGAACTCGACATCGAAACCAAGGGCGTGCCGGGCGAGCAGATGTCGACCAAGGGTCGCGAGTTTGGCACCGTTACCGGTCGCAAGCGCCGTTGCGGCTGGCTGGATCTTGCTGCGCTCAAGCGTTCGATCATCATCAACGGCGTGACCGGCCTGTGCATCACCAAGCTCGACGTGCTCGACGGCCTCGAGGAACTCAAGCTCTGCACCGGCTACATGCTCGACGGCAAGCGCATCGACCTGCTGCCCATGGGCTCGGAAGAGGTCACGCGCTGCGAGCCGATCTACGAAACCATGGCGGGCTGGAGCGGCACGACCTTTGGTGCGCAGAGCTGGGACGCTCTGCCGCAGGAGGCACGCGCCTATCTGCACCGCATCGAGGAGATCTGCGAGATCCCGATCGACGTGATCTCCACCGGCCCCGAACGCGACGAGACCATCCTGCGGCGCCACCCGTTTGGTGCCTGATCGAGGTTTGCAGCCGAAGCAGGCCCTCGCGGGCGTGCTCAAATCTGTGGGGGCGGGCGTGTCCGCGAGTGTTGCCTGCACCGCAGGCGTTCGTGGATGCGCCCGCTCCCACAGTGCTTTCGAGTCGCTTCGCGTGAGCAGAGCGGTGAACGAAAAAAGCCGGCTTTCAGCCGGCTTTTCCCTGCAACTGGTGCCCAGAAGAGGACTCGAACCTCCACGCCTCGCAGCGCTAGTACCTGAAACTAGTGCGTCTACCAATTCCGCCATCTGGGCAGGGACGCGCATAATAGCAAAGTCGCTCGCGTGCGTGAAGCGATTTGTCGGTTTCTCTGCTGCGAGCCCCGAAGCCGTACGACAGTGGACAGAGACGGACAACAACAGACAACAAAAAAGCCGCTCCGAAGAGCGGCTTTCCTGTGAAACTGGTGCCCAGAAGAGGACTCGAACCTCCACGCCTCGCGGCGCTAGTACCTGAAACTAGTGCGTCTACCAATTCCGCCATCTGGGCAAGAAGACGCGCATTATAAGCACGAAATGAAGATTGTCAATGACTCGCAAAACGAAACAAACTGAAAAGAAACGTGGCAACGCTGCCGCACCTGCAACAAAGAAAGCCCCTGCGGCGCGCAAGTCCGAGCCCAGGAAGGCGTCCTGTGACCGGGCTGGCGCTGCCGCCAAGCGCGCGGACGCGCGCACGGCGCCGCAGACAGCCAGCCACGAAAAGCCCGTTCGCGGTCCGGGGCGCAGCCGCGCGGCGCGCAAGGCCGCCGCAGTACAGGCGAGCGCGATCCGCCTCGCGGACCCCTTCCACGCCCGCGAGGCGATGCAGTACGAGAACCCGCTCCCCAGCCGTGAGTACGTGTTGCAGGTTCTCACCGATCGCGGTGTTCCGATGCCGTTCTCGGAGCTCAGTGCCGCGCTCGATATCGCTCCCCATGAGCTGGAGCACTTCGATCGCCGACTGCGTGCGATGGAGCGCGACGGCCAGCTCATCCGCAACCGGCGTGATGCTTACCTGCTGCCTTCCAAGGCGGACCTGATCAAGGGCCGCGTCGAGGGGCACCCCGACGGTTTCGGCTTCGTGCGTCGCGATGACGGTGAGCCCGACATCTTCCTCGGCCCCAAGGAGATGCGCGAGGTACTCCATGGCGACCGCGTCATCGTGCGCATTTCCGGCACCGATCGGCGTGGCCGCCCCGAAGGCAAGCTGGTAGAAGTGCTGGAGCGCGCCAACACTCGCGTCGTCGGCCGCGTCATCAACGAGCACGGCGTAATGATCGTCGTGCCCGAGAATCGCCGCCTGGCGCAGGACATCCTGGTCGCCCCCGGTGGGCGCAAGAAGCCCGAGCCGGGCCAGATCGTCACCGTCGAGCTGGTCGAGCAGCCCACCAAGTACGCCCAGCCGATCGGCCGCATCGTCGAGGTGCTCGGCAACTATGCCGACCCCGGCATGGAGATCGAGATCGCGCTGCGCAAGCACGACCTGCCCTTCGAGTTCTCGTCCGAGGCCAAGGCGCAGACGCGCAAGCTGCCCGACGTTGTGCGCAAGAAGGACTGGGCCGGCCGCGAGGACCTCACCAAACTGCCGCTGGTGACCATCGACGGCGAGACCGCGAAGGACTTCGACGACGCGGTGTATTGCGAGCGCCAGGGCAAGGGCTACCGCCTGATCGTCGCGATTGCCGACGTCTCGCACTATGTGGACGCCGCCAGCGCGCTCGACAAGGACGCCTTCGACCGTGGCAACTCGGTGTACTTCCCGCGCCGCGTCATCCCGATGCTGCCCGAGAAGCTCTCGAACGGCCTGTGCTCGCTCAACCCCCAGGTCGAGCGCCTTGCGATGGTCGCTGACATGGCCATCTCGGCCACCGGCGAGATCAAGAACTACCGCTTCTACCCCGCAGTGATCTGGTCGCACGCGCGCCTGACCTACACCAAGGTCGCCGCCGCGCTGTACGAGCAGGATCCGGCGGTGCGCGCCGAACTCTCCGCGCTGCTGCCCCACCTCGAGAACCTCGACAAGCTCTTCCGCGTGCTGCTCAAGGCGCGCGCCAAGCGCGGCGCGATCGACTTCGAGACCACCGAAACCCGTATGATCTTCGACGATAACGGCAAGATCGCGCAGATCGTGCCCGAGGTGCGCAACGACGCCCACCGCCTCATCGAGGAGTGCATGCTCGCCGCCAACGTGTGTGCGTCCGACTTCCTCGCCACCCGCGAGCACCCGGCGCTGTACCGTGTCCACGACAGCCCCTCCGAGGACAAGCTCGCCAAGCTGCGCGAGTTCCTCAAGGAGTTCGGCCTCGGGCTGGGCGGCGGTGACGAGCCGCGCGCGAGTGATTTCGCGAAGCTGCTCGAGCAGGTCAAGGATCGCCCCGACGCCCAACTGCTGCAGACCGTGATGCTGCGCTCGTTGAAGCAGGCGATGTACAGCCCGGACAACGTCGGCCACTTCGGCCTCGCCTACGAGTCCTACACCCACTTCACCTCGCCGATCCGGCGCTATCCCGATCTGCTGATCCACCGCGGAATCAAGGCCGCGCTCGGCGGTGACCAGTACCGCCCGGGCGACTGGGAGCAGATCGGCCTGCACTGCTCGATGACCGAGCGCCGCGCCGACGAGGCCACCCGTGACGTGGTCGCCTTCCTCAAGTGCTACTTCATGCAGGACCGCGTCGGTGAGGAGTTCACCGGCAGCGTGTCGGCGGTCGTGCCCTTCGGCCTGTTCGTCGCGCTCGACGACATCTTCATCGAGGGCCTGCTGCACATCTCGGATCTCGGGAGCGACTACTTCCACTACGACGAGATGCGCCACGCGCTCATGGGCGAGCGCACCGGCAAGCAGTTCCGCCTCTCCGACCGGGTCAAGGTGCAGCTCGTACGGGTGGATATGGCGACCAACAAGATCGACTTCCGCCTCATTGAAGGGCAGCTGCCGGCCGAGCCGAAGGCGCCTGCGCAGCCCGTCGAAGTGCCAGCCGCGGCTGCGGCGCCGGCAGAGAGCAAGAAAGCGCGCAAGCCGCGCGCCGCCCGTGCGAAGAAGTCTGCCGGCGCGCCGCCCCTCGAGGTGAGCGCTGTCGTGTCGGAAGCCGCCGAGCCGAAGCCCCGCAAGGCGCGTACGAAGAAGTCCGCCGCCGAACCAGTCGCCGTAGCCGCAGCCGAAGCGCTAGAATCCGCGCCCGCAACCGCGGCTCCGGCACGACGCGTCCGCCGCAAGACCACCACCAAGGGCACCGACCGTGGCTAAAGCACCCGAGAACACTCCCACCAAGCTGATTTACGGCTTCCACGCGGTTTCTGCCAAGCTGCGCCACGCGCCCGAATCGGTGCTGGAGATCTACCTCTCCGGTGACCGCAAGGACGCGCGGGTGAAGAAGTTCATTGCCCAGGCCGAGGCTGCCGGTGCGCGCATCCTGCAGAGCGAGGGCGACAAGCTCGACGGCATGGTGGGCACCCGCCGCCACCAGGGCGTGGTCGCCAAGGTCGACGCCACCCGGCGCGAGATCAAGCTCGCCGATGTGCTCGACAGCCTGGACGAGAACGCGCTGATCCTGGTGCTCGACGGCGTGCAGGATCCGCACAACCTCGGCGCCTGCCTGCGCGTGGCCGACGCCGCCGGCGCGCACGCGGTGGTGGCGCCCAAGGACCGCGCGGTGGGCCTCAACGCCACCGCGATCAAGGTCGCCAGCGGCGCCGCCGATACCGTGCCCTACATCACCGTGACCAACCTTGCCCGCGCCCTGCGCGAGATGCAGGACGCCGGCGTGTGGGTCGTCGGTGCCGCAGGCGAAGCCGACCAGTCCATCTACGACATCGACCAGAAGGTGCCGGTGGCGTGGGTGCTCGGCGCCGAAGGCGACGGCCTGCGGCGCCTCACCCGCGACACCTGCGATGCGCTTGCCCGCATCCCCATGCACGGCAGCGTCGAAAGCCTCAACGTGTCGGTGGCAAGCGGGATCTGCCTGTTCGAGGCGCGCCGCCAGCGGGGCTGAAAGCGGCCGGGTGCTTTGACCGTTTGCTTGTCCGGTCCGCGCCCGGCATTCAGCGTGCGGGTGCTGCAGGAACGCACTGACCCAGCGCACGTCTTTTGCCGCGGCAGCCCGTTTGCGGCTAAGCTTGCGCCCCTGTTTGCTTCGAGGTGCCCGCGCGCTGCGCGGGAGAATCGGGAAGGTGGTGCAAACCCACCGCGCGCCCAGCGCCGTGAAGGGGATTGTCCGGGCAAGGTTCGCCCAGCCACTGGTCCGCAAGGACCGGGAAGGCGTCCGGATGAGTTGATCCGCAGCCGGAAGACCGGCCTCGAAGTGCACCCAGCAGCCGCCTGGTCGGTGGCTGTCCACTGCTCGACGACAAGGGGAATACTTCATGAGCAGCCCGACGCAGGCGCATGCCGCGCCGGCGCGTACCCACGCGCCCGCATTTACCCAAGAACCGGTCACGAACGACCTGGCCGGCAGCGCCGGCCCCGCGCGCTTCCAGGCCGATCCGCGCTTCGATGCGGCCGAGCGCGACGCGGTCTATCGCGCCATCCATACCCGCCGCGACGTGCGTGGCGAGTTCCTGCCCGATCCGATCCCCGACGAGGTGCTCGCGCGTGTGCTCGATGCCGCTCATCACGCGCCCTCGGTCGGCTTCATGCAGCCCTGGGATTTCATCGTGGTGCGCTCGCGCGCGGTGCGCGAGCAGATCCATGCTGACTTCCTTGCCGCGCACGCCGAGGCCGAACAGATGTTCGACGAAGGCAAGCGCGACACCTACCGCAACCTGAAGCTCGAAGGCATCCTGGAATCGCCGGTGAACATCTGCATCACCTGCGACCGCAGCCGCCATGGGCCGGTGGTGATCGGCCGCACCCACATCGGTGCGATGGACGTGTACAGCGCGGTGTGTGCGGTGCAGAACCTGTGGCTGGCCGCGCGTGCCGAGAACCTCGGCGTGGGCTGGGTCAGCATCCTGCACCCGCAGGCGCTGCGCGAGGCGCTGGGCATCCCGCGTGAGATCGTGCCGATCGCCTACCTGTGCATCGGTCACGTGAGCGCGTTCCACGCCCGGCCCGAACTCGAGGCTGCGGGCTGGTTGCCGCGCATGCCCTTGCCCGAGTTGCTGCATTTCGATGGCTGGCAGGGGCCCGCGGACGAGGCTGGCGAACAGCTCATCGAGCAGGTGCGGAAGCTGCCTCCTCACCCGCGCTGACGCTGGCTGCGCACGGCTCTTGCTTGGTTCTACCCCTGCGGCCTCGGCCGCAGAACAAGAACCCTCGGGAGCCCCGTATGAAATCGACCCTGGCCTTTCTCGTCGCTGCTCGTCGCAGCGAGATCCACGAGCTGGAACAGCTTGCGCGCAGCTGCGAGCTCGTCCAGCTCGTGGGCGAACTCGTGCACCGCCTGCAAGGCGAGCGCGGCGCCTCGAACCTTTTTCTGGCTTCCGCGGGCGTGCGCTTCGGTCCGGAGCGGAAAGAGCATGCCGAGGCAAGCCGCAGCGCGGAGGCGGCCGTGCGCGCCTGGCTGGGGCGGCCGGAGATCCGTGACGCCGTGCCAGGTTTCGCTGTGGCCGGCGGCGCTCGGCTGTTTACCCGTATCGCCCTTGCGCTGCACCGCGTCGACATGCTCCCCGATCTGCGCGAGGCGATCGTGCGCCAGCGCTGCTCAGTCGCCGAGGCGACAGCGCACTTCAGGCGGACCATCGCCGCCCTGCTGGCGCTGGTGTTCGAGGCGGCGGACGTGGCAGCCGATCCCGCGATTTCACGGCTGCTCGTGGCGCTGTTCAACCTCATGCAGGGCAAGGAACTCGCTGGCCAGGAGCGTGCGCTGGGCACTGCAGTGTTTGCTGCGAAGGCCGATCCGGCAGTGGATGGTCCCCCGCTGCTGTACCTGATCGAGGGCCAGGAGGCGTGCTTCCAGCGCTTCGAGGCCTTTTCTCCGGAGGATGTGCGGACGGCCTGGCGGGGCGTGCAGCAGGCGATGCCGCTCGTCGAACTGGAGCGCCTGCGCCGCAAGCTGCTTGCAGATGGGCAGGATGCTGCGGGCGTGCCCGAGCGGGCCCAGGACTGGTTTGCCTGCTGCTCGCTGCGCCTCGACCGCGTGCGGGAGGTCGAAGCGCTGCTTGGTGTGGCACTGAGGACGGAATGCCTGCGGCGCAGCGAGGCCCTGCAGGCAGATCCGGATGACCCGCAGCGGCTCGCATCTGCACTGGACGGACTGGACGGACTGGACGCCGCAGGGGCCACGCCCGGCGTGCGCATGGGTGAAGAAGGAGCGGAGGAAGGACGCGCCGGTGAGTTCGGCGGGCTGAATGGTGGGCTGGAGGGCGGGGCGGGCAGGCCCGCGGTGCCCGATCCGATGGGGCCGCGTCTGGCCGCTTCGATCGTCGACGTACTGCATGCGCAGTCGCGCCGGCTGCAGGCGATGACTGACGAACTCGCTGCCGTACGTGCGAGCCTGGAGGAGCGCAAGCTCGTCGAGCGCGCGAAGGGGGTGCTGATGCGCCACCAGGGGCTCGCCGAGGATGAGGCCTACCGCCTGCTGCGGCAGACGGCGATGAACCAGGGGCGCCGCATCGTCGAGGTTGCCGAGGCCGCGCTCGCGATGGAGGCATTTCTGCCGGGGCGGAGCTGAGGACAGCCTGCTGCGTTGCGATGGCTGGGCTCCCGCCGCGGCATTGCGTTGCGGGGCATGAGCCATGCGCGCCTGAGCTGCTGGTGCGGATTGCACCATCGGCGTGCATCGGGGTTCGACTGCTGCACTGCAGCAGTGCGGTCGAAGAGCTTGCGAGGCCGGACGTTCGTGCGAGCTGCAGCGCAGAAACCGGATCTATGCCCCGGATTCCGGGCCTGTCCCGCGGCCTGCCCGGCTTGGCATGTTTGATGCTTTGAAGTGTTCAGCAACCGGCCAAAGGCGGTCGGGCACCCGGCAGCGAGCGCTGCCCAGAACTTTCCAGCTTCAGGACAACGGCGTCCATTCCGCTACGGCCCAAAGGGCTGGGCGGAGTGGACGCCGTTTCCGTTTCGAACGTACTGGCCTTGTCGCGGAGAAGCACCATGAAGAAGATGAAACTCGTCCTTGTCGGCAACGGTATGGCTGGCGTGCGCACGATCGAAGAGCTGATCAAGCTCGCGCCCGACCTCTACGACATCACCGTGTTCGGTGCCGAGCCGCACGGCAACTACAACCGCATCCTGCTCTCGCCGGTGCTGGCCGGCGAGATGACCCTGCCCGAGATCATGCTCAACGATCTCGACTGGTACCGCGACAACGGCATCAAGCTGCATGCGGGCAGCACGGTGACGAAGATCGACCGGGTGAGGCGCAGGGTGGTCGCCGAAGCCAAGGACGGCAGCGTCACCGAGGCCGACTACGATCGGCTGCTGCTCGCTACCGGCTCCACGCCCTTCATCCCGCCCATCCCCGGCAACGATCTGCCTGGCGTGCTCGGTTATCGCGACATCGCCGATACCGAGGCGATGATCGAGGCCGCCGGCAAGTACCGCCACGCGGTCGTCATCGGTGCCGGCCTGCTCGGCCTGGAGGCCGCCAATGGACTGATGCTGCGTGGCATGGACGTGACCGTGGTGCACATCGGTGACTGGATCATGGAGCGCCAACTCGACAAGGTGGCAGCCGACATGCTGCAGGCCTCGCTCGAAGCCAAGGGCATGAAGTTCCTGCTCGCACGCCAGACCGAGGCGCTGCTGCCGGCGCGCAGCGCCCATGGCGACACCGGTGGCGAGGAGGGTGCCGGGGGTGCCGGGCGCGTGGGTTCGGTGCGCTTCAAGGACGGCATGGAGATCGCCGCCGACCTGGTGGTGGTCGCCGCAGGCATCCGGCCCAACTACGCGCTCGCCGAGTCGGCCGGCCTGTACTGCGGCAGCGGGCGGGTGCGTGGCATCCACGTCTCCGACACCCTGCAGACCGTCACCGACCCGCGCATCTACGCGGTCGGTGAGTGCGTGGCGCACCGTGGCGTCGCCTACGGCCTGGTGGCGCCGCTGTTCGAGCAGGGCAAGGTGTGCGCCAACCACCTCGCCAACCATGGCATTGGGCGC
Source organism: Thauera sp. ZXT1-4 (assembly GCF_052598215.2). Lineage (NCBI taxonomy): Bacteria > Pseudomonadati > Pseudomonadota > Betaproteobacteria > Rhodocyclales > Zoogloeaceae > Thauera > Thauera sp. ZXT1-4. The sequence goes on along the minus strand of NZ_JBQWSN020000013.1, from coordinate 45,609 downwards.
TACCTCGGCTCGGTGACCTCCACCAAGCTCAAAGTGACTGGCATCGACGTATTCTCGGCGGGCGACTTCAGTGGCGGCCCGGGCACCGAGGACATCGTGCTGCACGACAAGCTGGGCGGCGTGTACAAGCGGGTGGTGCTCAAGGACGACCGCATCGTCGGCTCGGTGCTGTACGGCGACACCGCCGACGGTTCCTGGTACTTCCAGCTCATGAAGGACCGCCAGAGCGTTCATGAGCTGCGCGGCCAGCTCATGTTCGGCCAGAACCGCTTGGGCGACGCCGGCCACAAGGGCGAGAACCGCGCCGCCAGCATGCCCGACAGCGCCGAGGTGTGCGGCTGCAACGGTGTGTGCAAGGGCACTATCGTCAAGGCGATCAAGGAGAAGGGCCTGTTCTCCCTCGACGAAGTGAAGAAGCACACCAAGGCGGCATCGTCCTGTGGCTCCTGCACCGGGCTGGTCGAGCAGATCCTCGCGTCCACGGTGGGCGGCGCCTACCAGGCGGTGAGTGCGAGCGACAAGCCGGTGTGCGCCTGCACCGAGCATTCGCACAAGGTGGTGCGCGAGGCGATCTACAAGCACCACCTCGTCACCAAGGAGGCGGTGTTCGGCATGCTCAACTGGAAAACGCCCGACGGCTGTGACAAGTGCCGCCCGGCGATCAACTACTACCTGATCTCGTCCTGGCCGCACGAAGCGAAGGACGACCCGCAGTCGCGCTTCATCAACGAGCGCGCCCACGCCAACATCCAGAAGGACGGCACCTACTCGGTGGTGCCGCGGATGTGGGGCGGGGTGACTACGCCGGCGGAGCTGCGCGCCATCGCCGACGCCGCCGAGAAGTACAAGGTGCCCACGGTCAAGGTCACCGGCGGCCAGCGCATCGACCTGCTCGGCATCAGGAAGGAGGACCTGCCTGCGATCTGGGCCGACCTCAACGCCGCTGGCATGGTCTCCGGCCACGCCTATGGCAAGTCGATCCGCACCGTGAAGACCTGCGTCGGCGCCGAGCACTGCCGTTTCGGCACCCAGCTCGCCATCGACATGGGCATCAAGCTCGAGAAGATGCTGTTCGACATGTACGCGCCGCACAAGGTCAAGCTCGCTGTCTCCGGCTGTCCGCGCAACTGCGCGGAGTCCGGGATCAAGGACGTGGGGGTGATCGGCGTCGATTCCGGCTACGAGATCTATGTCGGCGGCAACGGCGGCATCAAGACCGAGGTGGCTCAATTCCTGTGCAAGGTCGGCAGCGACGAGGAGGTCATGGAGTATTCGGGCGCTTTCCTGCAGCTCTACCGCGAGGAGGGCTGGTATCTCGAACGCACCGTGCATTGGCTCAACCGTGTCGGCCTCGACTACGTGAAGGCGCAGGTCGTGGAGGACGCCGAGAACCGCCGCCGGCTGCACGCGCGCCTGCTCGACGCCCTCAAGAACGCCCGCGACCCCTGGCAGAGCAGCCGCGAGGGCGAGGCGGCCAGGCAGTTCATCCCGATCCGGGTCGAGGCGTGATCGGCGCCATCGTCCCGCTTGCCACCTGACCCATCCGAACGAAGGAATCCATCATGACCGACTGGAAGCGCATCTGCCTGCTCGAAGACATCCCCCGCCTCGGCGCGCGTGTCGTGCAGCGCCCCGGCGAGGAGGACATCGCCATCTTTCGCAACGCCGAGGACGAGGTCTTCGCGCTGCACGACAAATGCCCCCACAAAGGGGGACCGCTGTCGCAGGGCATCGTCCATGGCCGCAAGGTCACCTGCCCGCTGCACGGCTGGAACATCGGCCTCGAGGACGGCCAGGCGGTGGCGCCCGACAGCGGCCATTGTGGCCGTTTCGCGGTGAAGGTCGAAGGTGGGGAGATCTTCCTCGCAATCTGAGACCCCGTATCCCCAACCCCACACGCCTGCAGAACGACAACGCACACAGAGAGAAGAAATCATGGCCTACCTTGCTCCCTCCGAATTCGTCACCAAGATGGTCGACGCTGGTGAATCCAAGATCTGCATGGCGCCACGCGACGTCCTGATTCGCGCTTTCATGGCGGGCGCCATCCTCGCCCTGGCCGCGGTGTTCGCGGTCACCGCTACCGTGATGACCGGGCAGCCGCTGGTTGGCGCGATCCTGTTCCCGATCGGGTTCTGCATGCTCTATCTGCTCGGATTCGACCTGCTCACCGGCGTCTTCGTGCTCACCCCGCTGGCCTGGCTGGACAAGCGCCCCGGCGTCACGATCAAGGCGATCCTGAAGAACTGGGGCCTGGTCTTCATCGGCAACTTCGCCGGTGCGCTGACCGTGGCCTTCATGATGGCCTTCGTGTTCACCTATGGCTTTTCGACCGAGCCCAACGAGATCGGCCAGAAGATCGGCCATATCGGCGAGGAGCGCACGCTCGGCTATGCGCAGTATGGACTCGCCGGCTGGCTCACCATCTTCATGCGCGGCATGCTGTGCAACTGGATGGTGTCGACCGGCGTGGTGGGTGCGATGATCTCGACCACGGTGAGCGGCAAGGTGATCGCGATGTGGATGCCGATCATGCTGTTCTTCGCGATGACCTTCGAGCACTCGGTGGTGAACATGTTCCTGTTCCCCTCCGGGCTGATGATGGGCGGCGAGTTCTCGATCATGGACTACATGATCTGGAACGAGATTCCGGTGGTGCTCGGCAACCTTGTCGGCGGTCTCGCCTTCACCGGGCTCACGCTCTACACCACGCATGTGCGCACCGCGCCCAAGCGCAGCTTCAGCTGATCCGCTGCGTGGGCTGTCGAATCCTCCCCGGCGCGGCGAGGCGCCGGGGTTCCATCGTGGATCGAACATGAGCACAGGACTCGCCGTTCGCGTCGGCCAGCATTCGACGGCCGGACGCAAGCAGCGCAACCAGGACTTTCACGGCGTCTGCATGCCGCAGGGCGCCGAGCTCGCCGCCAAGGGCATCGCGTTGGCGCTTGCCGATGGCATCAGCAGCAGCGACGTGAGCCTGGCCGCCGCCCAGGCCGCGGTGGATGCCTTCGTCACCGACTACTACTGCACGTCCGCGGCCTGGTCGGTGCGCACCGCCGCGCTGCACGTGCTCTCCGCCACCAACGCCTGGCTGCACGCGCAGACGCGCCGCAGCGAACACCGCTTCGACCGCGAGCGCGGCTATGTATGCACCTTCAGCGGGCTGATCCTCAAGTCGACCACCGCGCACCTGTTCCACATTGGCGACGCGCGCATCCACCGCTTGCGCGATGGCCGAATCGAGCGGCTCACCGAGGATCATCGCGTGCGCGTGTCGGCCGAAGAGAGCTATCTCGCCCGCGCCCTCGGCATGGATCGTCGGGTGGATGCGGATTACCGCGCGCTCGCGCTCGAGCGGGGCGACCTCTTCATGCTCTCTACGGACGGTGTGCACGACTACGTGGACATGGGCTTTGTCGCCAGCGCGATCGCCGCGGCTGAAGGGCTTGATGCCGCGGCGCGCACGATCGTGGGCGAGGCCCTGCGCCGCGGCAGCCCCGACAACCTCACCGTGCAGCTGGTCGAGATCACGGCCCTGCCCGATGCGCAGGCGGGCGAGCTCGGCCGCCGACTCGCCGAGCTGCCGCTCGCTCCGGCGCTGCAAGCCCGCATGCGGCTCGACGGCTACACCATCGTGCGCGAATTGCATGCCAGCGCCCGCAGCCATGTCCATCTGGCGGTGGACGACGAGAGTGGGGTGCGTGTGGCCATCAAGACGCCGTCCATCGAGCTGCAGCAGGACCCCGCCGCACTCGAGCGCTTCCTGCTCGAGGAATGGATCGCGCGCCGGATCGACTCGCCTCACGTGCTACGCCCATGGCTGCCGGAGCGCCCGCGCAGCTGCCTCTATGTGGTCACCGAGTTCGTCGAAGGCCGCAGCCTGCGCCAGTGGATGACCGACCATCCGCGGCCCGCGCTCGACGCCGTGCGGGACATCGTGCGCCAGACCGCGCGCGGGCTGCAGGCCTTTCACCGCCAGGAGATGCTGCACCGCGACCTGCGCCCCGAGAACATCATCATCGACGCCTCGGGGACGGTGCGCATCATCGACTTCGGTGCGGTGAGCGTGGCCGGCATCGCGGAGTGCGCTGGCGCGGGCGAGGTCATTGAGATGGCCGGTGGCGTTCCCGGCGACAGCGCCTACGCCGCGCCCGAGTATTTTCTCGGCGAGCCCGGCTCCATGCGCGCCGACCTGTTCTCGCTGGCCGTGATCGCCTACGAGCTGCTCACCGGCCGGCTGCCCTACGGCGTCGCGCCGGCGCAGTCGCGCACGCGCGCGGCGCAGCGCCGGCTGCGCTACCGGTCGGTGGTGGACGACGAGCGCGAGATTCCAGCCTGGGTCGACGATGCGCTCGCGCGTGCGCTCGACCCCGACCCGGCGCGGCGGCAGGCGGCGCTGTCGGAGTTCGTGCATGCACTTCATCACCCCGACCCCGATCACCTGCGCCGCCTGCGACCGGCGCTCATCGCGCGCGACCCGGCGAAGTTCTGGAAGCTGCTCGCGATCGTCGCCTTGCTGGCGAATCTGGTGTTGCTGCAGCGGCTTTTCGGGGGTTGAAGAGGTTTCGGGGGCAGAAAAGAAAAAAGCCCGGAAATCTTTCGATTTCCGGGCCAAATCCACACCAAAGGAGGAGGGTGGAGGAGACAGGTGCAATACTAGGCGAGATTTTTGTGCAGTGCAACAAAAAATAGTGCTTCATCCATAAGTGAATTTTTACTTGCTGTCGATCCGGCCCATGTTTGAAGCGCTGGCGAGCAGGGATTCGAGCGCCGCGCTCACCGGCATCGCGCTGCCGGCCTGTTTGAGCGCGTGCGTGCTGTCCTGCTGCCAGCGCGAGAACACATGCTGGATGTCGGCGATCAGCGCCGAATGGTTGGCGACCGCCATCTCGGCGAGGTGCAGCGCGGCGCAGTTGCGGTGCTGCAGGGCTTTCCAGCCGAGGTCGCCGGCGTTGACACCGAATTGCTGCCAGTCCGGTGCGTCGAGCGTGCGCGTGACGGCGGATTCGATGTCTTTGGCGCAGCCGTCGAGCATGCGGTTCTGCGCCTCGCTCCAGCGCAGGGCGTTGCGCCGCAACAGGTCGCACAGGCTGAAGTTGAGCTCGAGGTTGGCCTTGAACAGGGCGAGGGTGGTGTGGGGGTCGAATTGCATGAATCAATCCTCGGTGAGGGGACGAACGCCAGCGCGTGAGGGGATGGGGTGAGGGGTCATTTCTCGTGCACATAGCGCCCGGGGGCGTCTTCAAGTTCAGGATAGCCCTGCTCGGGGGCGCCGAGCGCGGGCGGGGCGGTGGGCGCCCCCGAGCGCGCCGCGAGCCAGGCCTGCCAGGCCGGCCACCACGAGCCCTCGTGCCGCGGTGCGCGTTGCAGCCAGTCCTCGGGGGGCGTGTAGTTGTCACCTGCGGGGCGGGTGAGAAGCTGATAGTTGCGCCGCGGATGACCGGGCTCGCTGACGATGCCGGCGTTGTGACCACCGCTGGTGAGCACGAAGCGGATCTCGGCCGGCACCAGGTAGTGCAGCTTGTACACCGAGCGCCAGGGCGCGACGTGGTCGGTGAGGGTGGCGACGCAGAAAACCGGCAGGTCGATGTCGGACAGCGCCACCGGCCTGCCGCCCACCGGGTAGCGCCCCTCGCTGAGGTCGTCGTTGAGGAAGAGCCGGCGCAGGTACTGGCTGTGCATGCGCGCGGGCATGCGCGTGGCGTCGGCGTTCCAGGCCATGAGGTCGTTCATCGGGGCACGCTCGCCCATCAGGTATTCGCCGACGATGCGCGACCACAGCAGGTCGTTGGAGCGCAGGATCTGGAAGGCGCCCGCCATCTGGCCGGCGGTGAGGAAACCGGTCTCCTCCATCTGCGCCTCGAGCAGGCTGACCTCGCTCTCGTCGATGAAGAGCGCGAGCTCGCCCGGCTCGGTGAAGTCGGTCTGCGCGGTGAACAGCGTCATCGAGCCCAGCCGCTCGTCGCCGTCGCGCGCCATCGCAGCGGCGGCGATCGCGAGCAGGGTGCCGCCCAGGCAGTAGCCGGTGGCATGCACCTTCTGCCCCGGGACAATGGCATTGATCGCGTCGAGCGCGGCGAAGAAGCCGAGCTGCAGGTAGTCGTCCATGTCGAGCTCGCGCTCGTCGACGCCGGGGTTCTTCCACGAGATGCAGAACACCGTGTGGCCCTGATCGACCAGATACTTGATCAGCGAGTTGTGCGGCGACAGGTCGAGGATGTAGTACTTCATGATCCACGCCGGCACGATCAGCACGGGCTGAGGATGCACCTTTGCGGTGGTGGGCGTGTACTGGATGAGCTCGATCAGGCGGTTGCGCAGCACGACCTTGCCCGGGGTGGCGGCGACGTCGCGGCCGACGACGAATTCGTCCGCTCCGGCCGGAGGCGCGCCCGAGAGGCTGCGCTCGAGGTCCTCGACGGCGTGCACCGCGCCACGCACCAGGTTGGCGCCGCCGCTGGCCAGCGTCTGGCGCAGCACCAGCGGGTTGGTGGGCAGGAAGTTGCCCGGCGAGAACATGTCGAGCAACTGGCGTGCGGTGAACGCGACCACGTCCTCGTGATGGCGCGACACGCCCGAGACGCCGCGGGTGGCGGCGTCCCACCATTCCTGGGTGAGCAGGAAGGACTGGTGCATCAGGTTGAAGGGCCACTGGTGCCATTCCGGCGCCTTGAAGCGGCGGTCCTGCGCGGGCGGTTGCACGCACTCGTGCGTGGGCGTGCCCGGTGGCGTGGCGGCGGCCTCCTGTGCGTAGCGCAGCAGGCGGCGCATCTGTTCGAGGGCCAGGTTGGCGAGCTCGATGCGCTTGCCCGGCGACAGCGCGAGGTGGCCCGCCCAGTCCGCGCTCGCCAGCATCAGGGCGATCGGCGACACCGAGGAGGTGGCGCGGGCGAGCGCGGCGTGCACGCGGCGGTCGAGCGGGTTGCGCTCGGGCGGCGGGGCGAAAGGCTCGGCGAGGCTGCGGCGCGCCCGGGCTGCGGGCGTGGCTGCCGGCGCTGGCACCGGGCGGGTCGCCGGGCGCGCCTGTTTTGCGGCGGGGGCGGATTTGCGACGGGTGCGGGGGGCTTTGGTGGTGGCCTTGGGCGTGGGGTCGGTCATCGGCGTTCTCCTGGTTGCGGACCTCGTGGGTCAGTTCTGCATCGTTCCGATCGTGTGGCGCAGGCGGTGGTGGGCGAGGGTGAGAAATACCGCGCCGATCGCCGTCACCATGACGAAGGATGGCCACACCACGTCCACCCCCGCGCCACGAAACAGGATGGACTGCGCGAGTGACACATAGTGCGTGGTCGGCGCCAGCGCCATGATGGTCTGGATGGCTTCGGGCATGCTCTCGCGCGGGGTCACGCCGCCGGACAGGATCTGCAGCGGCAGCAGCACCAGGATGGACATCAGCCCGAACTGCGGCATGCTGCGCGCGATCGTGCCCATGTAGATGCCGATCGAGGCCGCGGCGAACAGGTAGAGCAGGGTGCCGGCGCCGAACAGCACGGCCGAGCCGGTCACGGTGATGCCGAGCACGCCCTTGACCATCACCTGCAGCGAGAACGACGAGGCCACCAGCACCACCACGCCCATCGACCAGATCTTGGACAACATGATCTCGAGCGAGGTCACCGGCATCACCAGCAGGTGCTCGATGGTGCCGTGCTCGCGCTCGCGGATCAGTGCCGCGCCGGTGAGCAGGATGCCCAGCATGGTGACGTTGTTGATGATCGCGTTGATCGCGGCGAACCAGCTCGCCTGCAGGTTTGGATTGAACATCGCGCGCGGCACCAGCTCGACCGGCTGTGGCACCGGGGCGCGCACGCGCTGCACGAAGGCGCGCACCTCGTCGTCGATGATGCTCTGGATGTAGCCGGTGCCGGTCTGTGCCTGGCTCTGGCGGGTGGCGTCGACGTTCAACTGCAGCGCCGGGCTGCGGCCGGCGAGCACGTCGCGCTGGAAGTCGGGCGGGATGTCGAGGACGAAGGTGTGCAGCCCGGCGTCCATGCCGCGGTCCATGTCGGCCAGCCCGACGTGCACGGGCGGGATGAACTGCGGCGGCTGCAGCGCGGCGATGATGCGGCCGGACAGCTGCGAGCGGTCCTCGTCCACCACCGCGATCGAGGCGCGGTTCAGGCTCTCGGGCTTGGCGCGCGCATCGGCGTAGATCGAGGCGCTGAACATGAACACGATCAGGAACATCAGCGCCATGTCGCGCGACAGGCTGCGAAACTCCTTGACGCCGAGGTGCCAGGTGTTGCGCAGGTGGGTCATCGCCTTCGTGCTCATCTCGCCCTCGCTTTTTCTCACGTCGCCTGCTTTTTCAGCAGCGCCGCCGACAGCAGCGTGAGCACCGGGATCGCCAGCAGCAGCGGGACGAAGGCGCCGCCCAGCTCCGCGAACCCGAGCGCCTTCGAGAAGGTGCCGCTGGCGATGGTGAGGAAGTGGGTGGTGGGGTAGATCGCGCCGATCCAGTAGCCGCCGCCCTCGAGCGAGCTCACCGGGTCCATCAGCCCGGAGAACTGGATCGCCGGCAGCAGGGTGCCGATCGAGGTGCCGGCGAGCGCGGCGACCTGGCTGTTGGTCAGCGTGGAGGCGAGCAGGCCCAGGCCGGTGGTGGCGGTGACGTAGAGCAGCGCGCCAGCGGCCAGCGCGAGGAAGCTGCCCTTGAACGGCACCTGGAACAGCGTTACCGCGAGCCCGAACATCAGCACGAAGTTGAACATCGACAGCGCGATGTAGGGCAGCTGCTTGCCGACCAGAAACTCGAGCTTGGTCACGGGTGTGGTGTACACGTTGAGGATGGAGCCGAGTTCCTTTTCACGTACCACGCCGAGCGCGGTGAGCATGGCGGGGATGAACACCAGCAGCAGCGGGATCACCTTGGGCACCATCGACACCAGGCTGAGCAGCTCGGGGTTGTAGCGGTAGCGCGGCTCCACGCTGGCGAGCGCGCGCACCGGGCCGGCGCCCGACTCGGCGATCACGTCGGCGAGCGTCTGCGCGTGCACGCCGGCGACGTAGGCGCGCGCGAGCTCGGCGCGCAGCGGCATCGAGCCGTCCAGCCACACCGCTACCTGCGGCGCCTTGCCACGGGCGAGGTCGCGGCCGAAGCCGGGCGGGATCTCGACCGCCATCGCCAGCGTGCCCGCACGCATGCGCGCATCGAGGTCGGCGTGGCTGGCGAGCGGTGGCTGCTCGAGGAAGTAGCGCGAGCCCGCGATGCGCAGCGTGTAGCGCTGGCTCGCCACGCTGCGGTCGTGGTCGAGCACTGCGTAGTGCAGGTCTTCCACGTCCATGGTGATCCCGTAGCCCATGACCAGCATCAGCACCAGGCTGCCGAGCAGCGCCAGCGTGAGCCGCACCGGGTCGCGGCGCAGCTCGGTGGCTTCGCGCGCGGAAAAGCTCAGCAGGCGGGCGAGGCTGAAGCGGGCGATGCGGTCGGCATCGTGCGTTGGCAAAGGCCGCTGGCGAGCGCGGTCGCCGCCGCTGACGCTGCCGCTGACACCCTCGCCCTCGCCAGCGCTGGCGGAGGCAACGCTGGGCGGCCGGGGCTCGGCCGCCGCCTCGCCGCTCGCCTCCTCCAGGTAGCGGATGAAGGCCTCTTCCAGGTCGTCGGTGCCGCGTGCTGCGGCGAGCGCCGCCGGGCTGTCGCTGGCGAGGATGCGGCCGGCGTGCATCAGCGAGATGCGGTCGCAGCGCTGGGCCTCGTTCATGAAGTGGGTGGTGATGAAGATGGTGACGCCATCCTTGCGCGACAGATCGACGATCAGCGCCCAGAAATGGTCGCGCGCCACCGGGTCGACGCCCGAGGTGGGCTCGTCGAGGATCAGCACGTCGGGCCGGTGCAGCACCGCCACCGCAAGCTGCAGGCGCTGGCGGATGCCGAGCGGCAGGGCGTCGGGCTGGGCATCCATGACCGGGTCGAGGTCGAAGCGCTGAGCGAGCTCGGCGATGCGCGCCGCGCCCTCGGCCGCGGGCAGCTCGAACAGGCGCGCGTGCAGGTCGAGGTTCTGCCGCACCGAGAGTTCGCCGTAGAGCGAGAAGCCCTGCGACATGTAGCCGACGCGGCGGCGGGTGGCGATGTTCTTCGCGTCGAGCCGGCCGCCGAGCAGCAAGGCCTCGCCGGCGCTCGGTTCGAGCAGGCCGGTGAGCATCTTCATCGTGGTCGACTTGCCGCAGCCGTTCGAGCCGAGAAAGCCGAAGATCTCGCCGCGCCGCACCTGCAGATTGACGTCGTCCACCGCGACGAAGTCGCCGAAGCGCATCTGCAGGCCGCGCGCCTCGATGACGATCTCGCCCGCGCTGTGCGGCGGAATTTCGAGGCGGTGGTGGTCGCGCCTGCGCGCCTCGGGCAGCAGCGCGATGAAGGCTTCTTCCAGCGTGTCGGCGCCGCCGGCGGCGCGCAGTTCGTCCGGTGTGCCGGTGGCGAGGACGCGCCCGGCGTCCACCGCCACCAGCCAGTCGTAGCCCTCGGCCTCTTCCATGTAGGCGGTGGCGATGAGCACGCTCATGCCCGGGCGGTCGGCGCGGATGCGCTCGATCAGCGCCCAGAACTGCCGGCGCGACAGCGGATCGACGCCGGTGGTGGGCTCGTCGAGGATGAGCAGGTCGGGGTCGTGGATCAGCGCGCAGCACAGGCCGAGCTTCTGTTTCATGCCGCCAGAGAGCTTGTTGGCGGGGCGGTCGGCGAAGGCGCTCATGCCGGTGGCGGCGAGCAGGTCGGCGATGCGGCGTGCGCGCTCGGCCGCGGACTGGCCGAACAGGCGGCCGAAGAAGTCGATGTTCTCGAACACCGACAGCGTGGGGTAGAGGTTCCTGCCCAGGCCCTGCGGCATGTAGGCGATGCGCGGGCACACGCGGGCGCGGTGGCGGGCGTCCGCCATGTCGCCGCCGAGCACTTCGACCCTGCCGTGCTGGATCTTGCGCGCGCCGGCGATCAGGCCGAGCCAGGTGGATTTGCCCACGCCGTCCGGGCCGATGAAGCCGACCATGCGCCCGGCGGGAATGTCCAGGCTGACGGCGTCGGCGGCGAGGGTGTCGCCATAGCGGTGGCGGACCTCGCGCAGACGCACCACCGGCGGCGCCGGGGCGGGCGAACCCGCGGCGGCGGGGGGCGCAGCACAGTCGGCAGACGTGGCCGGCGGGGGCCTCATAGCTGTGCCTGCCGAGCGCGGCGGCGTCTCGCCCTGGCCCAGGCTCACGGCAGCCTCACCTGCAGCTCGGCCGGCCAGTCACGCTCGGCATCCATGCGCACATGGGCCATGCCGGGCAGGCCGGTCTTGACCTGTTCGGGGTACTTCGCCAGCAGATCGGGGTCGATGCGCGCCTTGACGCGGAACACCATCTTCTGGCGCTCGCTCTGGGTCTCGACCGTCTTCGGCGTAAATTGCGCGACGCTGGCGACATAGGAGACCCTGGCCGGGATCACGAAGGCCTGCGCGGCGTCGAGCACGATGCGCACCTCGGTGCCGAGCGCGACACGGCCGGCGGCCATCTCGGGCAGGAAGAAGGTCATGTACACGTCGCCGACGTCCACCAGGCTCAGCACCTTGCCGCCGCCGCCCACCACCTCGCCCGGCTGCACCACGCGGTACTGCACGCGACCGCTGCGCGGGGCGCGCAGCTCGCCATCGGCGATCTCGGTGGCGATGCGCGCGACCACCGCCTCGGTGGCGCCGATCGCGGCCTCGGCCTGCTGCACCTGCGCCTCGGCGGCGCGCACGCCGGCGCGGGCGGCGGCGATCTGGGCCTGGGCGACGCTGATGTTGGCCTCGGCGCTGCGGGCGCGGGCGGCATCGTCCTCGACCTTCTGCGCCGAGGTGGCGCGGTCGGCGAGTAGGGCGCGTGAGCGCGCTGCGGTGCTGCGCGCGATGTCGAGCTCGGCGCGGCGCTGCACCAGCACCGCCTCGGCCATCGCGACGTCGGCCTGGCGCTGGGCGACCAGGGCGCGGGCGGTCTCGCGCGCGCTGACGGCGTTGGCGACCTCGGCGCGCGCCTGGGCGAGCTGGGCCTGCAGGCCCCTGACGTCCATGCGCGCGACCACGTCGGCCTCGCGCACGAAGTCGCCCTCGTTCACCAGGATCGCGTCTACCCGACCGGGCGCCTTGGCGGCGACGTCGACCTCGGTGGCCTCGATGCGGCCGTTGCCGCGCACGAAGCTGCCGTCGTCCGCGGCAGGGCGGAGGAACTGCCACGCGCCCGCCGCCGCAATGACCACCACGCCGACCCCGATCCAGGCGAGCCGGCTGCGTTGTGCTGTGTTCATGGAAATCACCTTGGAATCATGCCGCCCGTGTTACCGCGCGTGCATCTCGGTGCAGCGTCGTCGGGCGCCGTCAAGCGCTTGGCAACAGGGGCGCAGAACGCTGCCCTTGATGCCGGATGGGGGAATTATGCGCCCGTCTGCGGCGTTGCACCAAGCCGGCGCGCCGGATGCGATTGCTTCGTCCGGCGATTGCCCCGCCCGGCGGGCCTGCGGACAGCGGCTGTTGTATCATCGCCTCCTTGTCAACCGAGGCCCTTGTAGCGCATGCCGCGAAGTCCCGAACCTGCAGACCGTTCCATGCCCGCGTCCGGCCCCGGCGAGATCGAGTTTGTTGCGACCGAGGGCGGCGCGCGGCTGTGCGTACGCGGCGAGTGGACGCTCGCGCACCACGGGACGCTCGCCGAGCGCGTGCGTGCGCTGAGCGCGCAGGCGGGGGCCGGCGAGGCGGCGACGGTGGATGTCGACGGCCTGGCGGCGCTCGACACCGCCGGCGCGCGCCTGCTGCACGCGCTGCTCGGCCCCGAGCGCATCGCCGCGCTGCTCGCCGACGAAACCGCCCTGCCGCGCGAGCGGCGCGCGCTGCTCAAAGCGGTGGCCGATGCGCTTGCCGAGCCGCCCGTGCCCGCGGTCGGCACCCAGGGCAGCGCGCTCGGCGACGTGCTCGCCGATACCGGCGAGGCCATGGTGGCGTTCTGGCGCCACCTCGCGGGTATCACCGGCTTCATCGGCCTGATCCTCGAGACCGCGCTGCGCGTGGCGGTGCAGCCGCGGCGCTGGCGCATGACCGCGCTGGTCGCCAACCTCGAGCGCACCGGGCTCGACGCGGTTCCGATCATCGCGCTGCTGACCTTCCTGATCGGCGCGGTGGTGGCCTTCCTTGGCGCCACGGTGCTGCAGAACTTCGGCGCCAGCATCTTCACGGTCGATCTGGTGGCCTACTCCTTCCTGCGCGAATTCGGCGTGCTGCTGACCGCGATCATCGTCGCCGGCCGCACCGCGAGCTCCTTCACCGCGCAGATCGGCTCGATGCGCGCCAACGAGGAGATCGACGCGATCCGCGTGCTCGGCCTCGATCCGGTCGAGCTGCTGGTGCTGCCGCGCGTTTATGCACTACTGATCGCGCTGCCGATGCTGACCTTCGTGGCGATGGTGTCGGGCCTGGTCGGCGGCATGCTGGTGTCGGCGACCACGCTCGACATCTCGCCGGTGCTGTTCCTGTCGCGCATCCAGGACAACGTCGGCCTCATCCACTTCTGGGTCGGCATGGCCAAGGCGCCGATCTTCGCCTTCCTGATCGCGGTGATCGGCTGCCTCGAGGGCTTCCGGGTGCAGGGTAGCGCGCAGTCGGTGGGCGAGCACACCACGTCCGCGGTGGTGCAGTCGATTTTCGTGGTGATCGTGGTCGATGCGATCGCGGCGCTGTTCTGCATGGAGATGGGCTGGTGAGCGCGGGGCTGGTGACACCGGAGCAGGCGAGTGCCGCCGTGAAGGGCGCGGACAACATCGTCGAGGTGCGCGGCGTGCGCAACCAGTTCGGCGCCCAGGTGGTGCATGACGGGCTGGACCTCGACGTGCGCCGCGGCGAAATCCTCAGCGTGGTGGGCGGCTCGGGCACCGGCAAGTCGGTGCTGCTGCGCACCATCGTCGGCCTCAACCGGCCGCGCGAAGGGCGGGTGCATGTCTTCGGCGAAGACCTGCTGAGCCTGCCCGACGCGCGTCGCAAGCAGGTCGAGCGCCGCTTTGGCGTGCTGTTCCAGAAGGGCGCGCTGTTCTCGTCGCTGACCGTCTCCGAGAATGTGGCGCTGCCGCTGATCGAGCACGCGGGCCTGTCGAAGCGCGAGGCGGCGGAACTCGCCGCGCTCAAGATCGCGCTCGCCGGGCTGCCGGCGATCGCCGGCGACAAGTTTCCGTCGGAGCTGTCGGGCGGCATGGTCAAGCGTGCGGCGCTGGCGCGCGCGCTCGCGCTCGACCCCGACATCCTGTTCCTCGACGAGCCCACCGCCGGGCTGGACCCGATCGGCGCCGCGGCCTTCGACCAGCTCATCCTCACGCTGAGGGATGCGCTCGGGCTCACCGTGTTCATCGTCACCCACGACCTCGACACCATCTACACCATCACCGACCGCGTCGCCGTGCTGGCGCAGAAGAAGGTGCTGGTCAACGCCGGCCTGGACGAAGTCGCCGCCACCGACGACGCCTGGATCCGCGAATACTTCCACGGCCCGCGCGGCCGCGCCGCTGCCACCGCGGTGGCTGGCGCGCAGGCCGTGCCTGCAGCAACGGAGAACAACTGACATGGAAACCCGCGCCCATCACGTGCTGATCGGCCTCTTCACCGTGCTCGTCGTCGGCGCCGCGCTGATGTTTGCGCTGTGGCTGGGCAAGAGCGACGCCGACCGCCAGTTCGAGATCTACGACATCGTGTTCCAGGAGGCCGTGTCCGGGCTGTCCAAGGGCGGCACGGTGGAATTCAACGGCATCAAGATCGGCGACGTGGTCAGCCTGCGTCTGGACCCGGACGATGCGCGCCGCGTGATCGCGCGCGTGCGCGTCGATGCCGCTGCGCCGGTGCGCACCGACACCGAGGCCCGCCTGGTGCCGGCCGGCATCACCGGGCTGACGATGATCCGCCTCACCAGCGGCGACGATCCGGGCAGCGTGCCGCTGCAGGCCGAGGACGACGTCGTGCCCCGCCTCGTGGCCGTGCCCTCGGCCTTCGGTCGCCTGCTCGCCGACGGCGAGGACGCAGTTACCAACGTCAACGAGCTGCTGGTGCAGGCGCGCATGTTGTTCTCGGCCGAGAACGTGGCCGCCATCGGCCGCACCCTCGACAACCTGGAGCAGACTACCGCTGCCCTGGCCGCGCAGCGCGACGACGTCAACGCGGTGCTCAAGCAGGTCACCCAGGCCAGCGTGGAGGCCAGCACCGCGCTCGCCGAGGCCACGCGCGTGCTCGGCACCGCCAACCGCCTGGTCGAGCAGCAGGGCACCCAGACCCTGGACAGCGCGCGCGAGGCGATGCTCGCCTTCGAGCGCGCGATGGGCTCGGTCGAGGCCCTGATCGCCGACAACCGCGCGCCGCTCGACGGCGGCCTGCGCGGCCTGGCCGAGATCGGCCCGGCGGTGGCCGAGCTGCGCACCACGCTCGCCTCGCTGCGCGCGATCACCCGCCAGCTCGAGGATCGCCCCGCCGATTATCTGCTCGGCCTCGAGCCGACCAAGGAGTTCACGCCATGAGAATCCCGCACCCCGCACTGCTGCCGTGTCGCCGGCCAAGCGTGCACGCTGCCGGTCGCTGGCTGGCGATCGGCGCCGCGGTGCTGCTGCAGGCCTGCACCATCCTGCCCAAGGCCGAGCCGCTCGAGGTCTATCTGCTGCCCTCCGCCGCGCCCCTTGCCGCATCCGCCGCGCAGACGGTGCCGTGGTCGCTGCGCATCGCGCGCCCGGCGGCCGGCGTGCAGCTGTCCGGCCAGCGCATCGTCGTCGTGCCCGAGGGCAGCCGCGTCAGCGTCTACAAGGGCGCGGGCTGGAGCGACCCGGCGCCGGTGCTGGTGCGCAACCGCCTGCTCGACGCCTTCCGTAGCGACGGCCGGGTTGCCGCGCTGAGTACCGACGACAAGCAGCTGCAGGCCGACTTCGAGCTCGACAGCGAGTTGCGTGCCTTCCAGAGCGAGTACCGCGACGGCCGCCCCGAGGTGGTGGTGCGCCTCGATGCGCGCCTGGTCGACACCGGCTCCCGCCACATCGTCGCCAGCCACAGCTTCGAGCAGCGCGTGGTGGCGTCCGATGCCGCGGTGCCGGCCGTGGTGCAGGCCTTCGGCGCCGCGAGCGACCGCCTGACGGCGGAGGTGGTCACCTGGACGCTTGGCGCGGGCAGCGCGGCACGGTAAGGGGGCGCCCGCGCTGCCGTGCTCGGGCCCGCAGGCAGCGACCATGGCAGGATGGTGGCGCATTGCGGCTGCCATGGCGGCAGCCTTGTCTGGCAGTCAAGGCCGGGTGTGGCAGTCTGCCGGGCAGGGGGCTCGCAGCATGCCCAGGTTTGGCGCGGCTTCGAGGCCGGGCTCGCGCGCCCGCCCGCCTGGCATGAAAAATGAATGCTGCTCACGATCCGGCAGCGCGACCGCGCCTGCCGCAATCTCTCTGGCCTCGTC
This sequence comes from Thauera sp. ZXT1-4, assembly GCF_052598215.2. Classification (NCBI taxonomy): domain Bacteria; kingdom Pseudomonadati; phylum Pseudomonadota; class Betaproteobacteria; order Rhodocyclales; family Zoogloeaceae; genus Thauera; species Thauera sp. ZXT1-4. The sequence goes on along the minus strand of NZ_JBQWSN020000013.1, from coordinate 29,208 downwards.
GATGACCCCCGACCGTTCCTCCGTATCGACCGCCCGCCGCGTGATCCCGATCGCCGTCGCGCCCCTGCCGGCGGCGCGCCGGCTACAGTGGCGCCGCCGCCTGTTCCAGGCCGGTTTCTACCTGCTCTTCATCTTCGCGCCGGTGTTCGACCTGTTCCGCTTCGACCTCGAGGCGGACCACGCCTGGCTGCTGGGTTTCGAGTGGCGCCTGGGGCTGGACGACTTCCTCGCCAAGCGCGCCACCACGCTGGAGGCGGGCGGCAACCTGCTGTTGCGGCTGTTCCTGCCGGTGTTCGGCGTCGCCGCGGTGGTGCTGTGGGTGGCGTGGAAATGGGGGCGGCTGTTCTGCGGCTGGCTGTGTCCGCATTTTTCCATCGTCGAGTTCCTCAACGAGCTGTTCATCCGCGCGAGCGGCAAGCCCACGTTGTGGGAGAAATCGCCGCTGCCCGCGGTGCGGCCGGACGGCTCGCGCCTGCGCCGCGATCCGCGCTGGTGGCTGCTGGTGGTGCCGGCGGGCGTGCTGCTCGCGTTCTCGTGGGCGGTGGTGCTGCTCACCTACGTGCTGCCGCCCGCCCAGATCTACGGCAACCTGCTTGCGCTCGAGTTCACGCGCATCCAGACGATCTTTCTCGTCATCATCACCACGGTGCTGAGCCTGGATTTCCTCTTCGCGCGCCATCTGTTCTGCCGCTCCATGTGTTCGGTGGGCGTGTTCCAGAGCCTGATCTGGATGAAGAACCGCGACGCGATGGTGGTCGGCTTCGACCGCGCGCGGGCGAGCGCCTGCAGCACCTGCCTGCCCGAGCGCGAGTCGGCCTGCAACGCGGTGTGCCCGATGCGGCTCAAGCCGCGCAGCATCAAGCGCCACATGTTCACCTGCACGCAGTGCGCGCTGTGCCTCGAGGCCTGCGCCGAGACGCAGCGGGACAACCCGCAGGGGCCGCTGCTGACCTGGGTGAGCGGCGAGGCTGCGCGGCAGAACGAGGCGGGTTTCAGCGCGGTGGTGCGCGACTGAGCCGGCTGCGGGATGCTGGCCTTGGAGCGCGGTCCTGCTGCGCCCGGAGCGAAGGAACGGGGGGCTGGCCTGGCGGGTGGCGCGGACGGCCTGGCGGCGAAACGAGGCCGTTTCGCGCTCGACGCCCGCTGTTGTACCGTACGCCCGACGCCCCGCTTGCCGAGACAAGGAGCCCGCAATGATCTTCCGCCAGCTGTTCGAACCCATCTCCAGCACCTACACCTACCTGCTCGGCTGCGAGGACACCGGCGAGGCGGTGCTGATCGACCCGGTGCTGCCGGCCTGGCAGCGCGACCTGGAAGAGCTGCGCCGGCTCGGGCTCAAGCTCGCCTACACCCTCGACACCCACATCCACGCCGACCACATCACCGCCGCGCGCAAGCTGCGCGAGGAGGCGGGCAGCCGCATCGCGCACCCGGCCATCGACGGCCTGCCCTGCGCCGACCTCGGCGTGGAGGAGGGCGTGTCGCTGCAGGTGGGCAGCGTGCGCATCGAGCCGATCTTCACCCCGGGCCACACCGACGGCCACCATGCCTATCGCGTCGGCGAGCGCGTGCTCACCGGCGATGCGCTGCTGATCGAGGGCTGCGGCCGCACCGACTTCCAGAATGGCGATGCGCGCGCGCTTTACCACAGCGTGCGCGGCAAGCTGTTCGCGCTGCCTGACGACACGCTGGTGTATCCCGGGCACGACTACAAGGAACGCCGCGTGTCCTCGATCGCCCAGGAAAAGGCGCGCAACCCGCGCCTGGGCGGCGAGCAGAGCCTGGCGACCTTCGAGAAACTGATGGCCGAACTCGGGCTCGCGTATCCGAAATTCATCGACTACGCGGTGCCCGGCAACCGTGCCTGCGGCGAATGCCCGGGCGGCGTGCCCGAGGACCTGCAGCAGTACTGCGAGCAGATCGGCCACAGCCCGCAGGGCTGAGGCCGAGACTGGTCAGACCTCGCCGGCTTCGAGCTGGCGGCGGATCTCGCGCAGCTTCTCGCGCCGTTGCGGCGTGGTCTCGGGGTAGCGCATGTCCAGCCCGGCCAGGGTGTCGACCAGGATCTGCGACACGATCAGGCGGGCGTTCTTCTTGTCGTCGGCCGGCACCACGTACCACGGGCAGTCGGCCGTGCTGGTGGCGGCGAGGCAGTCGGCGTAGGCGGCCATGTACTTGTCCCAGTGCTGGCGCTGCTCGATGTCGCCCTCGTCGAACTTCCAGTTCTTGTCTTCCTCGTCGATGCGCGCGATCAGGCGGTCGCGCTGCTCGTCCTTCGACAGGTGGAGGAAGATCTTGACGATGCGCGTGCCGTTGCGGTGCAGGTGGGCCTCGGAGTCGGCGATCGAGCGGTAGCGGTCGCCCCAGAAGTCCTTCGCCGCGAGCGTGTCGTCGGGCAGCTTTTCGCCGCGCAGGATCTCGGGCAGCACGCGCACGATCAGCACCTCCTCGTAGTACGAGCGGTTGAAGATGCCGATGCGCCCGCGCTCGGGCAGGGCGACGTGGGTGCGCCACAGGAAGTCGTGGTCGAGCTCGGTGGCGCTCGGGTGCTTGAAGCTGAACACCTGGCAGCCCTGCGGATTGACCCCCGACATGACGTGGCGGATGGCGCCGTCCTTGCCGGCGGCGTCCATGGCCTGGAAGATCACCAGCAGCGAGTAGCGGTCGTGGGCGTAGAGCATCTCCTGCAGTTCGGACAGGCGCTCGGTGCCGGCCTCGAGCATGTCCTTGTAGGCGTCCTTGGAATCGTAGAAAGGCTTGACCTGCGTGGGCCAGTCGGCGAGGTCGATCTTGTGGCCACCCTTGACGCGAAAGTCGGCGATGTCGATCTTGTGGTGCTTGCTCATGGGATGCTCCGGTTGAATGCGGCGTTGGGTGAAGGGCGAAACAGGCCGGGGCCTGCGGGGCGGCGGTTCATAGCAGCAGCACCGTCGCCAGCCCGAGGAAGGCGAAGAAGCCGACCACGTCGGTGACGGTGGTCAGGATCACGCTGCCGGCGAGCGCGGGGTCGATGCCCAGGCGGTGGTCGAGGAGGAGCGGGATGGCCAGGCCGGCGACCGCGGCGCACAGCAGGTTGAGCAGGATCGCCGCCGCGATCACGCCGCCGATGCCCCAGTCACCGAACCACACCACGGCCAGCGCCGCGACGACGGCGGCCCACAGCATGCCGTTGAGGATCGAGACCCCGATCTCGCGATTGAGCAGCACGCGCACGTTGCCCTTCTGCACCTGCTTGAGCGCGAGGCCGCGGATGACGAGGGTCAGCGTCTGGCTGCCGGCGATGCCGCCCATGCTGGCGACGATCGGCATCAGCACGGCGAGCGCCACCAGTTGCTCGAGCGTGCCCTGGAACTGGCCGATCACCCAGGCCGCGAGGAAGGCGGTGAGCAGGTTGATGCCGAGCCACACGGCGCGCCGGCGCGAGCTCACCAGCACCGGGGCGAACATGTCGGCCTCGTCGTCGAGGCCGGCCATCTGCATCACCGTGCGGTCAGAGTCCTCGCGGATCAGGTCGATGACGTCGTCGACCGTGATGCGGCCGATCAGCCGGCCTTCGCCATCGACCACCGGCGCCGACATCAGGTCGAGATCCTGGAACTGGCGCGCGACCTCGCGGCTGTCGGTGTCGACCGCGATGCCGGCGATGTCGGTGTGCATCAGCTCGGCGACCCGGGTCTCGAGGCTGGCGGTGACCAGCGCGGACAGGCGCAGCGCGCCCTGGTAGTGGCCCTTGCGGTCGACCACCATCAGCATGTCGGTCTGCGGCGGCAGGGTCTCGAGCAGGCGCAGGTAGCGCAGCACGGTGCCGGCCTTGACCTCGGCGCGGACTTCGATGGCGTCGGCGTTCATCAGGCCGCCGGCGGACTCTTCCGGGTAGGACAGCATCGACTCGAGCTGCTCACGGCGCGCGCCGGTGGTGGCGAGCACCAGCCGGCTGCCGAGCCCGGCAGGCAGGGTCTGGATGAGGTCGACCAGGTCGTCGAGCTCGAGATGCTGCACGGCAGCGATCAGGTCTTCGAGGTCGAGCTCCTGCGCCAGCGCGGCGCTGATCTCGTCGTGCAGGAAGCTGAGCACGCGCCCGGCGCGCTCGGTCTCGACCATGCTCCAGGCCTGGCTGCGCTCGGCAGGCGGCAAGGCCTCGAGCAGGCCGGCGACCTTGGCCGGGTGCATGCGGTGCAGCAGCTTGCCGACGCGCTTGAGCTTGCCGCGCGCCAACGCGTCCAGCACCGCCTCGAGCTCGCTGCCGGCCGCGGCGGGGGCTGTGTCGGCGGTCGCTGCGGAGGTGTCCGCAGGGTCTTCGGTCTGGTCCTCACGGGCCTCGTGTGTGAGCGAGGCGCGCAGCTCCGCACCCAGGTGCGCGAGCACGCGGCCTTCCAGTGCGCCGCCGATCTGCTGCCACAGCGCCCGCCGGCGCTCGGCCGCAAGGCTCTCGAGCAGGGCCGCGATCTTGGCCGGATGCATTCGCTGCAGCAGCTTGCGCACACGCTTGTTGCGGCCGTCGACGAGCGCCTCGATCACCTGCTCACCGAGCGTATGCGCGCGCGCTTCCTTTCCCGCGCCGGGGATGTGGTCGTCATGGCGGGTTTCGTCGTTCATGCCCCCAAGGATACGCGTCCGCAAGCGGCGGCGCGACGCGGCCGGGGCGCGCTCACAGCACCGGCGCGGTGAGGTGGGCGGTGCGCGAGGCGGCGCGGAACCACCACGGCAGCGCGCGCAGCTCGTCCAGGCTCATCTCGCGCGAGCGTGCGAAATCGGCCTCGAACATCCTCGCCATGTCGCCGCCGAAGGCCTCGTCAAGCACCCAGGCGGTGATCTCGAAGTTGAGACGGAAGGAGCGGTTGTCGAGATTGACCGTGCCTACGGCCGCGCCGCTGTCGTCGATCAGCAGGGTCTTGCCGTGCAGGAAGCCCGCCTGGTAGCGGTGCACGTGCACCCCGGCCTCGAGCAGCGGGCCGATGAAGGCATAGGCGGCCAGCCAGGTGAGCAGGTTGTCGGGGCGCTCGGGGATCAGCACGCGCACATCCACGCCGCGCAGGGCGGCGAGCTTGAGCGCGTTGAGCACCGACTCATCGGGGACGAAGTAGGGGCTGGCGATCCAGGCCCGCGTGCGCGCGGAGGCGAGCGCGTGCTGCACCATCAGGCTGGCGGTCTCGAAGCGGTCGGCGGGGCCGCTGGGGAGCATCAGTACGGGCACGCCGTTGGCGGCGGCGGGCGCAGGCTGCCATTCGAAGTCGAGCAACTCGCCGCTGGCCCAGTGCCAGTCCTCGAGGAAGGACAGCTGCAGGCTGAACACCGCTGGCCCGGACACTTTCATGTGCGTGTCGCGCCATTGGCCGATGCGGGGGTCGCGGCCAAGGTATTCATCGCCGACGTTGAAGCCGCCCACCCAGCCGTGCTGGCCGTCGGCGACGATGATCTTGCGGTGGTTGCGGAAGTTGAGCTGGAAGCGGTTGCCGGAACCCTGGGTGGAGTGGAAGGGGCGAACCTCGACACCGGCGGCGCGCAGCTCCGCGATGTAGCGCCTCGGCAGGCGGTAGCTGCCGATCTCGTCGTAGAGGAAGTGCACTCGGACGCCCGCCCGTGCGCGGGCCTCGAGCCTGCGCTTGAGTTCGCGCCCGAGCGTGTCGTCACGCACGATGTAGAACTGCACCAGCAGGTAGTGCCGGGCGTTGTCGATGCCCGCAAGCATGCTGTCGAACGCGGCCTCGCCGTCGATCAGCAGCTCGGCCCGGTTGCCGCCGAGCAGGGGGAGCTTGGCCAGGTGCTGCAGGACGTCGAGCTTTGGCTGGTCTGACGGCAGGTCGGTGGCGTGCTCCTCGACCAGGGCCATCTTGCTTGCGAGCTCGCGGTAGAGCCGGCTGTCGTCCTCGCGGCGGCCGATGACGTAGCCGTTGAAGCGGTTACGGCCGAATACCCAGTAGACCGGCACCGTGACGTAGGGGAAGGTGCTCAGCGAGACGATCCAGGCCACCGCGCCCGGCGCGGTGCGGGTGGACATCAGTGCGTCGATCGAAGACAGAATGCCCAGCGTGTGGGCAACGAAGACCGCCGCGAACACGGCGCGCTTGCGGGTGATCGGCATGCTTGGCTCGGCGATGGAGGCTGCACCAATGTACAAGGGGGTTGCGCGCGAATGCAAACATCCGTGCGGCGACGCCTGCGGCTTCAGGTGCGCGCGGGCGGGGGCACCAGCCGCGGCCGTGCGCCGATGCGCGCGAGCGCCTCGCGGCCGCGTACGGTGAGGTCGGAGACGAAGCGGAACTGCTGGCGCGGGTCGACCGGGTAGGCGCGGATGCGGTACAGGGTGCCCCAGTCCTCCTCCTGCGTGACCACCGCGATCGGGGCGTCGAAGTAGAGGTAGGGGCTGGTCAGGGCGACGTCCTCGAGCACCGCGCGCGCCAGGCGCGCGTCGTGGTCGGGGGTGACGTGGAACGCCGCCGCGCACTGCAGCACCGGGCTGCCGTTGTTGGCGTTGCGCACCGCGCTGGTCCACAGCTTGAGGTGGGGCACGGTGATGAAGTCGTCGTCGGCGGTGACCAGGGCCACCGTGCGCATGCCCACGCGCACCACCTCGCCGTAGTGGCCGTCGAGCTCGATCCAGTCGCCCGGGCGGTAGGGCTGCTCGAAGGCGGCGACCACGCCGGCGATGAGGCTACTGGCGTAGTCCTTGAGCGCGAAGCCGATCGCCAGGCCGGCCGCGCCCAGCAGCGCCACCATGTTGCGCAGCGAGGGCTCGACGATGATGGGCAGCGCCAGGCCGAGCGCGACCACGATCAACACCAGACGCAGCAGTGGCACCGAGGCGAGCAGGTAGTGGCGCGCGCGCCCGTGCAGGCGGTTGGCGAGCCAGGGCAGCGCCCACTGCTCGGCGCGGATCAGCACGAAGGTGCCGCCGAGGATGAGCGCGAGCTCGATCCAGGCGTCGCGGTCGAGCGCGTTGAACAGGCGGGCGAGGTCGGGGTTGTCGTCCATGGTGTCAGAAGGCGTCGGTGAGGTAGCTTCGGCCGCGCAGGAATTCACGCACGGTGAGATAGGCGAGCGGGGCTACGCGCCAGCGGCCCTCGGGCGGCTGCGCTGCCTCGCCTGAGGCGTGGTTCCCCGCAGGTGCGTCCTCGCGCGCCACGAGGCCGAGGGCCTCCAGGCGCAACAGGCGCGCGCGCAGGCGCGGCGCGGGGATGGGGAGCAGCTGCGGCAGCCAGTGCGCGTGCAGGCCGCCGTGCACCAGCAGGGCGTGAAAGATGAAGGCATCGTCCTCGCCGCTGCCGGCAGGCAGGGCCGGGGGCTCGGGCTCGTCGGCGAGCCAGACGACTTCCTCGCCGAGGATGCGCTCGCGGCCGGCGCGCGCCTGCGCGTCGCGCGCGCCGGCCGCCGCGGCTTCAGCGTGCTGCGCTTCGGGCGCGGCGCACAGCCGCCGCCGCCAGTAGTGCCAGGCCAGGCCCGGGTTGCCGCGCGCGTGGGCGGCAAGCTGGCGCAGCTCGGGGGCGACCTGGCATGTGTCGTCTTCCGCCACCTCTTCGGCTGCGCCCCGTGCGGAGGGGGCGCCGTGGCCTGCGGCGGCTTCCCCGGACTGTGTGGCCGCGGGCAGCAGCGGCTTGCCGCTGCGCGCACTGCGAAACTCAATCCCGCCCTCGCCGCCGCGGGGGCGCACGAAGTGCTCGGCCAGCGCCTCGCCATCAAAGGCCTGCAGGGTGAGGGCGCTGCCCGCGGGCAGGGGCCAGATGCGCTGCACGAAGGCGAAGGCCCAGCTGTCGCAGCCGATGAGGCCGCTGCCCAGCCGGCCGGAGAAGGCGGCATCGAGGAAGTCGCGCAGCAGCGCGAGCCCGTCCGCGTGGCGCAGGAAGCAGCGCTCGAGCCGCGGCAGCACCCAGGGACGCGGGCCGGTGTCGGGCGCCGCGGCGTGGGCGAAGGGGGCGGCGATGGGGCCGGCGAGTGGGTGGGCGAGTGGGTGGGCGAGTGGGTGGGCGAGGTGCTCGAGCCAGCGCGGTGCGCCGCCGAGCAGCGCATCCGCGGCAGGCGGCTCCAGCACGCGCGCGCCGTGGGCCGTGGCCCAGTGCGTGAGGATCTGCCCATGGTCGCACGGGGGCGGGCACACCAGCACGCGCACCTGCGGGCGCCCATCTGCCGGCGCTTGGGCGATCGGGATCGCGTCCTCGGCGAGCTGGCGCGACAAGGCCTCGGCTGCGCCCGACCAGTCGAGCGGCGGGGCGAGGTTCTCCAGTCGCACCCGGGGCAGGCTGCGCAGCTCGGCTTCCGCCCGGGCCTGCACGCTGTCGCCACTGTCGCTGCCGTCGCCGCGCAGCAGGCGGGCCAGCGCGCGCCAGCGCCGGCGCAGGGCGGCGGGCTGCGAGTCGCCGGGCAGGGCGTAGGCGTCGAGGGGGACGACCTGCCATGGGCTGGTGGAGGGCGGGGCGGAGGCGTTGCGGGGTGGGGGCATGGGAAAGGCAGGTGAGGGCAGGTGAGAGACGCAGGGGCGGGGTGCTCAGCCGCGCAGCGGCCACACCAGCAGGAGCATGGGCACCGAGATTGCCACGACCAGCAGCTCGAGGGGCAGGCCGAGGCGCCAGTAGTCGCCGAAGCGGAAGCCGCCGGGCCCGAGGATCAGCGTGTTGTTCTGGTGGCCGATCGGGGTGAGGAAGGCGCAGGAGGCGCCGATCGCGACCGCCATCAGGAAGGGGTCGGCGCTCACGCCCAGGGCCGTGGCGGTGCCGATCGCGATCGGGCACATCACCGCCGCGGTGGCGGCGTTGTTCATCAGGTCGGACAGGAACATGGTGACCACCAGCACCAGGCTGAGGCCGACGATCGCGTCGCCGCGCGCCACGCCCTCGAGCAAGGCGCGCGCGATGAGGTTGGCGCTGCCGGTCGACTCCATCGCCCCCGCGACCGGGATCAGCGCACCCAGGAGCACGATCACCGGCCAGTCGATGCTCTCGTACACCGCGCGCAGCGGCACGGTGCGCAGGGCCATCGAGGCAAGCACGCCGAGCGCGAAGGAGATCGCCGCCGGCAACAGGCCGAGGGCGGCGCCGCCGACCGCGAAGGCCATGACGAGCCCGGCGACCCAGGCCTTGCCGCGGTCGGGGATGCGCAACTCGCGCCGCGCCAGCGGCACGCAGCCCGAGTCGGCGGCGAACTCGCTCAAGGCTTCGAGCGGGCCCTGCATCAGCAGCAGGTCGCCAGCCTGGATCTTCAGGGTCCTCAGCCGGGCCTTGGAGCGCGCGCCCTCGCGCGACACGGCAAGCAGGTTGAGGCCGTAGCGGGTGCGCAGCAGCAGGTCCTTGGCCGAGCGGCCGATGAGGCCGGCCTCGGGGCGGACGACGAGCTCCATCAGGGTGATCTCGTCGTCCTGGGGTGATTTTTCCGCTTCGGCTTCGGCGTCCTCGCCCGCGCTGCCGGCCTTGTGTTCCGCCTTGTGTCCGGCTTTCTCGCCGGCTTTGTCCCGGCCGTGGTTCTTCTCGTCCTTGTCCTCCTGCCCGGTCTCGTCCTCCGCGCTCGACGAGCCCGCCTCCTCCAGCTTCAGCCCCAGCGTGGACAGGACCTCAGGCAGGGCGTCGACCTCGGCCTCGATGACGAGGATGTCGCCTGCAAGCACCCTGCGCCCGGACTGGGGGGCGTTCATGCGCACCTCGTTGCGCACCAGGCCGATGACCTGCGCGTCGGCCCCGTCCAGCGTGCGCTCGATCTCGCGCAGGAGCAGGCCCGCCGCCTTGCTGTCGGGCAGCACGCGCACCTCGGTGACGTAGGCGCCGGTCTCGAAGCCTTCGGTGCTCGCCTTCTCGCGCGCGGGGACGAGGCGCCAGCCGAGCAGCACGATGAACAGGATGCCGCCGAGGGCGACGGCCAGGCCGATCGGGGTGAAGTCGAACATGGCGAAGCTGCCCGTGCCCTGCTGGGCGCGGAAGCCGGACACGATCAGGTTGGGTGGGGTGCCGATCATCGTGGTCATGCCGCCGAGGATGGTGCCGAAGGCCAGCGGCATCAGCACCCGCCCGGGCGGCAGCGACAGGCGCCCGGCGAGCTGCATCGCCACCGGCATCAGCAGGGCCATCGCCCCCACGTTGTTCATGAAGCCCGACAGCAGCGCCCCGAGGCCGACGAGCGCGGCCAGGCTCGCGACCATGCCCGCCTTGGCGGGCAGCAGGCGGGCGGCGAGCACATCGACCGCGCCCGAACTCTGCAGCCCGCGGCTGAGCACCAGCACGCAGGCCACGGTGACCACCGCCGGGTGGCCGAAGCCGGAGAAGGCCTCGGCGGGTGCGACCAGCCCGGCGAGCACGCAGGCGAGCAGGGCACCCGCCGCGACCATGTCGTGGCGCCAGCGCCCCCACAGGAACATGCCGACGGTGGCGGTGAGGATGGCGAGGATGAGGAGCTGTTCCTGGGTCATCGGGCCGGCGCGAAGCGGGGGTGGGAGGCCCCAGCTGGGTTCGCGGCGGGCGGCCCGGGCCGGGTCGTGCCGAATTCGAAGCCGGGGGGCGAACGGAGGGCGAGCTCGGGGCGAGCTTCCGGGGGGGCAGGTTTGCAGGCATTGTGCGCCGCGCTAAGCTGCGGGTGCAATCCCCGCAGCATCCCCCGAAGCCGACCAGGAGCCCCGATGCCGGACCCGTCCCCGCACGCCGAGTCGTCCGCGCCCAGGCATCCCGACTGGATGGAGAGCCTCTACGAACGCCTCGCCGAGGATGACGAGGGGCGCGTGTGCAAGGCGATCTCCGAGGACGCCTGCCGCGCGTCGCCGGGCAACTTCTTCCGTACCCTGGTCGCCAACACCCTCTCCAGCCTCGCCGACCGCATCGCCAGCGCCAAGACCACGCTGCCCTGGCTGCTGCTGCAGCTCGGTGCGCCGGGCTGGATGCTGAGTCTGCTGGTGCCGATCCGTGAGTCGGGCTCGATGTTGCCGCAGATGCTGATCGGCGCGGGGGTGCGCCGCCAGCCGGTGCGCAAGTGGGTGTGGGTGTGGGGTGGCGCGCTGCAGGGCCTGTGCCTGCTCGGCATGGGTTGGGCGGCGCTGGCGCTGGAAGGGGCCGCGGCCGGCTGGCTGGTGATCGCGCTGCTGGTGCTGTTCAGCCTCGCGCGCGGCGCGTGCTCGGTGGCCTACAAGGACGTGCAGGGCAAGACCATTCCCAAGACGCGGCGCGGGCGCCTGTCGGGCTGGATCAGCGCGGTGTCGGGCCTGGCGGCGCTGGGCGTCGGCCTGGCGCTGGGCGCGCTGCAGGGCGAAGGCTCGACCGCGCTGTTCGCCGGGCTGCTGGTCGGCGGCGCCGTGCTGTGGTTCGCCGCGGCGGCGGTGTTCGGCCGCATCGTCGAGTCGCCCGGCGCCACGGAAGGGGGCGCGAACGGGGTGGTGGAGGCGTTCGCCAGGCTCACCTTGCTGCGCGACGACCGGCCCTTTCGCGCGTTCGTGATCGCGCGCGCGCTGGCCATGGGCTCGGGGCTTGCTGCGCCCTTTTACGTGGCGCTGGCGCGCGAGGAGCTGGGCGACGCCCTCAGCCTGCTCGGCGTCTTCATCGCCGTGGAGGGGCTCGCCGGGCTGCTGAGCTCGCCGCTGTGGGGGCGCTGGGCCGACCGTTCCAGCCGAAGGGTGTTCGCCGCCGCGTGCGCGCTGGCCGGTGCGCTGACCGTGGCCGTGGCGCTGTGGTCATGGCTGCCGATGCCGGCGTGGGCCGCGAGCTGGTTCTATCCGCTCGCCTTCTTCGGTCTGGGGCTCGCGCATGCCGGCGTGCGCCTGGGGCGCAAGACCTACATGGTGGACATGGCCGAGGGCAACCGGCGCACTGACTACGTCGCCGTGAGCAACTCGGTGATCGGGGCGCTGCTGCTCGTCTCGGGGGTCATCGGCGGCGTGGCCGCCACCGTGTCGGTGGAGGCTACGCTGGTGCTGCTCGGTGGCGCCGGCCTGCTCGGCGCCTGGCTCAGCCTGGGCTGGAAGAACGTTTCGGGCTGAACCACCGGGGCGTGCGCCCGCCGGGCGGGTTCAGCGCGCGCGCGCGCGCAGCACCGCCTTCTCGCCCTCGATGATCAGGAACACCAGCACGCCGATCGCCATTGGCGGCAGCCAGTGGCTGGCCGGTAGCGGCGTGGTGCCGAACCAGGTGTTCATGAAGGGCAGATAGACGAAGCCGAGCTGGAGCACGCCGAGCAGGCCGACCGAGACGATCGCGCCGGGGTTGGTGAACATGCGCTCGAGCGCCAGGCTGGAGGCGTTGATGAAGCGGCTGTTGAACAGGTACCAGGCCTGCGCCACCACCAGGGTATTTACTGCCATCGTACGTGCCGCGTGCAGTTCCATGCCCTGGGCAAGGGAATACTCGAAGGACAGGATCGTGGCGCCGCCGATCAGCAGCGAGACAAAGCCCACCCGCAGCAGCATGACGCGGTCCATGATCGGCGCGCCGGGCTTGCGCGGCGGGCGCTGCATGACGCCCGGCTCGGCGGGCTCGAAGGCGAGCGCGAGCGCGAGCGTGACCGCCACCACCATGTTCACCCACAAAATCTGCACCGGCGTGAGCGGCAGGGTGAGGCCGAGCACCACCGCGGCGAGCATGACGAAGCCCTGGGCGCCATTGGTGGGGAGGATGAAGAGAATGGCCTTTCTCAGATTGTCGTAGATCGTGCGGCCCTCCTCGACCGCACGCTCGATGGTGGAGAAGTTGTCGTCGGCGAGCACGATCTCGGCGGCCTCCTTGGTGGCCTCGGTGCCCTTGATGCCCATCGCCACGCCGACGTCGGCGCGCTTGAGCGCCGGGGCGTCGTTGACGCCGTCGCCGGTCATCGCCACCACCTCGCCGCGCGCCTGCAGCGCCTTGACCAGGCGCAGCTTGTGCTCGGGGCTGGTGCGGGCAAAGATGTCACAGTCCTGGGCGATCTGTTGCAGTTCGTCGTCGCTGGCGGCCTCGATCTCGGCGCCGGAGACCACCTTGAGTGCGTCGGCGGAGCCCAGACCCATCTCGATGCCGATCGCGCGCGCGGTGCCGGCGTGGTCGCCGGTGATCATCTTCACGCGAATGCCGGCCTCGTGGCAGGAGCGGATGGCCTCGATCGCCTCGGGGCGCGGCGGGTCGATGATGCCGATGAGGCCGAGGAAGACCATGTCCTCGTGCAGATCCTCGAGGTGGAGCTCGTCCTTGCTTTTCTGGACCTCGCGCGACGCGGCGGCCAGCACGCGCAGACCTTCAGCGCTCAGGGTCTCGATCTGCGCTTCCCAGAATCCGCGGTCGAGCGGCGCCTGTGCGCCGTCAGCGCCGAGTTCATGATGACAGCGGTCGAGCAGGCGGTCGGGCGCACCCTTGAGCAGGATGCGGCGTCGGCCGCAGGGACCGGTATTGAGCGTGGCCATGAACTTGTTGGCCGACTCGAAGGGGATGCTGGCATGGCGAGTGTGCGCGGCGGCATCGAAACCGGCCTTCTCGGCGAGGGTGCGCAGCGCGCCCTCCGTGGGCTCGCCCGTCACGCGCCATTGCCCACCCTCTTCGGCGATGTGGGTGTCGTTGGCGACCGCGGCGACCTCGATCACCGCGTGCAGGTGACCATGGTGCTCCAGGTTGGCGGACTCGCCCCCCAGGGTAATCTCGCCCTCGGGCCGGTAGCCGGTGCCGCTGACGTCGAACAAACCGCCCCGTGTGACCACGTGCCGCGCGGTCATCTCGTTCTTGGTCAGCGTACCGGTCTTGTCCGAGCAGATGACGGTGACCGAGCCCAGTGTTTCGACGGCGGTGAGCTTGCGGGTGATCGCGTTGCGATGGGCCATGCGCTGCACGCCGAGCGCAAGCGTGATGGTGAGGATCGCCGGCAGTCCCTCGGGGATGGCCGCCACGGCAAAGCCGATCGCAGCGAGGAAGACTTCGGCGAGCGGCTGATCGTGCAGGAACACGCCGATCGCGAGCATCAGCACCGCCAACGCAACGATGACCACCGACAGCAGCTTGCTGAACTGTGCCATCTGCCGCGTGAGCGGAGTCTGCAGGGTCTCGACCTCGGCGATCATGCGGTTGATGCGGCCGAGCTCGGTGTCGGTGCCGGTGGCCACCACCACGCCCACGCCGCGCCCGGCAGCGACCAGGGTGCCGGAGTAGGCCATGCCGAGGCGGTCGCCCACGCCTGCGTCGGCGGCGACCGCCTCGGTGGTCTTGTCGGCGGGGACCGATTCGCCGGTGAGTGCGGATTCCTCGATGCGCAGGTTGGTGGCATCGATCAGCCGCAGGTCGGCCGGCACGCGCGCGCCCGAGCGCAGGCGCACGATGTCGCCGGGCACCAGCCCGTCGGCGTCGATGCTGCTCCATTGCGCGTCGCGGCAGACGTCCGCGCGCAGGGACAGCATCCTGCGGATGCCTTCGAGCGCCTCTTCGGCCTTGCCCTCCTGGATGAAACCGATAATGGCGTTGATGACCACCACGCCGAGAATGACGCCCGTGTCGATCCAGTGGCCGAGCGTGGCGGTGATCGCGGCGGCGCCCAGCAGCACGTAGATCAGCACGTCGTTGAAGTGCTTGAAGAAGCGCTTGAGCACGCTCTCCTTTGACGGTTCAGGCAGGCGGTTGGGACCCACTGCGGCCAGGCGGCGGACGACCTCGTCGCTGTCCAGGCCCTGCGCACCGCTGCCGAGTGCGGCGAGTACGTCTGCGGGAGCGCGTGCGTGCGGGCGCTGGAGCGTGTCGTGCGGGGGTGTTTCTGAACTCATGGGAGCGGCTCCGGGCCGTGCCTTCACGCGCCGCTTCGAGGGCGGAGTTGGCCGGTGATGTCAGTGGTTCTTACGCAGCGCTCAGATGGAATTGCTGCGCTGCCATATCAGAGCAGACCATACCGCCTCCCGAAGTTCAAAAAAAGACCCTGCGCAAGGCAGGGTCCAGGATTGTGGACGATGTGCAGACAGGCTCATTCACTGTCGTAGCCGAGCAGGCGCGATTCGATGATGCGCTGCGCAACCGTCTCGGGTACCTCGCTCTCCCAGTCGCCGCGTCCGCGCCGCAGTCTTGCGAGGACGTCGGCGATGTCGATGTACAGGTGTTCCTCGTCGAGCGGCCGTACCGCCACCAGCTTGTCGTTTTCCTTCAGGTGGGCGAGCAGGTGACGCAGGTTGTCCGGGACCTGGACGTTGTCGAGCGTGATCGTCGCAGCGGCGTCGGTGCCGCGCGGGCGGGAAGGGTAGACATACACGTGAGTGTTGTCCGGGAACAGCTTGCCGAAGGCCTCGAGGATGCCGCCTTCCAGACCCTCGTAGTACTTCTCGTCGAACAGGAAGGCGAAGTCGCGCACCGACAGCACGATACCGATCGGCTTCTGCGTATAGCGGCGCAGGTAGGCGCGCAGGCGGAAGAAGCGCACGTAGTCGGAGATCATCACCGTGTAGCCTTGCGAGGCGAGCAGGTCGATGCGGGCGAGGAAGTCGGCCCCGTCCACGTTGTCGCCGCTGATCAGGGAGTTCATGGTGATCTCGGCGAGGGAGACGATCTCGTTCTCGTCCACCGCGGCGAGCTGGCTGAACTGACGCAGGCCGGCGGCCATCATGTCGACATTGACCAGGGTGACCGGCTTGAAGCTGCCGCGCATCACCATCACCGGCTTGCGGTAGAGGAGCTCGCCCGGCACCACTACGTCGCCCTGCGGGCTGAACACCACCGCGCGCGTGAGCCAGCTGCGGATCAGGTGCAGGTTCATCAGGCGATTTTCCACTTCCTCGAAGTAGGGGCCGGAAAAATGGATCAGGTCGACTTCGATCCGCTCCGAGCCCAGCCCGTCGGCAAGGCCCTCGATGACCCACTCGGGCTGGTCATGATGGAAGAATGCGCCGTGGATGAGGTTCACGCCCAGGATGCCGAGCGCCTCGGACTGCAGGGCATTGTCGTTGTCGAGCATGCGGACGTGCATGACCACGTCGCTGGGTTCCGCGCCCGGGTGGAGCTGGAGCCGGATGCCGACCCAGCCGTGGCATTCGTTCTTCTGCTTGAAGCTGCGGGCGGTCACCGTCGCGGCGTAGGCGAAGAAGGTGGTGTTCTTCGGCCGAACGTGCGCGAGCCGCTTGACCACCTGGCTGAACTCCTTGTCCAGCATCTGCAGCAGGCGGGCGCGGCTCACGTAACGGTCCACATGACCGTAGATGTCGTCGCTGACCGCCATGTCGTAGGCGGACATCGTCTTGGCGACCGTGCCCGCGGCCGCGCCGACCTGGAAGAAGCGGCGCGCGACTTCCTGGCCGGCGCCGATCTCGACGATCGAGCCATATTTGTACTTGTCGAGGTTGACCGCGAGGGCCTTCTGATCGGTGGTGAGCGTGTTGTCGCGCTTGCGCATGGGGAGCTTCCTCGCGTCGGGCGGGGGGGTTACTTGAGCTTGAAGCCGAGCGCGTGCAGGGCTTCGACCAGGCGATCGCGGCCGGACAGGCTTTCTGCCCCGGACACGCGTTTCGCGGAGTGCAGGCGCCAGGTGCCGCGCACGTTCATCTGCTGCTCGGCATAGAAGTCCGCCATGTTGCGGTCGTAGGCGTCGAGGCCTGTCTGCTGTGCGTCATTGCTGTACCGCTCGTGATGCAGCACCACGTGCTGCGGAGGGCGGGGCTTTACTGCGGCAGGGTGCGCTGGATCGGGGTGGCCGACGCACATGCCGAATACGGCGAAGGTTTCGGGCGGAAGGCCGAGCAATTCGGCGACCGCCTCGGGCTGGTTGCGCATGCCGCCGATGTAGACGGTGCCCAGGCCGATGGATTCTGCTGCGGCCGCCGCATTCTGTGCGGCAAGTGCGGCGTCGATGACCGCGGTGACGAACATCTCGGTGTAATCCAGCCCCTCGGACGGACGTTCGAGCGTGCGGGCAATCTGGCGCAGGCGGGCGAGGTCGGCCAGCCACACCAACTGCAGCGGGGCCTCGCGCACATGCGCCTGGTTGCCGACCAGCTCGGACAGTCGTCCGCGCCTGGCGGGGTCGCGTACCGCTACCACGCTCCAGAGATTGAGGTTTGAGGAGCTGGCTGCCGATTGTGCGGCGGCGATGATCGTGGCGAGCGCATCGTCGCTGACGGGAGTGCCCAGATAGGCGCGCACCGAGCGGTGCGACAGCAGTTGCTCGACGAAGGGATTCAGCCGGGCCAGTGCCGGTGCCTCGTCCTTGCCATAGCGTGCGATCAGGCTGGGGTGGGTGCTCATCGGGCTTCCTCTCGGGGGTTCTAGCGGTGGCCGGGCGCGGCGCAGGTCCGAAGTATACCGGCAGCCGGGTGGGCAGATGGCGGACTGCGGCGGGGAGGGGTGGTTCGTGCGAACGGTGGCAGGCGTTCAGGGGCGTTCAGAGGCCATGACGTGTGAGGCTGGCGAGGCGGCCGCCTGGCCGCAATGGGGTGTATCGTTCTGTGCATGCTCGTGCGGAACGACGTGAAAGGACAAAAACTTTGATCTCGGTTCACGAATTACGTTAACGTCAACGTAAAATATTGGTTTTTGGCAGGGTGCTACCCGGCCGGGCAAGATTTCAACGACGTACTCGAGAGGAGAGCTCATGAACGCTGTCACCGAATTTCTCGCTGCACGCGACTTCCTTCTGGAGCATCGCAGCGACTATGCCACCGCCTATGCCGGCTTCAAGTGGCCGAAGCTGAAGGAGTTCAACTGGGCGCTGGACTACTTCGATGCACTGGCAAAGGGCAACGACAACCCTGCGCTGTGGATCATCGAGGAGGACGGCAGCGAGTCGAAGCTCTCCTTCGCCGAAATGTCCGCGCGCTCCAACCGTGTCGCCAACTGGCTGAGCAAGCAGGGCGTCAAGCGTGGCGAGCGCATCCTGATCATGCTCGGCAATGAAGTGCCGCTGTGGGAAACCATGCTCGCCGCGATCAAGCTGGGCGCGGTGGTGATCCCCGCGACCACGCTGCTGACCCCGGAAGACCTCGTCGATCGCGTCGAGCGCGGTCAGGTCAAGCATGTGGTGATCGGCAAGGCCCACACGGAGAAGTTCGCCGACCTGCCGGGCAGCTTCGGCCGCATCGTCGTCGGTGGCGCGACCGAAGGCTGGAAGACCTTCGAAGACGCCTATGCCGAAACCGAAGTGTTCACACCGGACGGCGTCACCCGCGTCAGCGATCCGCTGCTGCTCTACTTCACCTCCGGCACCACGTCCAAGCCCAAGCTGGTGCTGCACACCCACCAGTCCTACCCGGTTGGCCATCTGTCGACGATGTACTGGATCGGCCTCAAGCCCAACGATCGCCACATGAACATCTCGTCGCCGGGCTGGGCCAAGCACGCCTGGAGCTGCTTCTTCGCGCCCTGGAACGCCGGCGCCTGCGTTTTTCTGTACAACTACAACCGCTTCAACGCCAAGGCCCTGCTCGACGTGCTGGTGAAGTACGAAGTCACCACCATGTGCGCGCCTCCGACCGTGTGGCGCATGCTGATCCAGCAGGATCTGGCTGCGGTGAAGACCCAATTGCGCGAGCTGATCGGCGCTGGTGAGCCGCTCAACCCGGAGGTGATCGATCAGGTGAAGAAGGCCTGGGGCATCACCATTCGCGACGGCTTCGGCCAGACCGAGACCACCGCGCAGATCGGCAATACGCCCGACCAGCCGCTCAAACCCGGTTCCATGGGCCGTCCGCTGCCGGGCTACAAGATCGCCCTGCTCGACGCCGACAGCAAACCTTCGGTCGAGGGTGAGGTGGCGCTGGTGATGGGCGAAGACCGTCCGGTCGGCCTGATGGTCGGTTATGCCGGTGATGCGGCCAAGACAGCCGAAGTGATGCGCGATGGCCACTACCGCACCGGCGACGTTGCCAGCATCGACGAGGAGGGCTACATCACCTACGTCGGCCGCGCCGATGATGTGTTCAAGGCCTCCGACTACCGCATCAGCCCCTTCGAGCTGGAGAGTGTGCTCATCGAGCACCCGGCAGTGGCTGAAGCCGCGGTGGTGCCGAGCCCGGATCCGGTACGTCTGGCAGTGCCCAAGGCCTTCGTGATCCTGGTCGCGGGCCAGGAGCCGAGCAAGGAACTCGCCAAGGACATCTTCGCCTTCACCCGCGAGCGCCTGGCGCCGTACAAGCGCATCCGCCGCCTGTCCTTCGCCGACCTGCCCAAGACCATCTCGGGCAAGATCCGCCGCGTGGAACTGCGCAAGGCGGAAGAGGCACGTGGCGAGGCCGTTCGTGGCGAGCTGGAGTTCTTCGAGGAAGACTTCCCCGAGCTCAAGGGCTGACAGGGCTCCTGCAGCGCAGCAAGCCGGGCGCCCGCTGCGGCCGGCTTGCTGCTACAATGCCGGCCGTGGCGGGTCTCCCCGCATTGCAGCGCGGTGAACCTGGTCAGGGCCGGAAGGCAGCAGCCACAGCCGTTTCCTGCAAGTGCCGGGGGTCAGGCTCGCCACCCCGAACATAAAAGCGAAGGGCGCTCCTTGTGGGCGCCCTTCGCCTTTTAATGACCGCGTTCGTGCGCAGCGCACCGCTTGCGCTGCACGTGGGCCAAGCTGGTTCAGCCGAGCATCGTGTCCATCATCATCATCAGCACGAAGCCGACCATCAGTCCGCCCGTCGCCAGGGTTTCGTGGCCACGACGATGCGACTCGGGAATGATCTCGTGGCTGACCACGAACAGCATCGCGCCGGCGGCGCCCGCGAGACCCCAGGGCAGGATCATCGCCGAAACCGAAACCATCATCGACCCGGCGATGGCGGCGATCGGTTCGATCAGGCCCGATACCGTCGCGACACCAAAGGCCAGCCAGCGGCTGTAGTTGGCGCTCACGAGGGCGATGGCCACGATCAGTCCTTCGGGCACGTTTTGCAGTGAAATACCGGCTGCAACCGCGTTGCCCGATCCTGCGCCGGTGCCGTTCAGGCCGGCGGCCACGCCGATGGCGAGCCCCTCCGGGATGTTGTGCACTGCGATTGCGAACACGAACAGCCAGACGGCGCCACCGCTGCGCCTGCCCTCGGGGAAATGCGTGTGAGGGAGGGCGCGATCCAGGGCCAGGAGCCCACCCGCGCCAAGCAGGACTGCCAAGGCCACGAGCAGGCCGGCGCCGGTTTCAGAGCCGGTCTGCAGTTGCGCGGCGTCGAAGGCCGGCAACAGCAGCGAGAACACGCTCGCCGCGAGCATCACGCCCGCGCCGAAACCGAGCAGCATGCCCTGCACGCCTGCACGGATATTGCGCACCACCAGCAGAGGAACAGCACCGAGAGCGGTCGCTGCCGCCGCCATGGCGCCGCCGGAGATTGCGCCCGACACCGGGAGGTCGAAGCCCTCCAGCCCGCGTACGAACTGGGCAATGAGCAGAGCCAGCCCGACTAGAGCGATCAGCCAGCCGGTGAGCGCACGCAAGGCGCCTGCCGGGCTGGCAGGCTGGAAATGCAGGCGGGCGACTTTATCAACCATGGTGAACTCCTCGTGCTCCACGCGCGGTGCATGCACCGCCTCGATGACTCCAGTATGGTGCTTGCCTGGCAATAGAGCCAATTGAGCACGGTTAAACCGGCGATAGGGGGGATGCATCCGCGGCGGGACGGGCGCTGGAGCCGCGCTGGAGTATCGGCCGGGCGGGGCGTGCCCTTTCGGTTCTCACCCGGGGCAACTAGAATCGCGCTGTTCGATCAAGGAGCCTCCCGATGACCCAGTCCCCCGCGCTACAAGACGTTACCCCCGCCCGCAAGGCCGAGATCCTCGCCGAGGCCCTGCCTTACATCAAGCGCTTCTTCGACAAGACCATCGTCATCAAGTACGGCGGCAACGCGATGACCGATCCGCACCTCAAGGACTGTTTCGCGCGCGACGTGGTGCTGCTCAAGCTGGTCGGCTTGAACCCGGTGGTGGTGCACGGCGGCGGTCCGCAGATCGAGAACCTGCTCGCCCGCGTCGGCAAGAAGGGCGAATTCATCCAGGGCATGCGCGTGACCGATGCCGAGACCATGGAAGTGGTCGAGATGGTGTTGGGCGGCCAGGTGAACAAGGAGATCGTCAACCTCATCAACAAGCACGGTGGCAAGGCGGTGGGGCTGACCGGCAAGGACGCCGGCTTCATCCGCGCACGCAAGCTGCTGATGCAGAAGCACGGTGCGCCGCAGGGTGACCTGATCGACGTCGGCCAGGTGGGCGAGATCACCGGCATCGACCCGAGCCTGATCTCCTTCCTCGACCAGGGCGACTTCATTCCGGTGATCGCACCGATCGGCGTGGGTGAAGAGGGTGAAACCTACAACATCAACGCCGATGTCGTTGCCGGCAAGTTGGCCGAGATCCTGAAGGCCGAGAAGCTGGTGCTGCTCACCAACACACCGGGAGTGCTCGACAAGGCGGGCAATCTGCTTACAGGGCTGACGCCGCGCCAGATCGATGATCTGGTCGCGGACGGCACCCTGTCGGGCGGAATGCTGCCGAAGATCGGTTCAGCGCTGGATGCCGCACGCAACGGCGTCAAGTCGGTGCACGTCATCGACGGGCGCGTCGAACATTGCCTGCTGCTCGAGATCCTGACCGACCATGGTGTCGGGACGATGATCAAGAGCAAGTGAGAACGCAGGCGGGGCGGTACGACGGGTTCCGCCCCGCCTGCCTCGGCGTACACTCCGGCGGGCTGGAGTCGCTTGGGCCAGCCGGGCTGCGCGCTTGCCTGTGGGTCAGTCGATGGTGAGTCGTCTGGCTTGTGCTTCGGCCTTCTTCGGCAGGACGAGCTCGAGAACGCCGTCGTTGAACTTGGCCGAGGAGTTCGCTTCGTCGATCTCCTGCCCGAGCTGAAAGCTGCGTGAAACCTTACCGAAGTAGCGCTCGGTGCGCAGCACCTTCTCGCCTTCCTTGACCTCCTTCTCCTGCTTGCGCTCGGCGCTGATCGAAACGACCGGGCCGTCGATGTGCACATGGATGTCTTCCTTCTTCATCCCCGGCAGCTCGGCGTGCACCTCGTAGCCCTTCTCGGTCTCCTTGACGTCCACCTTCATCTGCGGCGCTTCGGTGGCGATGCCGCCGACCGGGGCGCCGCCGAAATCGACCGGGCGAACGAAGAAGCCGCGGAAGAAGTCTTCGAGCGGGTCGGTGCGACGGGTGAGATGATTGCTCATGTCCGGTTCTCCTCATCTGAAGTCTGGCCGGTTGTTCCGGCTTCAGATCAAATATAGGCGCGGGTTCAGCGTTTTCAAGTCTTGCCGGGAGCGGCCCGGATGACCGTGCAGGGAGTCGAAATGAATGAACCAGGAAATGCGTGCCGCGCTTGCGGCGCGCCGTTCGTGTGCGGTATGCGCTCGGGTGAGGCAGCCTGCTGGTGTGCAGCCTATCCAGCGGCGCTTGGGGTGCCCAAGGGCGGTGAGGGGGCGGGCTGCTACTGTCCGCGCTGTCTGGGCGCCCTTATCGAGGAGAAGCGTGCGGAACTGGGGGGGATGTACTGCCGTCCGCTGGGCCCTCGAGAAAGCTGAACTCGAAGGAGACACCCTCTCCGCGCCAGTAATCGCCGGCCTCGGAGAGCACCTCTTGCAGCGTGTCGAGGGTCTCCGGCGATGCATGCCGCAAGGCGGTGGTGTGGGCGATCGTCAGGCGGTAATGCGCGGCGGGCAGCCAGGACAGATCGGTGAGACTGTCGGCGAGCGCATCCCAGTTGTGCCCGAACCAGTCCGGGAAGCGCAGGGCGTTGGCCACGCGGCGGAGGAGCTCGGCCTTCCCCTCACAACCGGCGAGGTCGATGTGGAGGTCGAGCACGCGGTCGGAGGGTGGTTGCGCGGGGGCGGGAGGGGGAGACGGCAGTGGCATGGGATGGACTTTGTGCGCGGGCCGCTCAGGGCAAGGGTTCGATCTTGCGGAAGCTGCGGTAGTGGTCTGCGGTGTAGTAGAACACTTCCGGCGGATCCCCTCCGGTGACGATGCGGCGTGCGCCGCGATCGCGCGCACCGGGCGTCGGTACCGTGTACTCACGGTAGAAGCCGCGTGGTTTGCCGGGAAGCAGGCGCTCGCGATTCTGGAAGGTGCTGCCGTCCTTGCGGTAGGGGAAGGGGCCGCCGCGCTGGATGAGTGCGAGGGTCTCGATCGCTTCGGGCGGCAGCCCTGCGTGCGAGGGCAGGGTCGTTTGGGGGCTGGCCTGGGGCGAGCAGCCGAGCAGCGCACCCAGCAGCGCAATGAGCGGAAGCAGGCCGAGCCAGCGCGAGCGCGTCATGCCGTTCGGCCCTTTCGCGCGCGCGCGGGTGCGCGATCCGGGCGGATGCCGTAGCGCTTCATGAGCGCGTGCATGAACTCGGTGATCGCGGTCAAGCGGGGGTTGGCCGGCGACAGACGGTGAGCACGGCTGATCAGCCCGCGCGCCTGGGTGGCGAAGGCTTCGTTCCAGCCCCGATTCTCGATGTGGCGAAGCAGCGCCAGGGCGGCATTGAAGAGCACGTGCGGATTGCCCGGCATTTTGCGTGCCGCGTTCATCATCTCGCTCACTGCGCCGTCGAAGTCGCCCGCATGCGCCTTTTCTGCACCGGTGCTGACGAGCGTTTTGACTTCGGCCTGCACGCGTGCTTCCACCTCCCGCGACAGGTGCTCCAGCCCTCGCGCCTGTAGCGTGGCGCGGGTGCTCGCGAGGGTGCGGTCGTCGCCCGCGGTGCGCATGAGGTCGGCGAGCAGCTCGTTGCCTTCATTGCCAAGCTGCTGGTCGAAGCAGGCCTTCATGAGGTCCTGGCGCAGGCCGACAGAGAGCTCGCGCAGGCGCGCCGGATTCCGCAGCGCACCCGTCATTGCGCTGCGGGCCTGGTCGCGGTCTTGCAGGTGGGCATGGATGAGGGCGTTGCCGATCGCGGAGCAGAGTTCGCCCTTGGGCTGGCGGGCCAGGTTGCGCTCGAGGTCTTCCAGGGTTTCGCGCGCTGCGTCCAGTTTCTGCTGCGCGAGCTGGGCCTGTAGCAGGCGTACGTGGTCCTCCGGGTCGCGGAATTCGGAGTGCTTGCTGCGCTGGACGACCTCGCTCAGGCTGTGCTCGGCAGTCGCGGGGTTGCCGGCCTGGAGCGAGAGCTCGCCCAGGTGGCGCAGGCGACTGGTGCGGTAGGGAGAAAGCTCGCTTGCGCGCTGCAGCGCAGTACAGGCCTCGTCGGGGCGTTCGCTCTCCTCGTGCAGGCGTGCGAGGAGTTCGTATGCCTCGATGAAGCGGTCGTGATGGGCGATGAGTTCGGTGAGGATGTGCTCGGCCTCGATCCATGACTTTTTCGTTACCAGCACGCGTGCAAGGCCGAGCGAGGCCCAGGGGATGGCGCGGGCGGCGAGAATCTCGCGGTAGAGCGCCTCCGCCTCGGCGATCTGCCCGATCCCCGCATGCAGTTCGGCCTGCAGGCGCATGAAGTCGATCAGGTACTGCGGATGCTCGTCGCGGGCGAGGCGGCAGTATTCGATCGCGCCTACCGGGTCACCGATCCGGGCCAGTTGCCAGGCAGGGAGAAAGGCGTCGCGCTTGGCGAAGGCGCGCAGCAGCCGGACGCGCAGGGTTTCAGCCGTGAGCGGCTTGAGGATGTAGTCGTCGGGCGCGAGCTCGCAGGCGCTCGTGACGCGTTCAAAGTTGCGCTCGCCGGTGATCATGACGAACAGCGTCTCGCGCGGAATGATCTCGTGCTGACGCAGATCTTCGAGCAGATGCTGTCCGTCCTGACCTTCCCCGAGGTTGTATTCGCACAGCACGAGGTCGTAGTGCTGCTCGCGCAGGCGACGGATGGCCATTGTGGCAGAGGCCGCGAACTGCGGTGTTTCGACGCCGATCGAGCCGAGCATGGTGCGCAGTTGCGCGCGCATGCTCGCCTGACTTTCCACGACCAGCACATCGATATTCTGGGGAAGCAGCATGAAAGGGTCACCGGATGCACGCCGACGGCGTGCCATGACCGAAGATTACGGCAGCCAGCGCAAAGGCTGAAGCCCCTGCAACGAAGAAAGAAGGTCTTCCTTGCAGGGGCTTCGCATGGGAGCGGGTGTCTGCCGGTGGATCAGCCGCGCTCGACCTCGACTTCGGTCTGCACCTTCTGGCGCAGGCGGATGTGCAGTTCGCGCAATTGCTTCTCGTCCACGCCGCTCGGCGCGTCGGTGAGCAGACACTGGGCACGCTGGGTCTTGGGGAAGGCGATCACGTCGCGGATGGATTCGGCGCCGGTCATCATGGTGACGATGCGGTCGAGGCCGAAGGCCAGGCCGCCGTGCGGCGGCGCGCCGTACTTGAGCGCGTCGAGCAGGAAGCCGAACTTGGCCTGCTGCTCCTCGGGGCCGATGTTGAGCGCCTCGAACACGCGCGCCTGCACGTCGGCGCGGTGAATACGCACCGAGCCGCCGCCGATCTCCCAGCCGTTCAACGCGAGATCGTAGGCCTTGGCGAGGCACTCGCCCGGGTTGGACTCGAGCAGGTCGATGTGCTCGTCCTTCGGGCTGGTAAAGGGGTGGTGGCAGGCGGTCCAGCGCTTGTCATCCTCGTCGTACTCGAACATCGGGAAGTCGACCACCCACAGCGGACGCCAGGCCTCGCCGGTAACGTAGCCTTTCTCGTGGCCGAGCTTGATGCGCAGCGCGCCCATGGCGTCGTTGACCACCTTGGTCTTGTCGGCGCCGAAGAAGATCAGGTCGCCCGACTGCGCGCCGGTGCGCTCGAGGATGGTGGTGAGCGCGGTCTCGTGCAGGTTCTTGACGATCGGCGACTGCAGGCCCTGCTCGTTGGGTTGGGTGACGTCGTTGACCTTGATGTAGGCGAGGCCCCTGGCGCCGTAGATGCCGACGAACTTGGTGTATTCGTCGATCTCGCCGCGGGTGAGGCTGTTGCCGCCCGGCACGCGCATCGCGGCGACGCGGCCGCCCGAGGTGGCGGGGCCGCTGAAGACCTTGAAGGCGACGTCCTGCACCGCGTCGGTGACGTCGGTGAGTTCCAGCGTGACGCGCAGGTCCGGCTTGTCCGAGCCGTAGCGGCGCATCGCCTCGGCATAGCTCATGCGCGGGAAGGGCGCGGGCAGCTCGACGTCCATCGCTTCCTTGAACACGTAGCGGATCATCTCCTCGACCAGCGCGGTGATCTCGTGCTCGTCCATGAACGAGGTCTCGAGGTCGACCTGGGTGAATTCGGGCTGGCGGTCGGCGCGCAGGTCCTCGTCGCGGAAGCACTTGACGATCTGGTAGTAGCGATCGTAGCCGGCGACCATCAGCAGCTGCTTGAAGAGCTGCGGCGACTGCGGCAGGGCGAAGAACTGGCCCGGATGCACGCGCGAGGGCACCAGGTAGTCGCGAGCGCCTTCCGGCGTGCTCTTGGTGAGCATCGGCGTCTCGACGTCGATGAAGCCGGCGCCGTCGAGGAAGCGGCGGAAGGCCATCGTGGTCTTGTAGCGCAGCATCAGGTTCTTCTGCATCTGCGGGCGACGCAGGTCGATGACGCGGTTGGTCAGGCGCACCGTCTCGGACAGGTTCTCGTCGTCGAGCTGGAACGGCGGCGTGGCGGCGGCGTTGAGCACCTCGATGTCGTGGCAGAGGATCTCGATCTCGCCCGAGGTCAGGTTGGCGTTCTCGGTGCCGGCGGGGCGGCGGCGCACCTTGCCGCTCATCTTGAGGACGAACTCGCTGCGCACCGATTCTGCAGTCTTGAACATGTCGGCGCGGTCGGGGTCGCACACAACCTGCACCAGGCCCTCGCGGTCGCGCAGGTCGATGAAGATGACACCGCCGTGGTCGCGGCGGCGGTGGACCCAGCCGCTGATGGTGACGATCTGGTCGAGGTCGGCGGCAGTGACTTTTCCGCAGTAGTGAGTTCGCATGTCGGGTTCCGGATGTCGTCCTCCGGCGGCCAGCCGGAGGCTACGGTAGTTTCAGGTTCGGGGTGTGTGTGGCCGGGTCGTCATTTCTCGAGCTGCGCCGGAAGGTGGGGCGGTTTGCGCGAGGGGGGAGCGACTACCCCCATGGAAATGATGTACTTCAGTGCTTCGTCCACGCTCATGTCGAGTTCGATCACGTCGATGCGCGGAAGCATGAGGAAGAATCCCGAGGTCGGGTTCGGTGTGGTCGGCACGTAAACGCTGACGTAGTCACCCTGCAGATGGTTGGCTGCATCCCCTCCGGGTTTTCCGGTGAGAAAGGCGATCGTCCATGTGCCGTGGCGCGGATACTGCACCAGCAGGGCCTTGCGGAAAGCCTGGCCGTTGCTCGAGAAGAGCGTGTCGGACACCTGCTTGACGCTGTAGTAGATCGACTTCACCACCGGAATGCGCGCAAGCAAGGCCTCCCACAGCTGCACGATCTTCTGCCCGAGCACGTTGGCTGCGACGAGGCCGGTGAAGAAGACGATGAGCAGGCTTGCGGCCACGCCTGTGCCGGGCAGGTCGAAGCCGATGTATTTGCGCGGGTGATACTGCTCCGGTAGCCAGAGCAGGATCGCGTCGAGCGAGCTGACGATCCAGGCGAGCACCATGAAGGTGATCGTCAGCGGAATCCAGATCAGCAGTCCGGTGATGAAGTATTTTTTCAAGGGGACAGGCTGCCGTCAGTGACAGGCACAACCGCCGCCGCAGCCGCCACTCGATGTGCTCTCGGCGGGTGCAGGGGCGGGGGCGCTGCCACCCTTGAAGTCGGTCGCGTACCAGCCGGAGCCCTTGAGCTGGAAGCCCGCGGCAGACAGCAGTTTGGCGTAGCCTTCGGCTCCGCAGGACGGGCAGGTGGACAGCGGTGCATCGCTCATCTTCTGCAGGTGGTCTTTCTGGAAACCACAGCTCGGACAGCGGTATTCGTAGATGGGCATGAGAGGCTCCCCGAAAACAAGTGCGCAAGTCTAACGCAATGCAGCATAAGGAAAAAGCGCGCCACGGACTTCCGTGCGCGCGCTTCAGATGGGGGCGTGAGCGGAGGGCTTCAAGCCTCGTCGCGCCTGCTTCAGAGCAGGCCGAGGTAATGCTGCGTAAGCGCCTCGCCCCAGAACAGTGCAATGATGCCTGCTGCGGCAAGATAGGGGCCGAAAGGGATCGGCACGTTGCGACCGTGGCGCGCGAAAACGATGAGCGCGACGCCGACGAGCGCACCCACCAGAGAGGAAAGCAGGATCGTCAGCGGCAGCACCTGCCAGCCCAGCCAGGCGCCAATTGCGCCGAGTAGCTTGAAGTCACCGTAGCCCATGCCCTCCTTCCCGGTCGTCAGCTTGAATAGCCAATACACCGACCACAGCGCGAGGTAGCCTGCCATGGCGCCGATCACAGCGTCGGAGAGCCCGGTGTAGGTGCCGGGCAGGTTGAAGGCGAGCCCCAGCCATAGCAGTGGCAGGGTGATGTCGTCCGGGAGCAACTGGGTGTCGAGGTCGATGAAGGTCAATGCGATCATCGCCCAGATGAACAGCAGGGCACCGATCGCGGCAAGCCCGAAGCCGAAGTGCCAGGCGGCGTAACCGGACAGCGCTGCGGTCAGCAGTTCGGTGATCGGATAGCGCTTTCCGATACCTGCGCCGCAATGGCTGCACCGACCCCGCAAGAGCACGTAGCTGATCACCGGAATGTTCTCCAGTGCAGTGATCCGGTGGCCGCAATGCGGGCAGCGCGAGCGGGGCGTGGCAAGGTTGAAGCGCTCGCCCGCCGGTGTGTCCTCGCCGCGCAACTCTGCTGCCTGCGCCTGCCAGTCGCGCTCCATCATCACCGGCAGGCGGTGGATCACCACGTTGAGGAAGCTGCCGACGAACAAGCCGAGCAGAGCCATCAGGGCGGTGAAAGCCGCCACGTTGTTGAGCAGATCCAGCATCGATCAGACGACTTGGCCGAGCTTGAAGATCGGCAGGTACATGGCGACCACGAGGCCACCGATGATGGTGCCGAGAAACACCATGATCAGAGGCTCGAGCAGTTGCGAGAGGCCGGCCACCGCATCGTCCACCTCCTGCTCGAAGAAGTCGGCGACCTTGCCGAGCATGGAGTCGAGCTGGCCCGATTCTTCGCCGATGGACACCATCTGGACCACCATGGTGGGAAAGACGTTCGCGTTCTGCATGGCAACCGTGAGGCTTGTCCCGGTGCTGACTTCAGCTTGAATCTGCCGTGTCGCCACCGTATAGACGTAGTTCCCCGATGCCCCGCCCACGGAGTCCAGGGCTTCGACGAGGGGAACCCCGGCGGCGAACATGGTGGACAGCGTCCGCGTCCAGCGTGCCACGGTGGCTTTGCGCACAATCTGTCCGATTACGGGAAAGCGCAACAGGGCTCGGTCCAAGGCGATCTGCATTGCAGTGGAGCGCTTGTACAGCCACCTGAATCCGTGTTCGCTTAGCCGGAAATCCAGCCTAACGCATTGATGTAATTGT
>NZ_JBQWSN020000012.1:0-115666 GCF_052598215.2 Thauera sp. ZXT1-4 | reverse complement strand
CAATTACATCAATGCGTTAGGCTGGATTTCCGGCTAAGCGAACACGGATTCAGGACATGCTCAAAAGCGGAGATACCGCCCCCGCCTTTACGTTGCCCGATGCCGACATGGAAATTTTCGACCTCGCGTCGGAGGTCGGCAAGCATCATGTCGTTCTTTACTTCTACCCCCGCGACAAGACCCCGGGCTGCACGCTCCAGGCCGCAGATTTCAGCGACCACGAGGACGAGTTCGCCCTTTTCGACTGCATCGTGGTCGGCGTGAGTCCGGACGATTGTCTGACGCACGCCGAGTTTCGTGACCAGGAAGGGTTGTCGATCCGTCTGCTCTCCGATGCGGATACCGAGGCGTGCCGCCTCTACGGTGTCTGGCAGGAACGGGAAGTCGACGGCGTGAAGAAGATGGGTGTGCGGCGATCGACCTTCATCATCGACAAGGAAGGCTGCATTCGCCACGCGCTCTACGATGTGACACCCCGTGGCCACGCTGCCGCGGTTTTCGAACTGGTCAAGGAACTGGAACCCCGAAATGCAAAACGAAATCGTAAAAAATAGCGTGGTCACGCTGCAGTACACCGTGCGCGATCCGGAAGGCAGCGTCATCGACGACGGGCAGCACCCGCTGGTGTATCTGCATGGCGGCTACGACGGCATCTTCCCGGTGCTTGAAGAAGCGCTGCATGGCCGGAAGCTCGGTGAGCAACTGCAGGTCAAGCTGCAGCCCGAGGATGCCTTCGGCGACTACGACGAGGAACTGGTCCTGGTCGAGGACGCCAAGCTCTTCCCGGACAACATCGAGGTGGGCATGAGCTTCGAGCGCGTCTCGGACGACGGCGAGGAAGACATGGTCTACCGCATCACCGACATCGCCGACGGCAAGGTCGTGGTCGATGGAAACCACCCGCTGGCCGGTGTGGCGCTGGTATTCGACATCACCGTCGCTGAAGTGCGGGCGGCCAGCGCAGAGGAACTCTCCCACGGCCACGTTCATGGTCCGGGCGGACATCACCACCACTGATATCGCTGAATCTCCACTGCTTCAGGTCGCCGGCCTGAGCGTGGAGATTGCGCGCGCCGGCGGCGAGATTCGTCCTGTCGACGGCGTCGACCTCGAGATCCGCAGCGGAGAAACGCTCGCCCTGCTGGGCGAGTCCGGCTGCGGCAAGTCCATGACGGCACTGGCGCTGCCCCGCCTGCTCCCCGATGGCGGGCGCATTGCGGGTGGCAGCGTCCGTCTGGGCGGAGAGAACCTGCTCGCGCTGCCCGAGGCGGCGATGCGCAAGGTGCGCGGC
This sequence comes from Thauera sp. ZXT1-4, assembly GCF_052598215.2. Lineage (NCBI taxonomy): Bacteria > Pseudomonadati > Pseudomonadota > Betaproteobacteria > Rhodocyclales > Zoogloeaceae > Thauera > Thauera sp. ZXT1-4. Next base: position 114,375 of record NZ_JBQWSN020000012.1, on the reverse strand, counting down.
GGGCGCATCGGCATGATCTTCCAGGAGCCCGCCACCAGCCTCAATCCGGTGATGAGCGTGGGCGCGCAGATCGTCGAGGCGCTCGCGGTGCACGGCCTGCGCGGCGAGGCGGCGCGCGAGGAAGCCTGCAAGCTGCTTGAGGCGGTGGGTATTCCCGACCCCGCGCGGCGGCTGCGGGAATATCCCTTCCAGTTCTCCGGCGGCATGAAGCAGCGCGTGATGATCGCGATGGCGCTGGCCGGCCGGCCGCACCTGCTGATCGCCGACGAGCCGACCACGGCGCTCGATGTCACCATCCAGGCACAGGTGCTCGATCTGCTTGCCGGCATCCAGCGGCGCGAAGGCATGGCCATGCTGCTGATCACGCATGATCTGGGCGTGGTGGCGCGCATGGCGCACAGGGTCGGCGTGATGTACGCTGGCCAGGTCGTGGAAACCGGACCGCGGGCCGATTTCTTCACCGCGCCACTTCACCCCTATTCGCGCAAGCTTTTTGCCGCGCTGCCCGGCACCGAGAAGCGCGGCAGCCCGCTCGACGCGCCTGCGGGCAGCGTGCCGCCGCTCGATCGCAGCTTCGTGGGCTGCCGTTTCGCCGAGCGCTGTCCCATGGCTTTCGACCGTTGCGACGAGGAGTCGCCGGCGTGGCACCACGTGGGTGTGCAGGCGGTGCGCTGCCACCTGTACGAAGGGGTAAGCGTGCCGCGCGCGCTCGAGATGCAGGTTGCAGTGGGCGTGCCGGAGGCGCGCTCGGGGGGGGGCCAGGCGGTGCTCGAGGTGCGCGATCTGGCGGTGCATTTTCCGGTGCGCAAGGGACTGCTCCAGCGCCCGGTGGGCTACGTGCGAGCGGTTGACGGCGTCAGCCTGAGGCTGATGCCGGGGCGCACCCTGGCCCTGGTGGGCGAGTCGGGGTGCGGCAAGACCACAGTGGGCAAGGCGATCCTGCGCTTGATCGAGCCCAGCGCCGGCAAGCTGCTGCTGGATGGCGAGGCCTATTCGGCCTTGCCGCGGCAGGCGCTGCATGCGCTCAGGGGGGCGGTACAGATGGTGTTCCAGGATCCGTTCGCTTCGCTGAACCCACGCATGCGGGTGGGCGAGATCATCGCGGAGGGGCTGCAGGCGCTGGGTGTCGAGACCGACCCCAATACATGTCAGGTGCGCGTCGCGGAACTGCTCGAGCGCGTGGGGCTTTCGGGCGATATGCGCTGGCGCTATCCGCACGAGTTCTCCGGCGGGCAGCGTCAGCGCATCGCCGTAGCGAGGGCGCTGGCGGTTTCTCCGCGAGTGATCGTGTGTGACGAGCCGACGAGTGCACTCGACGTGTCGGTCCAGGCGCAACTGCTCAACCTGATGCGTGCCCTTCAGCACGAGCAGCAATTGGCCTACCTGTTCATCACACACAATCTCGCGGTGGTCGAGTACCTGGCCGACGACGTCGCGGTGATGTACCTCGGTCGGATCGTGGAAGAGGGGCCACTCGCACGCGTGCTTGGCGCGAGTGCCCACCCCTATACCCGGGCGCTTCTGGCAGCGGTGCCACGGCTGGGCGAAGAGGAGGAGAGGGGTGATGCTTCTGCCGAGGAGGAGCATGCAGCCCGTGCCGCGCAGATGATCGAGCTGCCGTCTCCCTTGAACCCGCCCGCGGGTTGTCATTTTCATCCGCGTTGCCCGCTGGCGAGCGACGTTTGCCGCGCAAGTTATCCCGGCACGACAGAACTTGGGCACGGACACCGTGTGCGCTGTCATTGGCCGCAAACCCAGCCGCAAACCCGGGTCTGAACGGCGCTCCGCGCAGCCGTGTGTCAGCGCGCCGCCTTGCGCTTGGCGCCCGACCTTGCCGTGTTGCGTGGCTGCGAGCGGGGCGACTTGAGCCCGGTGGCGCCTCCCTTCTTGGAGGGGGCGTTCAGCTTCAGTCCCTGCGGGCGAACGAGGGCTGCACGCAGGGGCAACAGGCTGACCACTTCCAGGGCCCCGTCCGGATCGACGCCGTCCGGTACCAACAGCGCGTAGCCCGGAGCGGGCTGGCTTCCTGAGGCAAGGCCGTTGAGCTTGAGCAGCTGGGCATGGCTGATGCCATGCCGTGCCGCCAGTGCCTGCAGGGTTTCACCCTTGGCCAGACGATGAATGCGCCAACTCCCGTCCTCCTCGTCGAGTTCGGCCAGCCCTTCCTGCAATTGACTGGCACGGTCGGCCGGCACGACAAAGCTCTGTCCCGGCAGGGTGACGGCCGGGCGATTGAAGCCCGGGTTCAGGGCCAGAAATTCGTCCAGCGGCATGTCGGACAGCCGCGCTGCAGTAGCCAGATCGACGCCGATCGGCGCATCCACGCTGACGAAGTGCAACTCGTTGGCGACATAAGGCAACTCGAAGTGGAACAGTTCTGGTTGCGCGACGATGTTCTTGATGGCCTGCAGCTTGGGGATGTATTTCTGCGTCTCTTCCGGCATGCGCAGGTGCTTGTACTCGAGCGGCAGTCCCTCTTCGGCATTGCGCTTGAGGGCGCGCTGCACCGAGCCTTCTCCCCAGTTGTACGAGGCAAGTGCGAGGTGCCAGTCGCCATGCATGTCGTAGATGCGCTGCAGGTAGTCGAGGGCTGCATTGGTGGAGGCGATGACGTCGCGACGCTCGTCGATCCAGTGGTTCTGCGCGAGGTTGTAATGCTGACCGGTGGATGGGATGAACTGCCAGAGCCCAGAGGCATGCGCGCGTGAGTAGGCCATCGGGTTATAGCTGCTCTCGATCATCGGCAGCAGGGCGATCTCGGTCGGCATGCCGCGCCGTTCGAGTTCGTCGACGATGTAGTAGAGGTAACGTCCGCCCCGTTCGAACACCTGCTTCAGGAAGCGGGGACGGTTCAGGTAAAAACTCTGCTGTTCCATGACGCGCGGGCTGTCCAGGTCCGGCATGCCGAAGCCGCGCCGGATGCGGTCCCAGATGTCGTTGGCGTCGCGGGTCAGGTCGAGGGTGAGCACGCGCGCGGCCGTGACGGGCGGCAAAAGCGCAGCGCGCTGACCAGTCGTAGCCGATGCAGTAGAAAGGTCGGCTGCGGGCTCCATGGGGGTGGGCAAGGCCCCGGCTGCATCCGGTGTCTGCGCACCGGGGGGCTGTGGGTCGGCGGCCTGCAGATCGGTGCGCTGCGGGTGGATGGCCTGGGCAGGCTGCGCGACCTGCGCCCCGGCTTGCGCACCGCTGGCGGTGGCATGAAGGCAGAGGGCGGCGGAGAGCACAAGTGCGATGGCACGCAGCAGGGCGGACAGGGTCATCGGCCCCCGGCCATGGAGGGCATCCTTTGGCTTCATGTGCGGTTCAGAACTGATCCTTCCAGGCGCGCAAGGCGGCAAGACAGGCTTGCGCATCGGCGGGCCGGACGCCGCTGTGGGCCTGCACCGCGGAGAGAATGCCGGGGCGGTCGCAGCGCAAGAAGGGATTGATCTCGCGCTCGAGCCCGATCGTGCTCGGCAGGGTCGGTTCGCCGCGGGCCCGCAGCGCTTGACAGTGTTCGGCGTGCCGGTCGCGGGCAGGGTTGTCCGGCTCGGCGGCGCGTGCAAACGCAAGATTGGACAGGGTGTATTCGTGGGCGGCGCAGACGCGCGTCTCGGCGGGCAGCGCGGCAAGTCGTGCGAGTGCAGCACCCAACTGGGCCGGCGTGCCCTCGAAGAGGCGCCCGCAGCCAGCCGAGAAAAGCGTGTCGCCGCAGAACACCACGCCGGGTTCGATGTCCATGCTCAGGTAAGCGACGTGACCCGCGGTGTGCGCGGGGACCCCGAGCACGCGGAAGCGCGCGGCCGGGTGGACCAGGTGGATCTCGTCGCCCTCGGCGACCGGGTGGCTCACGCCCGTGATCGCCTCGGCCGCTGGTCCATGGACCGGCACCTGCCACGCCGAGAGGAGCCTGGCAAGACCGCCGATATGGTCGGCGTGGTGGTGGGTGATGAAGATCGCCGAGAGCGCCAGCCCGAGGCGCTGCAGAGCCTCTTCAACCGGGGCGGCATCGCCTGGGTCGACCACCACCGCATGGCGGCCGTCGTGCATCAGCCAGATGTAGTTATCGCGGAAGGCAGGAAGAGGGATAATGTGCATCCGCGAATTGTGAGGACCTGAGTGACGATGTCAATCCTCCGGCTCGAGGAATGGCTGCAGACGCCGCAGGGGCGGTACCTGCTCGACTGGGAGCAGTCGGTGCTGGACCAGTGCCTGGCGGACCTCTTCGGCTACTACGCGGTGCAGGTCGGCCTGCCGGGCATCGATCTCCTGCGGGCGAATCGCATGCCGCAGCGCGTACGCTGCTGTGCCACCGACGCGGGAGCGGATGTGCTTGCGCAGCCTCATGCGCTTCCCCTCGCGAGTGGCAGTGTGGATCTGGTGGTGCTGCCGCATGTGCTCGAGTTCTCCCCCCATGCGCACACAATCCTGCGCGAGGTGGAGCGTGTGCTGGTTCCGGAAGGCAGCGTGATCGTGACCGGACTGAACCCGCTCAGCCTTTGGGGGCTGCGCAGGATGATGGCACGGACCGGTGCCGAATCTCCGTGGCGGGGGCGCTATCGCACGGTGATGCAGATCCGCGATTGGCTCGGTTTGCTGGGGTTCGAGATCCAGCACAACGCCTTCGGTTGTTACGCACCGCCGCTGCGCACCCCGCGCTGGCGCTGCCTGGACCGGGCCGGCGCGCGCTGGTGGCCCGTGTTGGGCGCGGGCTACATGGTGCATGGGGTGAAGCGGGTGCAAGGCATGCGGCTGATCACCCCTCATTGGCGAGGCCGCAAGGCAAGTACGAAACGGCTTTCTCCCGTTGCGCAGCGCGACGGGAGCACGAGGACATTGCTTTAGACATGGAAGAAGTGGATATCTACACCGACGGCGCCTGCAGCGGCAATCCAGGGCCGGGCGGCTGGGGTGCGATCCTGCGTTCGGGTCCGCACGAGAAGGAGATCTGGGGGGGCGAGCCGGACACCACGAACAACCGCATGGAGCTGCTTGCGGTGATCCGGGCACTGGATGCGCTCAAGCGCCCGGTCACGGCGCGGGTCCACACCGACAGCCAGTACGTGCAGAAGGGAATCTCCGAGTGGATTCACGGCTGGAAGGCGCGCGGCTGGAAGACGGCTTCCAAGGAGCCGGTGAAGAACGCAGACCTGTGGCGTGCATTGGATGCGGCGGCGGCCCGCCACCAAGTGAAATGGCTTTGGGTGCGCGGCCACTCGGGCCATCCCGAGAACGAACGGGCCGATGCGCTGGCGCGGCGGGGCGTCGATGCGGTGCGCCGGAATGGCGCGTCGGTGCAGGGCTGAACGGAGAGCGGGAATGCGACAGATCGTACTCGACACTGAAACCACTGGCCTGGACTGGCGCAACGGAGATCGCGTCATCGAGATCGGCTGCGTCGAATTGCTCAACCGCAGCCTCACCGGGCGTCACTATCACGTGTATATCAACCCGGGGCGGAGCATCGACGCGGAGGCCGTCGCGGTGCATGGCATCACCGAGGAGTTTCTTGCCGACAAGCCCAAGTTCGCCGATATCGTCGCCGAGTTCGAGGACTTCGTCCGCGACGCCGAACTGGTGATCCACAACGCGAGCTTCGACGTCGGCTTCCTCGACTGCGAACTGGACCTGCTCGGGCGTGGAAAGCTCGCCGCGCTATGCGCGGGTGTGGTCGACACGCTCAAGATGGCCAAGGAGCAGAATCCGGGCAAGAAAGCTTCGCTCGATGCGCTGTGCGATCGCTACGAGGTCGACAATGCGCACCGCGAGTTGCACGGCGCGCTGCTGGACGCCGAGTTGCTCGCCGAGGTGTATCTGGCGATGACCCGCGGCCAGGAGAGCCTGATGATCGGGCTCGAAGACGAAGTGCCGATGCCGGAGTCCGATGCGGGCGGCGCACCGGTCGTGCGCCCGGCGCTCAAGGTGTTGCGTGCGACCGAGGACGAACTGAAGGCACACGCCGAGGTCCTTGATGCGATCGCCAAGGCAAACAAGGGCGTATGCCTGTGGTTGCCGCCCGCAGAACAGGCGTCGCCCGCCGCTTGAAACAGCGCCGTCACGCGAGGGCGCTCAGCGCTCCTCGTTGCGCACCTTCTCGAGGCCTCTGAGGATGTCGCGGCGCGAAATCTGGCCCACCAGACGCGATCCTTCGCATACCGGCAGGCAGCGGTAGTGCTTGCTCAGGAACAGCTGGATCGCGTCGATCAGGCTGGCATCGCCCGAGATCGAAGTGACGTCGCGACTCATGAAGTCCTGCACCGTGCCTTCCTCGCGTCGGAAGTAGGAGGCATCGAGCGCAGCCTTCAGGCAGTCCTTCTCCGACAGAAAGCCGATCAGGCGACTGTTGTCATCCACTACGGGCGCGCCGCTCAGGCCATGCTTGAGCAGGGTATGCACCGCCTTGAGCAGGTTGGTATCGGATTTGAAGGCGAGGTGGTCACCCACCATGTAGTCCTTGACAAGCAGGGAACTGAGCATGCTTTCTCCTGAGTGGAATCAGTGTTGTTCTTCGGTTTGGGCCGCGTCGAGGCGAGCCTGGCGCTTCGAACACGGGTTGCTGCAGCCGCAAGCGCCACCGCTCGCACCCAGCCCACCGCAACTGCCTGCAATGGGCTTGCGTCCGAACATGACGCCAATGGCCATGGCACCGATCACGATGCCGATCACGACGAAGGCGATCAGGAAGGTGTTCATGCGTTCAATCCTCTTTGCACAGGGCCTCGCGACCCGACGTTGAGGTGGACAATAACGCGCGCGAGGCGTTTATGGCCACGTTTTACAGTCGCAGTACGCCACCGGGCAAGGCGCTCGATGCCTCCAGACGGGTGACGGTAGGAAGCAGGTCCAGCCCCGTCTCTGCCTTGAGCGTTCGTGCGCGTTCCCGCAGGTCTTCGATGCTGCGCTCGATGGGCTCTCCATCGGCGCCGAAAGCCACGACGTTGCCGCTGTCGCAGGACGGAAAGGCAAGCGCGCGATCATCGAAGGCGCGCACGATGCGCTCGACGCTCGCCTTGTAGCCGCGCGAACGACCGAAGAGGTTCACCGCCATGATGCCGCGCTTCGACAGCCGCGCCCGCACTGCCTGGTGGAAGGGCTCGGTGTCGAGCACGCCCGCGCGCGCGTTGCGGTCGAAGCCGTCAACGAGCACGTAGTCCCACGCTTCGTCGTGCTCGAGCACGAACTGTGCACCGCAGCCGATGTGCACCGAGAAGCGCGCGTCCTCCGCCGGCAGCTTGAAGAACTGGCGCGCCGCGGCGACCACCGCGGGCGCGATCTCGACCACGCGGATCTTCGCCTGCGGCAGGTGGTGATGCACGAAGCGCGCCAGCGAGGCCGCGCCCAGGCCGATGATCAGCACCTTGCGCGGCCAGTGCGCGCCGTCGGCGGCGAGACCGTCGCGCAGCAGCAGTCCGGCCATCATCTCGCGGGTGTAGGCGAGCTCGAGCGCATGCGGCTTGCGGATGCGCATCGCGCCCTGGATCCAGTCGGAGCCGAAGTGCAGGTAGCGCACGCCGGCTTCTTCGGAGATCTCGATTGGCGGGTTCATGCGTTGTGGTCTCCGGCCAGGCGCTTGAGGGCGTAGAGGCGCTCGAGCGCCTCGCGCGGGGTGAGCGCGTCCGGGTCGATGTCGGCGAGCTCGGTGAGCACCGGGTGCGACAGCGGCGCGTCCTCCGGTTCAGGCAGCGCGGCGAAGAGGTCGGCCTGCGGGCCGGCCTCGATCTCGCGGTTCTCCAGCGCGCGCAGTCGCCGCTTGGCGTCGCGGATCACCGCGGCCGGGATGCCGGCGAGCGCGGCGACCTCGATGCCGTAGCTCTGGCTCGCCGGGCCTTCCTCCAGCGCGTGCAGGAAGACGATGCGGTGGCCGTGCTCGACCGCGTCCAGGTGCACATTCGCGCACTCGGGGTAGTCGGCGTTGAGCCGGGTGAGCTCGAAGTAGTGCGTGGCGAACAGCGTCAGCGCGCGCGACTTCTCCAGCAGGTGGCGGGCGATCGCGAAGGCGAGCGCGAGGCCGTCGAAGGTCGAGGTGCCGCGGCCGATCTCGTCCATCAGCACCAGGCTGCGTTCGGTGGCGCCGTGCAGGATGGCAGCCGCCTCAGTCATCTCGACCATGAAGGTCGAGCGCCCGGAGGCGAGGTCGTCGGATGCACCGATGCGGGTGAAGATGGCATCCAGCGGGCCGAGCTCTGCTGCATCCGCGGGCACGAAGCTGCCGACGTGGGCGAGCAGGCAGATGAGCGCGACCTGGCGCATGAAGGTCGATTTGCCGCCCATGTTGGGGCCGGTGATCATCAGCATGCGGCGCGTGGCGGCCAGGCGCGCGTCGTTGCGGATGAAGCTCTCGACCTGGCGCTCGACCACCGGATGACGGCCGCCGACGATGTTCAGGCCCGGCGTGTCGACGAAGCGCGGCTGCACGTAGCCGTAGCGCAGTGCGGCCTCGGCCAGCGCCGCGAGACCGTCGAGCAGGGCCAGCGCGCGCGCGATGCGCTGCAGCGCCGGGATGTGTGCGGCGAGCACGTCCAGCACTTGGTCGAAGAGGAGCTTTTCACGTGCCAGCGCACGCTCGTTGGCCGACAGCGCCTTGTCCTCGAAGGCCTTGAGCTCGGGCGTGATGTAGCGCTCGGCGTTCTTCAGCGTCTGGCGGCGGCGGTAGTCGTCGGGCACCTTGTCGGCGTTGGCGCGGCTGACCTCGATGTAGAAGCCGTGCACCTTGTTGAACTCGACCTTGAGCCCGGGGATGCCGCTGCGCTCGCGCTCGCGCGCCTCCAGCGCCATCAGGAACTCGCCGCAGTTGGTCTGGATGCCGCGAAGCTCGTCGAGCTCGGCATCGAAGCCGGGGGCGATCACACCGCCGTCGCGCACCATGGCGGCGGGTTCGGCGGCGATGGCCTGCTGCAGCAGCGCGAGCGGCTCGGGGGCGATGGCGAGCGCGCCGACGATCTCGGCGAGCAGCGGCGCGCGGCAGGGGGCGAGCGCGGCGGCGAGCTCGGGCAGCCGCAGCAGGCTCTCGCGCAGCGCGGAGAGGTCGCGCGGGCGGGCGCTGCGCAGCGCGATGCGGGCGGTGATGCGGTCGACGTCGGCCACGCCACGCAGCGCGCCGCGCACGGCGAAGGCGACGCGGCCGTCGCGCCCGGCCAGCGCGAACCCACCGGCGGCTGCGTCCGTGTGCTCGCTCATCTCGCTTTCGACCGTACCCACGAGTTCCGCCACCGCTGCATGGCGCGCGGCGGGTTCGGTGCGGTCGCGCAGCGGGTGGTGCAGCGCATGGCGCAGCCAGCGCGAGCCCATGCTGGTCACGCAGGTGTCGAGCAGAGAGAGCAGGGTGGGCGAGGGCTCGCCGCGCAGGGTCTCGGTGAGTTCCAGGTTGCGCCGGGTGGCGGCGTCCAGGCGCAGGGTCTCCGATTCGCGCTCGACGACGAGGCCGGTGACGTGGGCGAGCGTCTGGCGCTGGGTGGCCTGGGCGTAGTCGTACAGGGCCGCGGCGGCGCCGAGCGCCACCGGCAGGTCCTCGACGCCGAAGCCGGCGAGGTCGCGGGTGCCGAAGTGGGTGGTGAGCAGGCGCGTGCCGGTCTCGGCGTCGAACTGCCAGTCGGCCAGCCGGCGCTGCGCGGGGGCGAGCGCGTCGAGGAGCGGCAGGGCGAGGCCGTCGGGCACCAGCACCTCGGCCGGGCGCAGGCGCTCGAACTGCGCCTGCAGCGCATCCGACGGACATTGCATGAGGCGGAAGTCGCCGTTGGCGAGGTTCAGCCAGGCCAGCCCCAGCACGCCGCGGTGCAGGCTGGCGGCGAGCAGCAGGGAATCGCGGCGGTCATCGAGCAGCGCGGCGTCGGTCAGCGTGCCGGGGGTGACGATGCGGCTCACCGCACGCTCCATCGGTCCCTTGGTTGCGCCCGGCTCACCGACCTGCTCAGCGATTACCACCGATTCGCCGAGCCTGACCAGGCGCGCGAGGTACTGCTCGACTGCGTGGAAGGGCACGCCTGCCATGCGGATCGGCTTGCCACCCGACTGGCCGCGGGTGGTGAGCGTGATGTCGAGCAGGCGCGCGGCCTTCTCGGCGTCGTCGAAGAAGAGCTCGTAGAAATCGCCCATGCGGTAGAAGAGCAGGGTGTCCGGATGCTGCTGCTTGATCCGGAGGTACTGCTGCATCATTGGAGTATGGGCGGCAATCTCCGCCTCGCTCAGGCTGGCCGGGCGCGCAGCCGCTTCGCCGCGCGATCGCTTGCTCGCTGCCAAGACGGCCTCAGGCCTGCATGTTGGCCGGGCGCCAGGCCTGAATGATGGGCAGCAGCTGGCCGAAGATCTTCGGCGTGGCGGCCACCACGTTACCGGAGGTGAGGTAGTTGCCCTCGCCCGACAGGTCCGACACCAGTCCACCCGCTTCCTGAATCAGCAGCACGCCAGCGGCCATGTCCCACGGCGACAGACCCATTTCCCAGAAGCCATCGAAACGGCCGGCGGCTACGTAGGCGAGGTCGAGCGAGGCAGCGCCCGGACGGCGGATGCCGGCGGTCTTCTGGGTGAGTTCCTTGAACATGCCCAGGTAGGCATCCACGTTGTCGGACTGGCGGAAAGGAAAGCCGGTGCCGATCAGGGCTTCGTTGAGGCGGGTGCGACGAGAGACGCGGATGCGGCGGTCGTTGAGGAAAGCGCCGCTGCCGCGCGAGGCGGTGAAGAGTTCGTTGGTATTGGGATCGTAGACCACGCCATGCTCCAGCACGCCGTTCTTCGTCTGCGCGATCGAGATCGCATACTGCGGGAAGCCGTGAATGAAGTTGGTGGTTCCGTCGAGCGGATCGATGATCCAGTTGAACTCGCTTTCCTGACCGTTCGCCGGCCCGGTCTCGCCGGACTCCTCTGCTAGAATTCCGTGCCCCGGGAAGGCGTCGCGCAGCACCTCGATGATGGCCTGCTCTGCGGCACGGTCCACTTCGGTGACGAAATCGTTGGGGGACTTGGACTGCACGGTCAGCAGGTCGAGCTGGTTCGCCGCGCGGTTGATGACGGACGCGGCGCGACGGGCGGCCTTGACGGCGATGTTCAGGGTGGGATGCATGCGGATCGGTCTCGGTTAAAGAATCGGGGCCTGCGACGTGCAGCGCGCGGGGCGTCAGGGACGCCTTGCCGTCTTATCGCCTTCACGTTCCGGGCAGGCAGCCCGGCAAATTCGGAAAACGCGGAATTTTAATATGAATCGCCCCCTTGCGCTCGACCGTATCCGGGTTGTCCTGTCGCGTACCAGCCACCCGGGAAACATCGGCGCTGCCGCTCGCGCGATGAAGACTATGGGTCTGCGCGACCTGTGGCTGGTGGCGCCGGAGGCGTTCCCGGATGAGGTGGCCACGGCCCGCGCCTCGGGTGCCGTGGACCTGCTCGAATCGGCCCACGTGGTCGGCAGCCTGCAGGAGGCGCTGGCCGACACCGTGTTTTCCGCCGCCCTGACGGCACGCCGGCGCGAGCTTTCGCTCCCGCGCCAGCAGGCAAGGGATGCCGCGCTGGAACTGGTTTCGCGCACGCAGGATGGCGTGGTTGCGCTGGTGTTCGGCAACGAGACCAGCGGCCTGACCAACGAGGAGGCCGCGCTGTGCAGCCTGCCGGTGACGATCCCGACCGATCCGGACTTTTCTTCGCTCAATCTGGGGGCTGCCGTGCAGGTGTTGGCCTATGAGTTGCGGATGGCGGTACTCGGTGCCGAGGCTGCGCCTGCAGATCCGCAGCCGGAGCCCGCGACCCATGCCGATTTCGAGGGTTTCATGGCGCATCTCGAACGTGCCGTGACCGCAAGCGGCTTCCACGATCCCACCACGCCCAAGCGCTTGTTGCCGCGCATGCGACGACTCTTTAACCGAGTACGGCTCGAGCGCGAGGAGGTCGCGCTGCTGCGCGGCATGCTTACGACCTTTGAGACGCCGCGCAAGCGGGGCTGAGCACCCGGCTGCATGCCGTGCGCTGCGCAGACGGGGCTTTCTGCCGCTGGCGATAGTCGATTAAAATTGTCGGAAATTCAGCGCAGCCCTCGCTGTGCGACCTCCCTGCACGCTTTCTTGTTCCATCCTGGAGTTTCTCCGTCATGTTCAGCCGCCTTCGAGAAGATCTGGCCAGCGTTCGCGAGCGCGATCCTGCCGCGCGCTCCACGCTCGAGGTGCTGACCTGTTATCCAGGTATTCATGCCCTGATGTTTCATCGCCTGGCACACGGTGCATGGCAGCGGGGCTGGCATTGGCTCGGGCGCTTTCTCAGCCATGTCGGGCGCTTCTTCACGGGCATCGAGATCCATCCCGGTGCAGTGATCGGGCGGCGGGTTTTCATCGACCACGGCATGGGGGTGGTGATCGGTGAGACGGCTGAGATTGGGGACGATTGCACGATCTACCAGGGCGTGACCCTTGGGGGAACGTCGCTGTATCGCGGTACCAAGCGTCACCCCACGCTCGGTCGCGGCGTCGTGGTCGGTGCAGGGGCAAAGGTGCTGGGCGGCTTCACCGTAGGCGAGGGGGCAAAGATCGGCTCGAACGCGGTGGTGGTGAAACCGGTGCCGGACGGGGCTACGGCGGTGGGAAACCCGGCACGCATCCTCGATCCGGAGCGGGATGCTGCACGCGAGCAGAAGGCGGAGGAGATCGGATTCAGCGCCTACGGTGTCACACGCGACATGGACGACCCGGTTGCGAAGGCTTTGCATGGTTTGCTGGATCATGCGGTGGAAACCGACCGCCGCATGCACGCCATCATCGCGCGCCTCGAGGCGCAGGGCGTCAAGCTGGATGACGTCGCCGAGGCGAGTGACGATTTCGACGCAGGTCGGCTGTCGAAGATGGTCGATTAGGCTGGTGGCGACTGTCGGGTGTCTGGACGCATAGGGACCGGGTCAGGCAGGTGGCTGAGTAGTTGACCGTTTTTGTCGGGATAAGTATAGTCGAGCGAAATTGTAGGGTATTCGATGAAGTGAGCGCGGACACGGTTGTGCCGCAGTGCGCGGCTGATCTTGGGTCCCCTGCGGCTTCATCCCGGCTATGGCTGTTCGACTTTAGCTGTTCGAATTTCCCTGCCTGATTTCCCCGCCGCTTTTGCCCCCAGCAGATTTATTTCAGGAGCACGCATGAGACTGACGACCAAGGGCCGCTTCGCCGTTACGGCGATGATCGACCTGGCTTCGCGCGAAGCCGATGGGCCGGTCACGTTGGCCGGTATTGCAGACCGGCAGAAAATCTCGCTCTCCTATCTCGAACAACTTTTCGGCAAGCTGCGCCGTCACGACCTGGTGAGCAGCGTGCGCGGCCCGGGGGGAGGCTACCGGCTGGCGCGCGACATGGCGGAGATCACCGTGGCTGACATCATCGTCGCGGTGGATGAGCCGCTTGACGCGACCCAGTGCGGCGGCAAGGAAAACTGCCACGACGCCCATCGCTGCATGACGCACGACCTGTGGGCGAATCTCAACAAGCGCATGTACGCCTATCTGGATTCGGTAACCCTGGACGCTCTGGTGAATCGCCGCATCCTGCCGGACTCCGAAACCTCGGTGCTCAAGAACATGCACCGCCGAAGCATGGCAGCCACCCGTCAGGTCGCGGCGGTCTGAGCGCAGTCCGCATCCATTCACGAAGTAGTATGAGCTTTACGCCCACTTACCTAGACTGGAACGCAAGCACGCCGCTGGACCCCGTAGTGCGCGAGGCGATGCTGCCCTGGCTCGGTGCGGCCGGGCCGGCACGCTTCGGCAACGCGTCCAGCCGTCACGAGTATGGTCGTCAGGCGCGTGCAGCCGTGGATGAGGCGCGCGCGCGCGTGGCGACGGCAGTCGGCGCACATGCGACCGAGGTGATCTTCACGAGCGGCGGGTCGGAGGCGAACAACCTCTTCCTCAAGGGCGCGGCCGGCGTCATGAAGCCGGGCCTGGTGGCCGTGAGCGGCATCGAACACCCTTGCGTGCGTGAGCCTGCACGACAGCTGCGGCGCAGCGGCTGGACGATGCGCGAGATCGCGGTGGACGCCCAAGGGCGCGTGGCACAGGAGGATTGGCAGACGGTGCTGTCCGACAAGCCGCGTCTGGTGTCGGTGATGCTGGCGAACAACGAGACCGGCGTGATTCAGGACATCGGCAGCCTGGCAGCAGAAGCTCGCGCAGCGGGCTCCCTGTTCCATACCGACGCGGTGCAGGCCTTGGGAAAGATCGAGATCGACTTTCGCGGCCTCGGTGTCCATGCGCTCACGCTTTCTGCGCACAAGATCGGCGGGCCGCTGGGGGCGGGGGCGCTCGTTGTGGACAAGCGTGTCGAGCTCGCGCCCTTGATCGCTGGTGGCGGTCAGGAGCGGGGGTTGCGCTCCGGCACCGAGAACGTGGCGGCGATCGTCGGCTTCGGCGCTGCCTGCGAGCTTGCTGTCGCGCGGCGCGAGGCGGAACATGCGCGCCTGACCACGCTGCGCGACGAGATCGAAGCTGCGCTGGCGGCGCGTGGTGCGCAGATTTTCTCTGCTGGCGCGCTGCGCCTGCCGAATACCGTATTCTTCGCCCTCGCCGGAATTGACGGTGAGACCCTGGTGGGCAAGCTCGACCGTGCGGGCTTTGCCTGTGCGAGTGGTTCCGCCTGTTCGAGCGCAAACCCCGAGCCTTCGCATACCCTGCTTGCGATGGGGGTGGAGCCCGGTCTTGCGCGCGGTGCGCTGAGGGTGAGTCTTGGTCGCGACACCTGCGAAGACGACGTGCGGCGTTTTGTGCAGACCTTTGTCCGCGTCGCAGACGAATTGAAGAACCTGGCGTCGGTGGCGCGCTGAACGACACGCCCCGGCAGACGTGATACACGAACAACGAACTTGCGGAGAGACGCAATGCTGAAGTTCCCCATCTACCTTGACTACTCGGCCACGACCCCCGTGGATCCGCGCGTCGCGCAGAAGATGATCCCCTGGCTCACCGAGCATTTCGGCAACCCCGCCAGCCGCTCGCACGCCTTCGGCTGGGAAGCCGAGAAGGCCGTCGAGGACGCGCGTGAACAGGTTGCCGCATTGGTGAATGCGGACGCCAAGGAGATCATCTGGACCTCCGGCGCCACCGAGTCGAACAACCTTGCGATCAAGGGCGCTGCGCACTTCTATCAGGGCAAGGGCAAGCACGTCATCACCGTCAAGACGGAACACAAGGCCGTGCTCGACACGGTGCGCGAGCTCGAGCGCGAGGGTTTCGAGGCCACGTATCTCGACGTGCAGGAGAACGGCCTGATCGATCTCGAGGTGCTCAAGGCGGCGATCCGCCCTGACACCATCCTGATCTCGGTAATGTTCGTGAACAACGAAATCGGTGTTGTGCAGCCGATCGCCGAGATCGGCGAGCTGTGCCGCGAGAAGGGCATCGTCTTCCACGTCGACGCTGCGCAGGCGACCGGCAAGGTGGACATCGACCTGGCCAGGCTCAAGGTGGATCTGATGAGCTTCTCGGCGCACAAGACATACGGCCCCAAGGGCATCGGCGCGCTGTACGTGCGCCGCAAGCCGCGCGTGCGCCTGGAAGCGCAGATGCACGGCGGCGGCCATGAGCGCGGCCTGCGCTCCGGCACGCTCGCCACTCACCAGATCGTGGGCATGGGTGAAGCCTTCCGCATTGCGCGCGAGGAGATGGCCGGGGAAAATGCGCGCATCACCAAGCTGCGCGACAAGCTGCTCGCCGGCCTGACCGACATCGAGGCCACCTATGTGAACGGCGACCTCGAGCACCGTGTGCCGCACAACCTGAACATCTCCTTCGCCTACGTCGAAGGCGAGTCGTTGATCATGGCGATCAAGGACATCGCGGTGTCGTCCGGTTCGGCTTGCACCTCGGCCAGCCTGGAGCCGTCCTATGTGCTGCGCGCGCTGGGTCGCAACGACGAGCTTGCGCACAGCTCGATCCGCTTCACCATCGGCCGCTTCACCACGGAAGAGGAAGTCGACTTCACGATCGACCTGCTGCACAAGAAGATCGGCAAGCTGCGCGAGCTCTCCCCGCTGTGGGAAATGTACAAGGACGGCGTGGACCTTGACGCCGTGCAGTGGGCAGCGCACTGATCGGTACGCGCGCGGTCGAAACAACAGAGACAACCCCAGCAGGAGAAAAACATGGCATACAGCGAAAAGGTCCTGGACCACTACGAGAACCCCCGCAACGTCGGCTCCTTCGGCAAGGATGAGGAAGGCGTGGCGACCGGCATGGTCGGCGCGCCCGCCTGTGGCGACGTCATGAAGCTGCAGATCAAGGTCGGCAAGGATGGCGTGATCGAGGACGCCAAGTTCAAGACCTATGGCTGCGGCTCGGCGATCGCATCGAGCTCGCTCGTCACCGAGTGGGTCAAGGGCAAGACCATTGATCAGGCGCTCGAGATCAAGAACACCCAGATCGCCGAAGAGCTGGCCCTGCCGCCGGTGAAGATCCACTGCTCGATCCTCGCCGAGGACGCGATCAAGGCCGCCGTGGCCGACTACAAGAAGAAGCACGACGCCTGACCGGCTCGTTCAGTACAGGAGGAATCATGGCCGTCACGCTTTCCGAATCCGCCGCCCGGCATGTGTCCACTTTCATTGCCAAGCGCGGCAAGGGGCTGGGCATCCGTCTCGGCGTGAAGACCTCGGGCTGCTCGGGCATGGCCTACAAGCTCGAGTTCGTCGACAACACCGAGGACGAGGACCTGGTCTTCGAGAGTCATGGCGTCAAGGTCGTCATCGACCCGAAGAGCCTGTCTTACCTCGATGGCACCGAACTGGACTTCGTCAAGGAAGGGCTCAACGAGGGCTTCAAGTTCAACAACCCGAACGTGAAGGATCAGTGCGGGTGCGGCGAAAGCTTCAACGTTTGAGCCGCGCGCGATGAGCATCGACCTGACGCAGGACTTCTTCGCGCTGTTCGGGCTGCCGCGCCGTTACGCGCTCGACGAGGGCGCGCTCGAGGCCGCCTGGCATACGCTGCAGTCCCAGGTGCACCCGGACCGGCACGCACACCTGCCGGACACCGAGAGGCGGCTGTCGATGCAATGGGCGACGCGGGTGAACGAGGGCTTTCGCACCCTGCGCAAGCCGCTTGCGCGCGCGCAGTACCTGCTCGAGCTGGCCGGAGTCGATGCCGCGCTGGAAACCAACACCGCAATGTCGCCCGAGTTCCTGATGGAACAGATGGAGTGGCGCGAGGCGGTGGAAGAGGCGCGCATCGCCGCCGACGCGGGCGAGCTCGAGGAGCTGCACCGCCGCCTGCTCGGTCATGCGCGTGAGGTGCGTGGCCATCTGGCCGAGCAGCTCGACACACGACACGACTACGAAGCGGCTGCCGACACCGTGCGTCGGCTGATGTTCGTGGACAAACTTCAGCAAGAAATCGACGAGGCCTTGCTGGCCCTCGAAAACGAGTAAGCACGGAACGAAGACCCGATGGCCCTGCTGCAAATCGCTGAACCCGGCATGTCCGCCGAGCCGCACAAGCACCGGCTCGCAGTGGGCATTGATCTGGGGACCACCAATTCGCTCGTCGCCACAGTGCGCAACGGCATTGCCGTCTGCCTGCCGGACGAGACTGGCCGCACCATGCTGCCGTCCGCGGTCCGCTACCTCACCGAGGGGGGGGTCGAGGTTGGCCTTGCGGCGCTCAAGGCGCAGGCGGTCGACCCGCGCAACACCATTGTCTCGGTCAAGCGCTTCATGGGGCGTGGCCTCAAGGACGTCGCCCACATCGAGGCCGTACCCTACGACTTCGAGGACGCCAAAGGCATGCTGCGCCTGCGCACCGTGCAGGGCGTGAAGAGTCCGGTGGAGGTGTCCGCCGAGATCCTGCGTCTTCTGCGCGAACGCGCGGAGGCCAGTCTGGGCGGTGCGCTCGTCGGCGCAGTCATCACCGTGCCGGCCTATTTCGACGACGCCCAGCGCCAGGCTACCAAGGATGCCGCGCGCCTGGCGGGTCTGGACGTGCTGCGTCTGCTCAACGAGCCGACCGCTGCTGCAGTGGCCTACGGTCTCGACAATGCGGCCGAAGGCGTCTATGCCGTGTACGACCTTGGCGGCGGCACCTTCGACCTCTCCATCCTCAAGCTTTCGCGCGGCGTGTTCGAGGTTTTGTCCACGAACGGCGACGCGGCCCTCGGCGGCGACGACTTCGATCATCGCCTGTTCTGCTGGATCCTCGACAAGTCCAAGATCTCGCCGCCGTCCCTGCAGGATGCGCGTCGGCTGCAGATGAAGGCGCGCGAAGCGAAGGAGCTGCTCACCAGTTGCGAGGAGGCGCCGGTGCATGTACGGCTGGCTTCGGGCGAGGAGGTGGACCTGGTGGTCACGCGCGAAGAGTTCGCCGAGATGACCGCCAACCTCGTGCAGAAGACGCTGACGCCGGTGCGCAAGGCGCTGCGCGACGCCGGACTCGCCCCGGACGAGATCAAGGGCGTGGTCATGGTCGGCGGGGCAACGCGCATGCCGCACATCCAGCGCGCGGTGGCGAACTACTTCGGCCAGGAACCGCTCACCAACCTCGACCCCGACAAGGTCGTTGCGCTGGGCGCCGCGATGCAGGCGAACGTGCTCGCGGGCAACCGTGCCGGAGAGGACGACTGGCTGCTGCTCGACGTCATTCCGCTCTCGCTCGGTCTGGAGACGATGGGCGGGCTGGTCGAGAAAGTCATCCCGCGCAACTCCACGCTGCCGATCGCGCGTGCCCAGGAATTCACCACCTTCAAGGACGGCCAGACCGCGATGGCTTTCCATGTTGTGCAGGGCGAGCGCGAGCTCGTGTCAGACTGCCGCTCGCTCGCGCGTTTTGAGTTGCGTGGCATCCCGCCGATGGTGGCGGGGGCAGCACGTATCCGGGTCACCTTCCAGGTGGACGCCGATGGTCTGCTGTCGGTGTCTGCGCGCGAGATGTCCTCTGGGGTGGAGGCGAGCGTGCTCGTAAAGCCGTCCTACGGCCTGTCCGACGACGAGATCGCGGAGATGCTGCGTTCCGGCGTCGATCACGCCGGCGACGATATGCTGGCGCGTGCGCTGCGCGAACAGCAGGTCGAGGCCGACCGGGTGATCGAGGCGGTCGCCGCAGCGCTCGACAAGGACGGTGAGTTGCTCGACGTGCAAGAGCGCGCGCGCATCGACGCCGTGCTGGCAAGCCTGCACCAGCTTCGCGCTGGCGAGGACCATCGCGCGATCAAGGCCGGCATCGACGCCGTTGCCCGCGCCACCGACGAATTTGCCGCCCGCCGTATGGACAACAGCATTCGCAGCGCGCTTGCTGGCCATAAGGTGGATGAACTGAATTTCTGAAGCACGAAACCATGACCCAGATCATCGTCCTGCCCCACGTCGAACTCTGCCCGGATGGTGGCGTCATCGACGTCGCACCCGGTACCACCATCTGCGACGGCCTGCTGGATCACGGCATCGAGATCGAACACGCTTGCGAGAAATCCTGTGCGTGCACCACCTGCCACGTGATTGTGCGCGAAGGCTTTGATTCGCTGAACGAGGCCACCGAGGATGAGGAAGACCTGCTCGACAAGGCCTGGGGCCTGGAGCCGAACTCGCGCCTGTCCTGCCAGACGGTGGTCGCTGACACGCCGCTGGTGGTCGAGATCCCGCGCTATACCATCAACATGGCTCGCGAAGGAAAGCACTGACATGAAGTGGACAGAGGTTCAGGAAATCGCCATCCAGCTCGCTGACGCGCATCCAGAGGTCGATCCGACAAAGCTGAATTTCGTCGACCTGATGAACTGGGTCATGGCGCTGCCCGAGTTCGACGACGACCCAAAGCGCTGCGGCGAGCGCATTCTCGAGGGCATCCAGCAGGCCTGGATCGACGAAGTCGCCTGAGACCGTCGCTGCGTCGACGTCAGCAACAAAAGCGATATCAGCGCGGCCGCCACCGCAGCGTCTCCCCGGCATATCGACCGGGGGCGCGCTGCGGTTTTTCTGCAACGCCCGATTCAGACCTCCGAACCCGGCAGATCCTCGCGCCTGAGCAGGAAGACCATGTCGTCTCCGCCCCGGGTGGAGAGCCAGTTGAAGGGCAGGTCGGGGAAGGCCTCTTCGACGATTGAACGGTTGTGTCCGACCTCGACTGCAAGGAGTCCGCCCCGGTTCAGGTGCGCAGCCGACTCGGCGATCAGGCGCCGCACCACATCCAATCCATCGTCGCCCGAGGCGAGGGCCATCTGCGGCTCATGCAGGTATTCCGGCGGGAGCGCGTCCATGGCCTCTGCGGTGACGTAGGGGGGATTGCTCAGGATCAGATCGAAGCTGCGCCCCTGCAGGGCTGAGAACACGTCGCTGCAGACGAGTTCGACGCGCTCTTCCAGTCCGTAGTCCTCCACATTGATGCGTGCGACCTCGAGCGCATCCGCGGAAAGGTCTGCACCCACCACCGCAGCGTGCGGGAAAGCGTGTGCCATCAGGATCGCGAGGCACCCTGAGCCGGTGCACAGGTCAAGCACACTGCCCACGGCCTCCGGGTCTTCCACCCAGGGTGCCAGCCCGTCCTCGAGCAACTCGGCGAAGAAGGACCGGGGCACGATCACGCGCGGGTCCACCGTGAAGCGGAAATCCCCCAGCCAGGCTTCACCCAGGATGTAGGCGGTCGGCAAGCGCTCGTCTGCGCGTTGTTCGATCGCCTGCAGCAGGTCGAGGCGTTCTTCCCCCGGAATGCAGGCATCGAGGAAGGGTTCAAGGCGATCGAGGGGCAGGGCGAGCGTGCCGAGGATCAGCCATACGGCCTCGTCGAAGCTGTCCTGTACGCCATGGCCGCAGAAGATGCCGGCGCGGTTGAAGCGGGTGACTGCGTAGCGCAGCCAGTCGCGGACGGTGACGAGCTCGGCAAGGGGACCGTGCTCATGTTCGTGATCGTGCTCGTCTTCCGGGTGTTCGTCGTGGTGCATCAGGGCCTCTTGGGTTCGGTGCGCGTCGCATGATCGCCGCGCACGGGATTTGGTGGGAGCGGGCTTGCCCGCGAAAGGTGTGCAGTGGGCTGAAGGCGTTACGGAGCGGCGATGTCTGGCCGGGGGCTGGTTCCTGGATTCGCCGTCGTCACATCAGGCCGTCAGCAGTCCCTCCAGGGTTCGCTCGTAGACCACCGAAAGCGGTTCGATCGCATCGAGGGAAACGCATTCGTTCACCTGGTGAATGCTTGCATTGACCGGGCCGAACTCGACCACTTCCTTGCAGATCTCGGCGATGAAGCGTCCGTCGGAGGTGCCGCCGGTGGTTGAAAGCTCGGTTTCCACACCCAGCGTATTCAGGATTGCGGCCGATAGCGCGCCGACCAGCCTGCCTCGCCCGGTGATGAAGGGTTTTCCCGACAAGTGCCAGTCGACCTCGTAGTCCAGTCCGTGGCGGTCGAGTACATCATGCGTGCGGGCCTTGAGGGTTTCGGCGCTCGACTCGGAGCTGAAACGGAAGTTGAACATCACCTCGCACACGCCCGGGATGACGTTGTTGGCGCCGGTTCCTGCGTGGATGTTGGACACCTGCCAGGTGGTGGGCGGGAAGAACGCGTTGCCCTCGTCCCAGGTGGTCGATGCCAACTCGGCCAGCGCCGGTGCGAAAAGGTGGATCGGGTTGCGCGCGAGCTGTGGATAGGCGACGTGACCCTGCTTGCCCTTGACGCGCAGCGTGCCCGAAAGCGAGCCACGCCGGCCGTTCTTGATCATGTCGCCCAAGGTCTTCACCGAGGTTGGTTCGCCAACGATGCAGTAGTCCAGGCGCTCGCCACGGGCAGCGAGCGCCTCCACCACCTTGACCGTACCGTGGGTGGCGATGCCTTCCTCATCGGAGGTAAGCAGCAACGTGATGCTCCCGTCATGTATGGGGTGCTGCGCCACGAAGCGCTCGATCGCGGTCACGAATGCCGCGAGCGAGGTCTTCATGTCGGCAGCGCCCCGTCCGTACAGCATGCCCTCGCGCTCGGTGGGTGCGAAGGGCGGAGTGGTCCAGGCCTCGGTCGGTCCGGGAGGTACCACGTCGGTGTGGCCGGCGAAGCAGAGCACGGGCGTCGCGGTTCCGCGCCGCGCCCACAGATTGCTGACGCCGCCGGTGTCGATGCGCTCGATCGTGAACCCGAGCGGGCGCAGCCGGTCGGTGATCAGTTCGAGGCAGCCTGCATCGTCGGGCGTGACGGATGGGCGAGCGATGAGCGCACGGGCCAGGGCCCGCGTGGAAAGGTCTTCTGTCATGGGGGTCTCGGGCACGACCGGCAGTGCGGCCGCGCCTCAGTACGTGCTCAGTTGTTGTTCAGGTCGAGCGTGAACTCCTGGAACGAGGCGCCGTCCGGCGAACTCGCTTCGAAGTCCATCGCTTTCGGCGTCCGAACCTGTGTCGATTTCAGCTCTGCGCTCTGGATCTGCGCGTTGTTGATCAGCCAGTGCAGGTTCGTGGGCGAGTCGGCGTTGGCCAGCGCCTCTTCCAGCGTGACCTGCTTTTCGATGTAGAGCCGGTACAGTGCCTGTTCGAAGGTCTGCGAGCCGGGCGCCAGCGATTGCTCCATGGCCTCCTTGATGCCGTTCAGTTCGCCACGTTCGATCAACTCGGCAGTGTGGCGGGTGTTCATCAGGATCTCCACTGCGGGAATGCGCTTGCCGTCGGGCTTGCGCACCAGCCGCTGGGAGACGATGCAGCGCAGGGCGACGGCGAGGTCCAGGTAGAGCAGCTGACGGTTCTCCAGCGGGAAGAAGTTCACGATGCGGTTGAGGGCATGGTAGGCGTTGTTCGCGTGCAGCGTTGCGAGGCAGAGATGGCCCGTCTGCGAATACGAGATCGCTGCCTGCATGGTTTCCCGGTCGCGGATCTCACCGATCAGGATGCAGTCCGGGGCCTGGCGCATGGCATTGCGCAAAGCCTCGTTCCAGCTCTTGGTGTCGATGCCGACCTCGCGCTGGTTCACCACCGACTTGCGGTGTCTGAACAGGTACTCGATCGGGTCCTCCACCGTGAGGATGTGACCGCTGCGGCTCCCGTTGCGGTGGTCGAGCATGGAGGCCAGTGTGGTGGATTTGCCCGAGCCGGTCGCCCCTACCACGAGCACGAGGCCGCGCTTTTCCATCACCACTTCATTGAGCACCGGCGGCATCCCCAGGCTCTCGATGGTCGGGATATCGCTCTGAATGTAGCGCACCACCACTGCCATCGAGTTGCGTTGCCAGAACACGTTGACCCGGAAGTTGCCCAGGTCCCGACGACCGAAGGAGAGGTTGAGTTCCCGATCCTTTTCGAGGGTGGTCATCTGCGCCGGGGTGATGGCCTCGGTCAGCATGCGCTGGATCATCAGCGGATCCATCATCTGCTGATTGATCGGCATGGTGTGCCCCTGGATCTTGATGTGGATCGGGGCGCCTGCAGTGATGAAGAGGTCCGAGGCCTTTTTCTCGGCCATCAGCTGGAAGAGACTGTCGAAAATCATGGCGTCAAGGTCCCGGACAAAAGATCGTGAGCATCGCAGGAGCGCCTCTTCCGCGCGCGCAAGGTCATCGCGGCAGAGGCGCGCCTACGGAGTGAATCAAGCGCCGCGAAGCAACTCGTTGATGCCGGTCTTGGCGCGCGTCTGGGCGTCCACCTTCTTCACGATCACCGCGCAGTAAAGGCTGTACTTGCCGCAGGCCGAGGGCAGGCTGCCGGGCACCACGACCGCGCCCGCCGGCACACGGCCGTAGGTGATTTCGCCGGTTTCGCGATCGTAGATCTTGGTGCTCATGCCGATATACACGCCCATCGACAGCACTGCGTTCTCCTCGATGATCACGCCTTCCACCACCTCGGAACGCGCGCCGACGAAGACGTTGTCCTCGATGATCACCGGGCCGGCCTGCACCGGTTCGAGCACGCCGCCGATGCCGACACCGCCCGACAGGTGCACGTTCTTGCCGATCTGCGCGCAGGAGCCGACCGTGGCCCAGGTGTCGACCATCGTGCCTTCATCGACGTAGGCACCGATGTTCACATAGGACGGCATCAGCACCACGTTCCTGCCGATGAAGCTTCCCTTGCGTGCGACCGCCGGCGGCACCACGCGGAAGCCGCCTTCGCGGAACTGCTCTGGCGTGTAGTCGCCGAACTTGGTCGCCACCTTGTCGAAGAAGTTGAGGCCGCCGGCCTGTACCACCTCGTTGTCACGCAGGCGGAAGGAGATCAGCACGGCTTTCTTGATCCACTGGTTGACCACCCACTGGCCGTCCTTCTTCTCGGCCACGCGCAGCGTGCCGGCGTCCAGGCCGGCAATGACCTCTTCCACCGCATTGCGGATCTCGGCCGGGGCGGAGGCGGGCGACAGGCTGGCGCGGTTTTCGAAAGCGTCGTCGATGATCGGTTTCAGAGCGTGCATGTGGGAAATCTCTCTCAGAGTGTTTTGCAGAAATCGATGATGCGCTCGGCCGCCTCGACGCACTCGTGCGTGTCGGCCACCAGCGCGATGCGCACGAAGCCGGCGCCCGGATTTACGCCATTGGCTTCGCGGGCGAGGAAGCTGCCCGGCAGGACCGTCACATTATATTCAGCCTGCAGACGGCGGGCGAACTCGGTGTCCGGGATCGGTGTGCGCACCCAGTAGTAGAAGCCTGCGTCCGGCAGTGACACCGGCAGCCAGGGCTGCAGCATGGGCGTGATGCGGGCGAACTTGTCGCGGTAGAGGCGGCGGTTCTCCTCGACATGCTCCTCGTCGTTCCACGCCACCACCGAGGCGGCCTGCACTGCCGGGTTGAGCGCGCAGCCGTGGTAGGTGCGGTACAACAGGAAGTCCTTCAGGATCCGCGCATCGCCTGCCACGAAGCCAGAGCGCATGCCGGGCACGTTCGAGCGCTTGGACAGGCTGGAGAACATCACCACGTTGCGAAAATCCGTGCGCCCCAGACGCCAGGCCGCCTCCAGGCCGCCGATCGGCCTGGCGTCGTCGTCGAAGTAGATCTCGGAATAGCACTCGTCGGCAGCGATCACGAAGCCGTAGCGGTCAGACAGCTCGAACAGCGTCTTCCACTCCTCGAGCTTCAGCAGCCGCCCGGTGGGGTTGCCCGGCGAACACACATAGACGAGCTGGACGTCGCGCCAGACGGCCTCGTCGATGCTGCCGAAATCCGAGCCGAAGCCGTTCTCGGGCAGGTTGTTGATGAAGATCGGCTCGGCGTTGGCGAGCAGGGCCGCCCCCTCGTAGATCTGATAGAAGGGGTTCGGGCACAGGACCTTGGCGCCGGGTTTCGTGCCATCGACCACGCATTGCGCGAAGGCGAACAGTGCCTCGCGCGTGCCCGCGACCGGGATCACCTGCGTTGCCGGGTCGATCTTCGGCAAGCCAAAGCGGCGTTCGAGCCAGTGCGCGATCGCGCCGCGCAGCGCGTCACTCCCGAGCGTCGCGGGGTAGCTCGACAGGCCGCCAAGGTTGTCGGCCAGCGTCTGGCGGATGAAGCCCGGCGTCGGGTGCTGCGGCTCGCCGATCGACAGCCGGATCGGTTTCAGGTGCGCGGGCGGCTCGATGCCTGCGAACAGCGCGCGCAGTTTCTCGAAGGGGTAGGTCTGCAGGCGGGCAAGATTCGGATTCACTTTGATACGGATCGGGTACGCGCTGGGCGCGTCCGCGCGAAGTCGGGATGGGCGGAAATGGTATCATGCGCAGCCTTTCCGACCGCCCTGCGACGCGTTCGCGCGCGCTCTCCGCCTGGTTCCGACGTGCGTCTCTCCAAGCTCAAACTCGCCGGTTTCAAGACCTTCGTCGACCCGACCACGGTGCTTACGCCCGGCAACCTCGTCGGCGTGGTGGGACCCAATGGCTGCGGCAAGTCCAACATCATCGACGCGGTACGCTGGGTGCTGGGCGAAACGCGGGCCTCCGCGCTGCGCGGCGAGTCGATGCAGGACGTTATTTTCAACGGCTCGACGACGCGCAAGGCGGTATCGCGTGCGAGCGTGGAGCTGGTGTTCGACAATGCCGAGGGCAAGGCTGCGGGGCAGTGGTCGCGCTACGCCGAGATTTCGGTCAAGCGCGTGCTCGACCGTTCGGGCGAGTCGACCTATTACATCAACAACGTGCACGTCCGCCGCAAGGACGTCATCGACCTGTTCCTCGGCACCGGCCTGGGTCCGCGCGCCTACGCGATCATCGAGCAGGGCATGATCTCTCGCATCATCGAGGCGCGCCCGGAAGAGATCCGTGGCTTCCTCGAGGAGGCGGCGGGCGTCACCAAATACCGTGAGCGGCGCAAGGAGACCGAGGGGCGGCTGCGTGACGCGCGCGACAACCTGGCCCGCCTGGACGACATCCGCATGGAACTGGGCGAGCGCATCGGCCACCTCGAGGGGCAGGCCGAAGTGGCGGCTCGGTACCAGCAGCTCAGCGCCGTCCACACCGAGCGGCAGCAGTTGCTCTGGTTGCTCAAGCGCAACGAGGCACGTGATGCGCACGCGCGGATCGCGGCCGAGCTCGGTGAAGCCGCCCGCCGGGTCGAGCTCGACAGCGAGCGTCTGCAAAGTCTGGAGACGGCAATCGAAACCTGCCGCGACGCCCACTTCCAGGCGTCGGAGTCGGTCCATGAAGCGCAGAACGACCTGTTCGCCGTCAGCGCCGAGGTGAGCCGGCTCGAGACCGAGCTCCAGCACCTGGGCGAGGCGCGCAAGCGGCTCGAAGCGCGCATCACTCAGCTCGGGCTTGACCATGCGCACTGGCAGGCGCGCCGCGAGGGACTGGCGGGCGACCATGAGCGCTGGGCGGAACTGGCGCTCAATGCGGCGATGCGTGCGGAGCAGGCCGAGGCGCGCCATGCGGAGATCGCCGACCGTGTGCCGGAGCTTGATGCGGCACGCCAGGCGGCGGATACGACGGTCGCCGCAGCGCGCCGCGAACTGGCGCAGACCGAACAGCAGCTGCGGGTGGAGGAGGCGAACCGCGCGAGCGCTCACCGCGCGCTCGAGGCCCTGCAGCAGCGGCGCGGCCGGCTCGAGGCCGAGCGCGCCGCGATTACCGGTCCGGACGCGTGCGCATTGCTCGAGCGCGAGGCGCGGCTGGAGGCGCTGCAGGAAGCGTCCGAGCAGGCGCACCAGGAACTGGGCGCTTTGCAGGCACGCCTGCCGGATGTGCAGGCGGCGCTCAAGACGGCGCTCGAGCGAGAACGCGCTGCGCAGCGCAACCTCACCGAACTGCGCGCGCGGCGGGACGCGCTGGTCCAGTTGCAGGCTCGGGTGCAGGCACAGGGCAAGCTCGGGGACTGGCTCAAGCGTCACCGACTCGAGCAGCTCCCGCCGCTGTGGGAGTTCCTGCAGGTGAAGGCTGGCTGGGATGCCGCGGTCGAGGCCGTGCTGCGCGAAAGATTGTCCGCGCTGATCGCGCCCGATGAAACAGCCGCGCGGTCCGCCGCGCACAGCCTGCTCGACGAGGCCCCGCCGGAATCGGTCGCGATCGGTCTCGGGCTGGCGCAGCAGGTCGCAGATTCGCCCGCGAACGAGGTGGCCTTGGCAGGGACCGTGCCGCTCGGCACGCTGGTGACCTGCATACGGGCAGAGCTCGCACCATTGCTGGAGGATCTGCTTGAAGGCTGCTACGCGGTCGAGGCCCTCGCCCCGTGGATTGCCCGCCATGCAGAGCTTCCCGTGGGCGTAAGGCTGGTCGGTGCGCAGGGTCAGGTGCTCACGCGCGCAAGCCTTTCGTACCATGCGCCCGACACCCGCACGCACGGCGTCATCGAGCGCCAGCGCGAGATCGAGAGTCTTGCCCATGCGCAGCAGACACTGGAGGAAGAGGCGCTGATCGCGCATGACGCGCTGCACGCGGCCGAGGCCGCGGCGAGTGATGTGCAGGAGCGCATTGGCGCGCTGCGCAAGGACGCGCAGGCGGTGCAGTCGCAGGTCCATGCCGAGCAGGTCGAGGTGCTCAAGCTCGCGCAGGCCCGCAGTCGGGCCGAAGAGCGCCGCAGCCAGCTGGTGCGCGACCTGGAGGATGTATTGCATCTCGAAGGCACCGAGCGAGAGCACCTCACGCGGGCCGAGCTGGAGCAGGCGCGCGCTGCAGAGCTGGCGGCGCTTCAGCGTGAGCGCCTGGAGGCTGCCAGCGAGATCCTGCGCGATCGGGAGCAGGCGCTGCGCGAGGCGCGCGCGCTGGAACAGTCTGCGGGCCGGGAGCTTCAGGAAGCCCGCTTCTCCGAGCGTGAGTGCGCGGGCAAGCTCGACGATATCGCTCGTAACCGGCAACTCGCCGAGGAGCAGCTTGCACGCATCGAAAGCGAAAGCCGCACCCGCGAGGCCGAGCTTGAAGCGACCGATGACCGCCGCGGTACCGAGGCCCTGCACACGGCGCTCGAACTGCGCACCCGCCGCGAGGCAGCGTTGGCCGCGCGGCGCGACGCGCTGGCCGATGCGGCCGCCGCCCTGAAGCAGGTGGAGGAGGCGCGCCTGCGCACGGAACACGAGGCTGCACCGATCCGCAGCCGCGTGGCCGAGTTGCGTCTGGCCCTGCAGGCCGCCGAGCTGTCGGTGCAGCAGTTCGAGGAGCGCCTGATCGAGGTGAAGGCGGATGAAGCCGCACTCACGCCCCTGCTTCAGGAGGGGCCGAAGGAAGGCAGTCTGCAGCGTGAGCTTGCCCGGCTTGCACGAGAGATCGCTGACCTGGGCGCGGTGAACCTGGCTGCGCTGGACGAGTTGAAGAGTGCAGCGGAACGCAAGGGCTACCTCGATGCTCAGACCGAAGACCTGCTGCAGGCGATCGACACGCTTGAAGATGCGATCCGTCGCATCGACAGGGAAACGCGCGAGCAGTTGCAGGAGACCTACAATACGGTCAATCGCCAGTTTGCGGCGCTGTTCCCGCAGCTGTTCGGCGGCGGACGGGCGGAGCTGGTGCTGACCGGCGAGGAGATCCTCGACGCGGGCATCCAGATCGTGGCGCAACCGCCGGGCAAGAAGAACGCGTCCATCCACCTGCTGTCGGGGGGCGAAAAGGCGCTGACCGCGATTGCGCTGGTGTTCTCGATGTTCCAGCTCAACCCGGCGCCCTTCTGCATGCTTGACGAGGTGGATGCGCCGCTGGACGATACGAACACCGAGCGCTATGCGAACATGGTCAAGCGCATGTCATCGCAGACGCAGTTCATCTTCATCAGTCACAGCAAGATCACGATGGAGTATGCACAGCAGCTTGTGGGGGTGACGATGCAGGAACAGGGCGTTTCGCGCGTCGTGGAAGTGGATATCGAAGAGGCGCTGCGCCTGGCCGATCCGGTCGCGGCGTAGGGCATACGGGGCAAGACGGAGTCTTTCGGAAAACTCATGGACAGCGAACTTCAGATCGCGCTGGTTGCAGTCGGAATCGGCGCGGTGGTACTGGTGGTCGGCTACAACAAGTGGCAGGAGCGCAAGCACCAGCGCAACGCCGAGCGCGCCTTCAGGTCGGAGCACCGCGATGTGCTGCTCGAGCCGCGCGCCGACGCGGAGGGTGGGGGCGGGTCGGCGCGCCGGGAGCCCGGCGAGTTCCGCGTGGGCAGCGAGTTGGACAACGCTGCGCGGCGCGTCAGTGAAGCGCCCTTGCGACGCAGCGCGCCCGACCTGCCGCGTCTGCTGGATGCTCGCGCAGATTGCGTGATCCGGCTCGAGACGATCGAAGCGCTGGAGGTTTCGCGCGTCTGGAACGAACAGATCGCCCAGCTCGCGGGCCTGAGCAAGCCGGTGCGCTGGTTCGGCTTCAAGGACACCGAGAACCTCTGGCAGCAGCTCGGCCCCGACAGCGAAGGCACGTGCAACTGGTTCTGTGCGGCGCTCCAGCTCGTGGACCGGCATGGATCGATCGGTGAAACCGATTTCATGCGCTTTACCGGCGGCGTGCAGCGCGTAGCGGATGCCTTGATGGCGCTCCCGCCGGGTTTGCCGCCGCGGGCCGAAACCCTGAAGCACGCCGCTGAGCTCGACCGCTTCTGCGCGGATGTGGATGTGCAGATCGGCGTG
The DNA here is from genome assembly GCF_052598215.2 of Thauera sp. ZXT1-4. NCBI lineage: Bacteria > Pseudomonadati > Pseudomonadota > Betaproteobacteria > Rhodocyclales > Zoogloeaceae > Thauera > Thauera sp. ZXT1-4. Next base: position 84,501 of record NZ_JBQWSN020000012.1, on the reverse strand, counting down.
AATATCGTCGCCCGCGACGGCCAGTTCGAAGGCGGTGAGATCCGGCGCCAGGCGGAACGCCTCGGCCTGACCCTGGGCGAGGATGGCTGCTTCCATGCGATCGACGGCACCAGCAGCCAGTTCATGCTTGCGAACCTCGACGCCGGGCTGTTCTCGCGCGACAACCTCGACAAGCTTGTCACGCCCGGCATCACGCTGGTGATCGACGTCCCGCGTGTCGCGCACGGCGCCCAGGTCTTCGAGCGCATGATGCACACCGCGAACGAGCTCGCGCGCGCGCTCGACGGCGATGTGGTCGATGACAACCGCGCGCCTTTCGGTACGGATGCGGCAGCGCTGATCCGGGTGCAGATCGAGCAGTTTCAGGCACGCATGGCCGAGTCCGATCTTCCCGCGGGCGGTCCGCTCGCGCAGCGCCTGTTCTCGCACTGATGGATCTCTTCGATCAGGCATCGGGCGCCAGCGAGGGCGACCCGGAAGCGCGTGCGGCCGCACTGCGGGCGGAGATCGCGCGTCACGACCACGCCTATTACGTGCTGGATGCACCGACCATTCCGGATGCGGAGTATGACCGCCTGTTCCGCGAATTGCAGGCGCTGGAGGCTGCGCATCCAGCGTTGCGCACGCCCGATTCGCCAACGGTGCGCGTGGCGGGCAAGCCGCTGTCGCAGTTCCCCCCGGTGCGCCATCGCGTGCCGATGCTGTCGATCCGCACCGAGACCGACACCGAGGCAAGCGGCGCCTTCAGCTTCGACGCGCGGGTGCGGAGCGCACTCAAGCTCGAGGATGCGGATCCGCCAGTGGAATACGCAGCCGAACTGAAGTTCGACGGCCTCGCGATCAGCCTGCGCTACGAGCAGGGCCTGCTGGTACAGGCGGCCACGCGGGGGGATGGTGAGACTGGAGAGGATGTCACCAGCAACGTGCGCACGATGAAGGCTGTCCCCTTGCGCCTGCGCGGCGAGGCGCCGCCGGTGCTCGAGGTCCGTGGCGAGGTCTACATGCGCCGCGCGGACTTCGAGCGCCTGAATGCACGCCAGGCAGAGGCAGGCGAGAAGACCTTCGTCAACCCGCGCAACGCTGCCGCAGGCAGCATCCGCCAGCTCGACCCTGCCATCGCTGCGCGCCGTCCCTTGTCCTTCTACGCCTACGGCCTGGGGGATGTGGAGGGCTGGCAGGTACCCGACACCCACGCCGGCGTGCTTGACGCGATCGCCGACTTCGGGCTGCCGGTGTGCGCGCACCGTGCAGTGGTGCAGGGTGCGCAGGGGCTGGCGGATTTCCACGCCCGCATCGCCGGGTTGCGCGACAGCCTGCCCTTCGACATCGACGGCGTGGTGTACAAGGTCAACGCGCGTGCGCTGCAGCAGCAGCTGGGTTTCGTCACCCGTGAACCGCGCTGGGCGGTGGCGCACAAGTACCCGGCGCAGGAAGCGGTGACGCTGCTGCGCGATATCGAAGTGCAGGTCGGTCGCACCGGGGCGCTGACCCCTGTGGCGCGACTCGACCCCGTGTTTGTCGGCGGGGTGACGCTCACGAATGCCACCTTGCACAATCAGGACGAGATCGACCGCAAGGATGTGCGCATCGGTGACTGGGTCATCGTACGCCGTGCCGGTGACGTGATCCCCGAGGTGGTTGCGCCGGTGGTGGAGCGGCGAACGACCGAGTTGCCACGCTTCGTACTGCTCGAGCGCTTTCCCGTCTGTCCAGTATGCGGTTCGCACGTCGTACGAGGCGAGGACGAGGCAGTGGCGCGTTGTACCGGGGGACTGTTCTGTCCTGCGCAGCGCAAGCAGGCCTTGCTGCACTTCGCGGGGCGTCGCGCGATGGACATCGAGGGCCTCGGCGACAAGCTCGTCGATCAGCTGGTCGATGCGGCGATCGTCAAGACGCCGGTCGATCTCTACCGGCTGGGCGTGCTCGCGCTGGCCAACCTGGAGCGCATGGGCGAGAAGTCGGCGCAGAACCTGCTCGCGGCGATCGAGAAGAGCCGTGCGACGACGCTTGCGCGCTTCATCTTCGCGCTCGGCATCCGCAACGTGGGCGAGGCGACCGCACGCGACCTGGCACGTTATTTCGGCAAGCTGGAAGCCCTGATGGCGGCCGACGTCGATGCCTTGCAGCAGGTGCCGGATGTGGGCCCCATCGTGGCGAATGCGATCGCCGCGTTCTTCGCCGAGCCGCATAACCGCGAGGTCATCGAGCAGCTGCGCGCTGCGGGCCTGCACTGGGAAGAGGGCGAGCCCGCCGCGGCCGCTGCGGGTGCGCTGGCCGGCAAGACCTTCGTGCTGACCGGTACGCTGCCGACGCTGACGCGGGACGAGGCCAAGGCGCTGATCGAGGCGCGCGGCGGCAAGGTCGCGGGCTCCGTCTCGAAGAAGACGCACTACGTGGTGGCTGGTGCGGAGGCCGGCTCGAAGCTCGACAAGGCGCAGGCGCTCGGGGTCGCGATCCTCGAAGAGGACGGCTTGCTGCGGCTGCTGAGCGAATCGGATACAAACGGTGGATGCGCACCGGCGCGGACGGGCGCATGATGGCGCCCGCTGCGTTGCGGCATCCTTTCAATCTGGGAGAGCAATAAGAAATGAAGAAGGTCACCAAGGCAGTGTTTCCGGTTGCCGGCATGGGCACGCGCTTCCTGCCCGCCACCAAGGCGAGCCCGAAGGAGATGCTGCCGATCGTGGACAAGCCGCTGATCCAGTACGCGGTCGAGGAGGCCGTGGCGGCGGGCATCACCGACATGATCTTCATCACCGGGCGCACCAAGCGCTCGATCGAGGACCACTTCGACAAGGCCTACGAGCTTGAGACCGAGCTCGAGGCGCGCGGCAAGAAGGAGTTGCTCGACATCGTGCGCAAGACGGTGCCGAAGGGTGTCAACTGCATCTACATCCGCCAGTCGGAAGCGCTCGGCCTTGGCCACGCGGTGATGTGCGCCAGCCATGTGGTGAGCGACGAGGCCTTTGCGGTGATCCTCGCGGACGACCTGCTCGACAACAAGGACAAGACGCCGGTACTGAAGCAGATGGTGGATGTTTACAACTATCACCGCTGTTCGGTGCTCGGCACCATGAACGTGCCCCGCGAGGAAACCCGCAGCTACGGCATCGTCAGCACCGAGTCCGACAAGGGGCAGGTGCAGCGTATGACCGGCATCGTCGAGAAGCCGAAGCCCGAGGATGCACCGACGACGCAGGCGGTCGTCGGACGCTACATCCTGACCCCGCGCATCTTCGACCACATCCGCGCGCTGAAGCCGGGTGCCGGCGGCGAATACCAGCTCACCGATGCAATCGCCTCGCTGCTGAAGGAGGAGGCGGTGCTGGCCTATCAGTTCGACGGTGTCCGCTACGACTGTGGCTCCAAGCTCGGCTACCTGAAGGCGACGATCGAGTTCGGCCTGCGCCATCCCGAGACCGGCGCGGAGTTCGCGCAGTACCTGAGCGGCCGCTTCGGCGCGGAAACGGGCGGCGGCAAGAAGAAGTAGGCGCGGGGGGCTTTCGCAGGTTCTTGGCGGACAAGGCCGCTTCTGCGCCAGAGTCCCCAGTCCGGTGGGGGTTTTCGCGGGCCTGCCCGCGAATGAATGCGCCGCTCGCTCCGATCTGCATGTAGATGGAGCGGAGCATTCGCGATGACTGGAAAGAAGAGGCCCCGGCGGGACAATCCCGGCGGGGCCTCGGCGCATTCGGTGCGGGTGCAGGGCTTGGGCGCTGCACCCGATGGCGGGCGATCCGGCTCAGGCGGCCTTGGCCGCGCGCTTGCGGTCGGTTTCCTTGAGGTGGCGCTTGCGCAGGCGGATGTTCTTGGGCGTGATCTCGACCAGTTCGTCGTCGGCGATGAACTCGATCGCGGACTCGAGGGTGAGTGCGATCGGCGTGATCAGGCGCACGGCTTCGTCGGTGCCGGAGGCGCGCACGTTGGTGAGCTGCTTGCCCTTGATCGGGTTGACGACGAGGTCGTTGTCGCGTGTGTGGATGCCGATGATCATGCCTTCGTACAGCGCTTCGCCCGGGCTCACGAACATGCGGCCACGGTCCTGCAGGTTCCACAGCGCGTAGGCCACCGCCTCGCCGTCGTTCTGCGAGATCAGTACGCCGTTGCGGCGCTCGGCCATCGGGCCGGCCATCGGGCCGTAGTCATCGAAGACGTGGCTGGCGAGGCCGGTGCCGCGCGTCATGGTGAGGAACTCACCCTGGAAGCCGATCAGGCCGCGGGCCGGAATGCGGTACTCGAGGCGCACGCGGCCCTTGCCGTCCGGTTGCATGTCCTGCAGCTCGCCACGGCGACGGCCAAGCTCTTCCATCACGCCGCCCTGGTGGTCTTCCTCGACGTCGACGGTGAGCATCTCGTAGGGCTCGCATTTCACCCCGTCGATTTCCTTGTACACCACGCGCGGGCGGCCCACAGCGAGCTCGTAGCCTTCGCGGCGCATGTTCTCGAGCAGGATGGTGAGGTGCAGTTCGCCCCGGCCGGAAACCTCGAACACATCCGAGTCGCCGGTGTAGTTCACGCGCAGGGCGACGTTCTTGAGCAGTTCCTTTTCCAGGCGCTCGCGGATCTGGCGGCTGGTGACGTACTTGCCTTCACGGCCGGCGAGCGGCGAGGTGTTGACCATGAAGTTCATCGTCAGCGTGGGCTCGTCGACCGCGATCGGCGTCATGCCCTCGAGGCAATCGGGGTCGCAGAGGGTAACGCCGATGTTGACCTGCTGAATGCCCGCGATCAGCACGATGTCGCCAGCTTCGGCCATCTCGGAGGGTTTGCGCTCCAGGCCTTCGAAGGTAAGGATCTGGCTGACCTTGCCCTTGCCGCGGTTCTCTTCGCCGTACATGACGACGACTTCCTGGTTGGGACGCACGCGGCCGCGCTTGATGCGGCCGATCCCGAGCTGACCCATGTAGGTCGAGTAGTCGAGCGAGCAGACCTGGATCTGCAGCGGACCGCTGGCGTCGACTTCCGGTGCAGGCACGTGCTCGAGGATGGCCTCGAACAGCGGGCGCATGTCCTTCCGCTCATCGCCCTCGTTGATCACCGCGAAGCCATTGAGGCCCGAGGCGTAGATCACCGGGAAGTCGAGCTGCTCCTCGGTGGCGCCGAGCTTGTCGAACAGGTCGAAGGTGTGGTTGATCACCCAGTCCGGGCGCGCCCCCGGACGGTCGATCTTGTTGATGACGACGATCGGCTTCAGGCCCAGCGCAAGTGCCTTGCGGGTCACGAAGCGGGTTTGCGGCATCGGACCTTCGACCGCGTCGACGAGCAGCAGCACGCTGTCGACCATCGACAGCACGCGCTCCACCTCGCCGCCGAAGTCCGCGTGGCCCGGGGTGTCGACGATGTTGATGTGGGTGTCGCCGTACTGGATTGCACAGTTCTTCGACAGGATGGTGATGCCACGTTCCTTCTCGATGTCACCCGAGTCCATGACGCGTTCTGCGACCTGCTGGTTATCGCGGAAGGTGCCGGACTGGCGCAGGAGCTGGTCGACGAGGGTGGTCTTGCCATGATCGACGTGGGCGATGATGGCGATGTTGCGAATGGCGCGGGACATGGAGGAGGGCGTGGGAAGTCTTTGAAAGGGCGAGGATTCTACCATGACGCACCGCAGCGCAACACGAAATCTCGAGGTCGCCTGTCCGCATGTTAAGATCCCGCGCCCGAATCTGAGAGGTCATCGAATGCTTGCGATCATTGGCGGTAGCGGACTCACACAGCTGTCGAACATGGAGATCGAGCGCCGGGAGGTCGCACGCACACCCTTCGGCGAGCCTTCCGGCGCGCTTGTATTCGGGCGTATGTGCGGCGACGAGGTGGTGTTTCTGGCGCGTCACGGCTATGGCCACACGATTCCGCCCCACCTCGTGAATTACCGCGCCAACATCTGGGCGCTGAAGGAAGCGGGCGTCACTGGCGTGGTGTCGGTCGCGTCGGTTGGCAGCATCCGCATCGACCTGCCACCCGGAACGCTGCTCGTGCCGCATCAGATCATCGACTACACCTGGGGGCGCGCAAGCACCTTCTTCGAAGGCGGCGACAGCCCCGTGCGCCACATCGATTTCACCCACCCCTACGATGACGCCTTGCGCCAGCGTCTGCTTGCGGCCATCCAGGCGGCAGGCGAGGCGGCCGTGGATGGGGGCGTGTATGCGACAACGCAGGGTCCGCGTCTGGAGACTGCCGCCGAGATCGATCGTTTCGAGCGCGACGGTGCGGACATCGTGGGCATGACCGGCATGCCCGAGGCCTCTCTGGCGCGGGAGCTCGATCTGCCGTATGCCGCGATCGGCGTGGTGGTCAATTATGCTGCGGGCCGTTCCGCAAGCGAGCACGGCATCCACTTCGATGACATCGAGCTCGTGCTGCAGGAATCGATGGTGCGGGTGCGCAACGTACTCGAGTGCCTGTGCAAAGTGTGAGGGTGAAAAAGATGAAGCGTCTCGAGAGCGCGTTCGAGCACGTGCTGTTCACCAGCCGGTGGCTGATGGCGCCAGTTTATTTCGGCCTGGTGCTGGCGATGGTGCTGCTGCTGGTGAAGTTCACCAAAGAGCTCTATGGATTGTTCGCCCACATCTGGTCCGCGACGGGCGGAGAGCTGATCATCGGCGTGCTTTCGCTGGTGGATGTGGCGCTGATCATGAATCTGCTGGTGATCATCATCTTCAGCGGTTACGAGAACTTCGTCTCGAAGATGGAGGACCTGCACTCGCATCGTGATCGCCCCGAGTGGATGGGCCACATCGGGTTTTCCGACCTCAAGCTCAAGCTCATCGGTTCGATCGTGGCGATCTCCGGGATCGAGCTGCTCAAGGCCTTCATGAACGCGCACAACCTGACCGACCGTCAACTCGGCTGGATGGTCGGTATCCATGTGACCTTCCTGTTCTCGGGGCTGTTGTACGCCGCCATGGACAGGCTGTCGGGGAAAGGGCACTGAAGCGCGGGTGCGCGCAGGCCTGCCCGCCGTTCAGATCTGCAGACGGTCGAGCAACTCGCGCTCGATCCTGAGCACCTGCGCATCCTGTGCGAGCACCTGCCCGGTGAGCAGGAAGGTGTCTTCCACGCGCTCGCCCAGGGTCGCGATCTTCGCAGTGTGCAGGCGGATGCCGTGATCGGCCAGCACCCCGGCTACGTCGAAGAGCAGGCCTGGCCGGTCGGCCGCGGTCAGTGAAAGCACGTAGTGACGCCCGGCCTCGTCGGGCAGGATGCTGACCTGGGGCGTGATCGGGAAGTGCTTGACCTGACGTGACATGCGCCCGCGTGAGGGACGCTCGGGAAGGCCGGGTTTCTGCAGGCGAGCGCAGAGTTCGTGCTCGATCAGGGTGACGATGTCTCGGTACGCGGCCTGCTGGCCCGGGTCCTGGAGCATGAAGCTGTCCAGCGCGTAGCCGTGGCGCGTGGTGTGCACCTTGGCGTCCAGGATCGTGAAGCCCATGCGACCGAAGAAGCCGGTCAGGCGTACGAAGAGATCCTTCTGGTCGCGGGTGAACACCATCACCTGCACGCCATCTTCGCCCTCGGCGACGCGCGCCTTGACCACCGGCTCGTTGGCGTCGCAGCGGTAATAGAGCACGCGCGTGTGCCAGGCGATCTCTTCCGCCGAGTGGCGCATGAAGTACACCGGGTCCAGTCTGGACCAGAGCGCTTCTTCGACGCCCGGCCGCAGGCCGTGAAAACGCAGCTGCCGGCGCGCATCTTCGAGGCGGTCGTCCAGTCCGAGCGCTTCCTGCGGTGTGGCGCCGCGCAGCAGGCGCCGCGTGGCGAAGAAGAGATCTTCCAGCAGTTTGCCCTTCCAGCCGTTCCAGACCTTGGGGCTGGTGCCGCGCACATCGGCGTGGGTGAGCAGGTAGAGCGCGATCAGGCGGCGCTCATTCGCCACCGTGTCGGCAAAGCGGCGGATCACCTCCGGGTCGGACGTGTCTTCCTTTTGTGCCACGTGCGACATCGTGAGATGGTGTTCGACCAGCCACACCACCAGTTTGGTGTCTTCCTCGGTCAGGCGGTGCTGCACGCAGAACTCGCGTGCATCGGCCATGCCTAGCTTGGAGTGGTCGCCCCCGCGGCCTTTGGCGATGTCATGGAACAGTGCGGCGACATAGAGCAGCCAGTGGCGCTCGAAGCCCATGATCAAACGGGTCATCAGCGGGTACTCGTGCGCATGCTCGCCCATCGTGAAGCGGCGCATGTTGCGCAGAACCATGAGGATGTGCTGATCGACGGTATAGACGTGGAACAGGTCGTGCTGCATCTGACCGACGATGCGCCGCCACGCGGGGATGTAGCGCGAGAGGATGCCGTACTCGTTCATGCGCCGGAATGCATGCAGCACGCCGCGCTTCTGCTGCAGAATCTGCAGGAACAGCGCCTGGTTTTCCGTGTTATTGCGGAATGCGGCATTGACCCGCTTGCGGTTCGACCATAGTGCCCGCAGCGTGCGCGCTGTCATGCCCTTGAGCTCGGAGCGCTGCTCAAGCAGCAGGAAGCATTCGAGCAGCGCCGAGGGGTGACGTTCGAACACGTCTTCCTCGCGCAGGTCGAGCAGTTCCCGCACTGCCTGGAAGCGAGGATTGATCACGATCGCGGCGCCGCGGTCGGGGCAGATCTCGCTGCCGTAGTTCTGCAGCAGCAAGGTGTTGAGCTGAAGCACCATCTTCGCGTTGACGTAGTAGCGCTGCATCAGCACTTCGGACGCCCGCCGCACCGCGGTGGCTTCGATGCCGAGGATGCGCGCGATCTTCTCCTGGTGGTCGAAGAGCAGGCGATCCTCGGCGCGCCCCGCGAGATGGTGCAGGCGGATACGGAGATGCTGCAGGAAGCGCTCGGCGTTGCGCAGCTCGCTTGCCTCGCCGCCGGTGATCAGGCGTCGGCGTGCGAGCTCCCGCCAGTTGCGCCCCAGGCCTGCGGCACGGGCGATCCAGCCCAGCATCTGGATGTCGCGCAGGCCGCCAGGACTTTCCTTGCAGTTGGGCTCAAGTGCGTAGGGCGTGTCGTTGAAACGTGCGTAACGCTGCTCCTGCTCGAGCAGCTTGGCCTTGAAGAAGGCACGCACGTCGAGACTCTCGCGGTAGCGACGCTCGAGCAAGGCGAAGAGTTGCGCGCTGCCGGTGATCAGCCTCGCCTCCAGCAGGCTGGTCTGCACCGTGATGTCGTCGGCCGCCGTGCTCAGGCATTCCTCTACCGTACGCACAGCGTGACCGATCTCCAGCCCCATGTCCCACAAGGCGCCGACCAGGGCGGAGAGCTTGCCCTGCATGGCTGCGTCCGACGGTTCCTGCAGCAGTATCAGTACGTCTACGTCCGAGGCCGGGAAAAGCTCCCCGCGACCATACCCGCCGACTGCGACCACCGCGGCCTCGGTGGGCATGCCGCAGGCGGTCCAGAGCGCAGCGAGCTCACGGTCGACCAGTTCGGCACGGCCCTGCAGCAGGTTCGCCGTGTGCGGGTGTTCCTCATACGCGGCGCGCAGGGCCGCCATGCCCTCGGCAATCCTCTGCCGGGCAGCGGGGATGTGGTCCGGCAAGGGGCAGGTTGCGGTGTCGTTCATTCGGCTCGGTCGCCCGGCGTCTCTCAGGCGAAGCGTTCGGCAACCAGTGCGGGTGGAGGCGGGCATTTCTCGGACAGGGTCAGCACCTCGACGCCGGTTTCGGTGACCACGACCGTGTGCTCCCACTGTGCCGAAAGGCTGCGATCCTTGGTGACGATGGTCCAGCCGTCGGGGAGCTCGGAGATCGCCGCCTTGCCGGCGTTGATCATCGGCTCGATGGTGAAGATCATGCCGGGTTTGAGCTCGGGCCCGGTGCCGGCCTTGCCGTAGTGGAGTACCTGCGGATCCTCGTGGAACTTGCGGCCGATGCCGTGGCCGCAGAACTCCCGCACGACCGAGAAGCCGTTTCCTTCGGCGTGCTTCTGGATCACCGCGCCGATGTCGCCGAGTCGTCCGCCCGGTTTGACCGCGGCGATACCGAGCCACATGCATTCGTAGGTGATCTGGCTCAGCCGGCGGGCGATGATGCTCGCAGCGTTCGCTCCGCCCACGAGGAACATCCGGCTGGTGTCACCATGGAAGCCGTCCTTGATCACGGTGATGTCGAGGTTGACGATGTCGCCCTTCTTCAGCGCCTTGTCGCTCGGCACGCCATGGCAGACCTGGTGGTTGATCGAGGTGCAGATTGACTTGGGGTAGGGTGTATAGCCCGGGGGGGCATAATTCAGCGGCGCGGGCACGGTCCCTTGCACGTTCACCATGTAGTCATGGCACAGGCGGTCGAGCTCCGCTGTCGTGACGCCGGGCGCGACATGGGGCTCGATGTAGTCGAGTACCTCGGCCGCCAGCCGGCAGGCGACGCGCATTTTCTCGATCTCTTCTTCGGTCTTGATGACGATGCTCATTCGATGGTCTTCTGTTGCGGGGGCTGGAAGGTGTCTAGGCTAGCGCAAGCCACCCTTCCGCGGCAAACATCCATCCTGGAACATGTTGAGCGCAGCTTGCGACGCGTGCTAGTATCGCGGGCTTGTCTGCTTGGGCAGGCAAAATCCGCACGTCCTGCGGCAAAGGGGTCCGTACGGTGTGTGTCCGTCCTGGTGACGGCATGCTTCGGACGGCAGGAACTGCAGCGCCATGTTTGCACCCGCTCGGGTGTGGATGGGCTCGGCATCCGCAGGGCGGAGGTTCAACCCTTCGAAAACTTGGAGTATCAAATGTCCGTAACGATGCGTCAGATGCTGGAAGCCGGCGTCCACTTCGGTCACCAGACCCGCTTCTGGAATCCGCGCATGGCCCCTTTCATTTTCGGCCAGCGCAACAAGATCCACATCGTCAACCTCGAGAAGACGATGGTGAAGTACAACGAAGCCATGGACTTCGTGCGCAAGCTCGCGGCCAACCGCGGCAACATCATGTTCGTCAGCACCAAGCGTCAGGCGCGCGAGATCATCGCCGAGGAAGCGCAGCGCGCCGGCATGCCCTATGTTGACGAGCGCTGGCTCGGCGGCATGCTGACCAACTTCAAGACCGTCAAGCAGTCGATCAAGCGTCTGAAGGAAGTCGAGGCGATGATGGAAGACGGCTCGATCGAGCGTCTGTCCAAGCGTGAAGCGCTGACCGTTCGCCGCGAACTCGAGAAACTGCAGAAGTCGATCGGCGGCATCAAGGAAATGGGCGGTCTGCCGGACGCACTGTTCATCATCGACGTCGGCTATCACAAGATCGCCATCACCGAAGCGCAGAAGCTCGGGATCCCGGTCGTGGCCGTGGTCGACACGAACCACTCGCCCGAGGGTGTGGATTACATCATCCCGGGTAACGACGACTCCTCGCGTGCCATCCGTCTGTACGCCCGTGGCGTAGCCGATGCCGTGCTGCAGGGCCGCAGCCAGGTGCTGCAGGAAATCGTCGATGCCGGCGGCGACGAGTTCGTCGAGGTCGAGGAAGAAGGCACGCAAGAGCAGGCCTGATCCTCAGCGAAGGGGGCCCGAGGGGCCCCTTTTGCAATCCGGGTGGTGGGCGCGGCCGGCGACATGCCAGCTGTAACCCGCCCCGGAAAGAATTCAGGCTTCCGCTCCCGGGTCATGTGCCCGTGCGGGGCGGTAGCCGCAACCCGAACGTCAACCCAGATACATTCAGGAGCTAGCATGGCGGAAATCACCGCAAGCATGGTCAAGGAACTGCGCGAGAAGACCGACGCGCCGATGATGGAGTGCAAGAAGGCACTGACCGAGGCCGGTGGGGACATGGCCAAGGCCGAAGAGATCCTGCGCGTCAAGCTCGGCAACAAGGCAACCAAGGCCGCGGCCCGCGTGGCTGCCGAAGGCGTGGTCGGCATCGACATCTCGGCCGATGGCAAGCTGGGCTCGATCATCGAGGTTAACTGCGAGACCGACTTCGTCGCCAAGAACGACGACTTCCTCGCCCTGGTGCAAAACTGCGCCGGTCTCGTGTCCGCGAGCAACCCCGCCGACGTCGCCGCACTGTCGGCGCTGCCGCTGGGCGAAGGTACCGTCGAATCGACCCGCAGCGCGCTGGTCGGCAAGATCGGCGAGAACATGTCGATCCGCCGTTTCACCCGCGTCGAAGCCAAGGGCCAGTTGTTCTCGTACATCCACGGCGGCGCCAAGATCGGCGTGCTGCTGGACCTGGTCGGCGGTGACGAGCAACTCGGCAAGGACATCGCGATGCACATTGCCGCCTCCAAGCCGAAGGCGCTGGACGCGTCGGGCGTTTCCCAGGATCTGATCGACGCCGAGCGCCGCATCGCGATCGAGAAAGCCCGCGCCGACAACAAGCCCGAAGCGATGCTGGAAAAGATCGCCGATGGCACGGTGCAGAAGTTCCTGAAAGACGTCACCCTGCTGGCGCAGGTGTTCGTCAAGGCCGAAGACGGCAAGCAGACCATCGAGCAGTTGCTCAAGGCCAAGGGTGCATCGGTCGCGAGCTTCGCGCTGTACCTCGTTGGCGAAGGCATCGAGAAGAAGGTCACCGACTTCGCTGCCGAGGTGGCCGAGCAGGCCGCCGCTGCCGCTGCGGCCAAGCAGTAAGGAGATGCAGATGTCCGCCGCCTACAAGCGCATCCTGCTCAAGCTCTCCGGCGAAGCCCTGATGGGGGACGACGCTTACGGGATCAACGAGGAGGTCGTCACCCGCATCGTGTCCGAAGTCGCCGAGATCACGCAACTCGGTGTCCAGGTCGGTGTGGTGATCGGCGGCGGCAACATCTTCCGTGGCATGAAGGGCGCGGCTTCCGGCATGGATCGCGCCACCGCCGACTACATGGGCATGCTGGCCACGGTGATGAACGCCATGGCCATCGCCGATGCCATGCGCCGCATGGACGTGCCTGCGCGTGTCCAGTCGGCGCTGCGCATCGACCAGGTCGTCGAGCCTTACATCCGCGGTCGTGCGATCCGGCATCTGGAAGAGGGACGGGTGGTGATCTTCGCCGCCGGCACCGGAAACCCCTTCTTCACCACCGATACCGCCGCCGCGTTGCGTGGGGCCGAGATCGGCGCCCAGATCGTCCTCAAGGCCACCAAGGTCGATGGTATCTACACGGCCGATCCCAAGAAGGATCCGCAGGCTCAGCGTTACCATCGCATCAGCTTCGACGAGGCCATCGGCCGCAACCTGGCGGTCCTGGACTCGACCGCGTTCGCGCTGTGTCGCGATCAGAAACTGCCGATCAACGTGTTTTCGATCTTCAAGCCCGGCGCGCTCAAGCGTGTGGTGATGGGCGAAGACGAAGGCACGCTGGTTCATTCCTGAACTCCGGAGAATGCGCGCATGATCCCCGAACTCAAGAAGACCGCCGAAGGCAAGATGCAGAAATCGGTCGAGTCGCTCAAGACCGACCTTGCCAAAATCCGTACCGGTCGTGCCCACGCCGGTCTGCTCGACCACGTCATGGTCGAGTACTACGGCTCCATGGTGCCGGTGAATCAGGTGGCGAACGTCACCCTGATCGACGCCCGCACGCTGGGCGTGCAGACCTGGGAAAAGCCGATGCTGGGCAAGGTCGAACGCGCCATTCGAGACAGCGACCTCGGCCTCAATCCGGCCAACATGGGGGAGCTGTTGCGTGTGCCCATGCCGGCGCTCACCGAAGAGCGCCGCCGCGACCTGACCAAGGTCGTGCGCCACGAAGGCGAAAACGCCAAGGTCGCGATCCGCAACCTGCGTCGTGATGCGAACCAGCAGCTGAAGGATGCCGTCAAGGACAAGGCGATCTCGGAGGACGACGAGCGCCGTGGCGAGGAAGAGATCCAGAAGCTTACCGACCGATACGTCGCCGAAATCGACAAGCTGCTCGCCCAGAAAGAGCAGGAACTGATGCAGATCTGATCCGCTTCCGGATCGGCTGCTCCCTTATGGGCAGAACAGGAGGCGGAGCATGAGCGGACGGTTCAGAAGTTCCACCCGGGACATCCCCGAGGTGTCGGCGGTACCGCGCCATGTTGCCGTCATCATGGATGGCAATGGGCGCTGGGCGCGCAAGCGCCTGCTGCCGCGTGTCGCCGGCCACAAGCGCGGGGTGGAAGCCCTGCGCTCGGTCATCCGCGCCTGCATGGAGCGTGGTGTCGAATACCTGACGGTGTTCGCCTTCAGCTCTGAAAATTGGCGCCGGCCGGCCGACGAGGTTTCCTTTTTGATGCAGCTGTTCCTCAATTCGCTGCAGAAAGAGGTCGGCCGCCTGCACGAAAATGGCATCCGCCTGCGCGTGGTTGGCGACCTCTCCCGTTTCGACGCAAAGCTCGTCGAGATGATTCACGCCTCCGAAGCCCGCACCGCCGCTAACACGCGCTTCACGCTCACCGTGGCCGCCAACTACGGCGGTCGGTGGGACATCATGAACGCGATCTCGCGTTTGATGGCCAGGCATCCCGGGCGGAGCGAAGCCTTCACCGAGGACGAGCTCGCCTCCGAGTTGTCGATGCATTACGCACCCGAGCCTGACCTGTTCATCCGCACGGGTGGCGAAACGCGCATCAGCAATTTTCTGCTCTGGCAACTCGCCTACACCGAGCTTCACTTCACCGATGTGCTTTGGCCTGATTTCGATGCGGATGCGCTGGACGAGGCGATCACCTCGTATCAGCAGCGTGAGCGCCGCTTCGGCCGTACCAGCGAACAGCTTCAGACGACACTACAGACACGGGGCGACAATGCTTAAGGACCGGGTGATCACTGCGATCCTGCTGCTCGCGGGGCTGCTTGGTGCGCTGTTCCTTCTGCCGCCGTTGGGCTGGGCGGTCGTCTGTTCCCTGATCTGCGCTGCGGCTGCCTGGGAGTGGGGAGGGCTCGCGCGCTTCGAGCGTCCGCTGCGCGTGAGTACTGCAATCATCTTCGGCGTCACCTGCCTGCTCATCGGGCACCTCGCCGGTCTTGCCGATGGAACGCTCGCCGGGGGAGCGCTACTGTTGCCGCTGTATCTGCTGAGCGCCGTGTTCTGGCTTCTCATCGCGCCCGTGTGGCTGGCGCGCAAATGGTCGCTGGCGAATCCGATGGCGGCCTCCTTGGTTGGCTTCGTCGTGCTTCTGCCCACTGCGCTCGCCATGATGCACCTGCGCCTCATAGGCCCGGGCGTGCTGCTCGGGGCGATGGCGGTGGTCTGGGTGGCAGACATCGCGGCCTATTTCTCCGGTCGGGCCTTCGGCCGCCGCAAGCTGGCGCCATCAATCAGCCCGGGCAAGACCTGGGAAGGGGCGGCCGGTGCTGCGCTTGCCGTGTTGCTGTTCGGGTTCGGTGTGCTCGTGGGGCTCGGGGCGAATCAACCCGGCGGGGCGCTGGTCATCGGTGTCGCACTGGTCGCCTGGACTGCGATCAGCATCGTCGGCGACCTGTTCGAATCGCTCTTGAAGCGTCAGGCTGGTCTCAAGGACAGCGGCGCCCTCCTGCCTGGACATGGCGGCATCCTCGACCGGATCGACAGTCTCACCTCCACGCTGCCGCTGGTTGCCTTTGCCGCGCTTTTGCTTGCGCGCTGACGCGGCTCAGCCGCCCTTCGTCGCCCCCGTTCTGGAACTCCCCACGACATGGTTCAATCCGCACTCCGGCGCCTGACCGTTCTCGGTGCCACCGGCTCGATCGGGCAGAGCACGCTCGACGTCGTTGCGCGCCACCCCGATCGATTCGAGATCTTTGCGCTCAGTGCCCAGCGTCAGGACGACAAGCTGCTCGCGCAGTGCCTGCAGTTTCTGCCTCGCTACGCGGTGATGGGCGACCCCACTGCGGCTTCTCGGCTAGAGGGTGCCTTGCGTGCGGCGGGTAGCCGTACCGAAGTGCTCTGTGGCGAGCACGCGCTTGAACAGGTGTCGGCGGCGAGCGAGGTCGACATGGTGATGGCGGCCATCGTCGGCGCAGCCGGACTGCGGCCCACGCTTGCCGCCGCGCGCGCCGGAAAGAAGGTGCTCCTCGCCAACAAGGAGGCCCTGGTGCTGTCGGGTGCGCTGTTCATGGAGGCGGTGGCGCGCAACGGCGCGACCCTGCTGCCGATCGACAGCGAACACAACGCGATTTTCCAGGCGCTGCCGGCCGACTATACGCGCCGCCCCTCGGATGCAGGCGTTCGCCGCGTGCTGCTCACCGCCTCCGGCGGCCCGTTTCGCGCTGCGCCGCTGGACAGCCTCGCTGCGGTGACGCCCGAACAGGCCTGCGCACACCCGAACTGGGTGATGGGGCGCAAGATCTCGGTGGACTCCGCAACCATGATGAACAAGGGCCTGGAAGTCATCGAGGCGCACTGGCTGTTCGGCGCGCCGGCGCAGATGATCGAGGTCGTCGTGCATCCACAGAGCGTGATCCATTCGATGGTGGAATATGCGGACGGGTCGGTCATTGCCCAGTTGGGCAACCCTGACATGCGCACCCCGATCGCACACGCCATGGCCTGGCCGGAGCGTATCGAGGCGGGCGTGAAGCCGCTCGACCTGTTCGCGATCGCACGGCTGGAGTTCGAGCGTCCCGATCTGGAGCGTTTCCCCTGTCTGCGACTGGCCTTCGAGGCGCTGCAAGCCGGTGGCGCAGCCCCGGCCGTTCTCAACGCCGCCAATGAGGAGGCCGTGGCGGCTTTCCTCGACCGCCGCATCGGATTCCTGGACATTCCCGCCGTCATCGGCGAGACGCTGGAACGCAGCGGCGCGCTTGCGGTCGATTCGGTGGAGGCGGTATTCGCCGCCGACGCTGCCGCACGCGAGTGGGCGCGCGACCAGATCCGACTTCGCCAGGCTACCTGATGACACTGTTCGATTACCTGATTCCCTTTGCGCTTGCGCTGGGGCTGCTGATCCTCATCCACGAGTTGGGCCATTACCTGGTCGCGCGCTGGTGCGGGGTCAAGGTGCTGCGTTTCTCGATCGGCTTCGGCAAGCCGCTGATCCTCCGCCGCGCAGGGCGGGACGGGACCGAATGGGCGCTTGCGGCCTTTCCGCTCGGTGGTTACGTGAAGATGCTGGACGAGCGTGAAGGCACCGTGGCGCCGGAAGAACTGCATCGCGCGTTCAACCGGCAGAGCGTCTACCGTCGCTTTGCGATCGTCGCAGCCGGGCCGCTGGCCAATTTCCTGCTTGCCATCCTGCTTTACTGGGGCCTGTTCGTGGCGGGTACCGAGGAGCTTCGACCGCGCGTGGCCCTTTCCGATACTCCGGCGATCGCCCAGGCGGCCGGCGTTCGGGATGGCGATCTGGTGGTTGCTGTGGACGAGGAGCCCGTGGCGAGCTGGCAGGATCTGCGCTGGGTCCTGCTGCGTCATGCGCTCGATCAGCGCGAGATCGTCCTGCGTGTGCGTACGCTGGAAGACGTGGATGCCCTTCGTAATCTGAACCTGTCCGGCGTGGCGATCGATGAGGACGGCAAGGATCTGATCGAACGCATCGGGCTGAAGCCCTGGCGTCCGGAGATTCCCGCCGTGCTCGGTCGGGTTGCCGAGGGCAGCGCTGCGGCCCGGGCGGGTCTGCTGAGCGGCGACCGCGTGCTGTCGATCGCCGATGTACCGATCGGCCACTGGGGCGAGCTGGTACAGGCGGTACGCCAGGCGCCGGGAAGAGCGCTGTCGTTCGAGGTCGAACGTGGCGGCGAACGCCTGCGCTTCAGCGTTGTTCCGGAGTCGGCGGAGGAGGGCAGCACCCGCATCGGCCGCATCGGGGTGGGCGTTGCCGAGCCTGCGCCCGGTGGCGTGCAGATGTTCGGCGAGGTGCGCTACGGCCCGCTCGAAGCGATCGGCAAGGCCGTGCGGCATACCTGGGAGACCAGCGTGCTCAGCCTCAAGATGATCGGCCGCATGTTTACGGGTGAAGTGTCCTGGAAGAACCTTTCCGGACCGGTGACGATCGCCGACTACGCGGGGCAGACCGCGCAGCTCGGATTGAGCCACTACCTGAAGTTCGTCGCCCTGATCAGCATCAGCCTCGGCGTGCTCAACCTGCTCCCAATCCCGGTTCTGGACGGGGGGCACTTGATGTACTATACGGCCGAAATCATCAAGGGCGGCCCCATCCCCGAGCGCATCATGGAGATCGGCCAGCAGATCGGCCTTGCACTCCTGATCATGCTCATGGCATTCGCCTTCTACAACGACATCAACCGTCTCATTTCCGGCTGAATCCCGCATGAATCGCAAGCTCCTGCCCGGGCTCCTGATGGCCCTGTTCGCCGCTGCGCCGGCCCTCGCATTCGACCCCTTCGTCGTCAAGGACATCCGGGTCGAAGGCATCCAGCGCACCGAGGCGGGCACCGTGTTCAACTATCTCCCGGTACGAGTGGGTGAAACCTTCACCGAGGGGCAGGCTTCCGATGCCATCCGTGCGCTCTTCGCCACGGGCTTCTTCAACGACGTCCGCATCGAGACCGAGGGCGACGTAATCGTCGTCGTCGTGGACGAGCGCCCGGCAATCGCCGACATCGACTTCGTGGGCGTCAAGGAGTTCGACAAGGATGCGCTCAAGAAGGGCTTGCGCGATGTCGGACTCGCCGAGTCCCGCATCTTCGATCGCGCGCTGCTGGAGCGTGCCGAGCAGGAACTCAAGCGCCAGTACCTGTCGCGCGGCAAGTACGCCGCGACGGTGACCACCACGGTCACGCCGCTCGAGCGCAACCGCGTCGGCATCAACTTCGCGGTGGAAGAAGGCGGCGTCGCGAAGATCCGCCAGATCAACATTGTCGGCGCGAAAGCCTTCGACGCCGACGATCTGCTCGACCAGATGCAACTGACGACGCCGGGCTGGCTGACCTGGTACACCAAGAACGACCAGTACTCGCGTCAGAAGCTCTCCGCCGATCTGGAAACCCTGCGCTCGTTCTATCTCGACCAGGGCTATCTCGACTTCAACATCGACTCCACGCAGGTTTCGATCACGCCCGACAAGCGCGACATCTACGTCACGGTGAACATCACCGAGGGTGAGAAGTACACCGTCACCGGCGTGCGCTTTACCGGCGATCTTGTGTTGCCGGAGTCGGACTACGTGGCGCTGTCGAAAATCCGCCCCGGCGACACCTTCTCGCGCGAGAACCTGACCGAGACCACCAAGGCGATCACTGACCGCCTCGGCAATGAAGGCTACGCTTTCGCCAACGTGAACGCCGCGCCCGAGGTTGACAAGGAGAAGCGTGAGGTCGCATTCACGGTGTTCGTTGACCCGGGTCGCAGGGTCTATGTGCGCCGCATCAACGTCGGCGGCAACACCAAGACGCGCGACGAGGTGGTGCGCCGCGAGATGCGCCAGATGGAAGGCGGCTGGTACGACGCGGCGGCGATCAACCGCTCGCGCACCCGCATCGACCGGCTTGGCTTCTTTGACGAGGTGAACGTCGAGACCCCTGCGGTCCCCGGCACCACGGACCAGGTGGATGTCAACTTCACCGTCAAGGAGCGTCCAACCGGCAACCTGATGCTCGGTGCGGGCTTCTCCAGCGCGGAAAACATCGTCCTGTCGGCTTCGATTGCACAGCAGAACCTGTTTGGCAGCGGCAATGCCTTGACCCTCGGACTGAACACCAGTGAGTCGAGTCGCACCCTGGCGCTCTCGTTTACCAATCCGTATTACACGGTGGACGGCGTGAGTCTTGGCTGGGATCTCTATCACCGCACCTACGATGCGGACGAACTCGATAGCGTGTCACCTTACAAGACGGTTTCGACCGGTGCCGGTATCCGCCTGGGCTGGCCGATTGCCGAAGATGACCAGATCAATTTCGGTCTGACGGCCGACCACACCGAGATCACGACCTACGCGTTGAGCCCCAAGCTCTACAAGGACTTCTGCCGCGACTTCGGTGGCTGCAACAACAGCGACGGCACCGGCGATGTGACGGTTACCAGCCTGATCGCGACTGTGGGCTGGGCGCGCGACAGCCGCGACAGCTTCACCTATCCGCGTTCGGGCACGTATCAACGGGTCTATGGCGAGTTGACGGTTCCGGTCGGAGATCTGCGTTACGGCAAGATCGGCTATCAGCACCAGCACTGGTTCCCGATCGGGCGTGATTACGCGCTGATGCTCAATGCAGATGTGGGTTGGGCGAAGGGCTTCGGTGGCAAGGAGGTTCCGTTCTACAAGAACTACTACGTCGGCGGTATCGGCTCGGTGCGCGGTTACGACCAGGGCTCGATCGGTCCCAAGTTCCGGGACACGGACGGGGACGTGACCTCGACCGGCGGTACGCGCAAGATCGTCGGCAATGCCGAGTTCTACTTCCCGATGCCTGGTGCAGGCAAGGACCGTTCGTTCCGCATCTCGGCGTTTTTCGATGCCGGCTATGTCTGGGGCGAAGACGAGCAACCCCTGGGCAGCGACCAGTTCGAGGAGCAGAAGCTGCGCTTCAGCGACCTGCGCTACAGTACCGGTCTCGCATTCGCGTGGAGCTCGCCGATCGGCCCGCTCAAGTTCAGCTTCGGTCATCCGCTCAACAAGAAGGACCAGGACGAAGTCCAGCGATTCCAGTTCCAGCTCGGCAGCGTGTTCTGACGCTGCGGGCGATCCAGTTTCATCCGGAGGCATAAGTGAAAGTCAGTACCCTCTCCCTGGTTGCAGCCGCGCTGCTCGCCCTCTCCCAGGCCGCCATCGCAGAAACCAAGATCGGTTTCGTCAACTCCGACCGCGTGATGCGCGAGGCGGCGCCGGCCGTGCGCGCGCAGCAGCGCCTCGAGAAGGAGTTCGAGAAGCGCGACCAGGAACTCCAGCGCATGGCGCGCGACCTCAAGTCGATGCAGGATGACTTGGAGCGTAACGGTCCCACGATGGGCGAGAATGATCGTCGTAACAAGGAGCGCTCGTTCACCGACCTGAACCGCGACTTCCAGCGCAAGCAGCGCGAGTTCCGTGAAGACCTGAACCAGCGTCGCAACGAGGAACTCGCCACGGTGCTGGATCGGGCCAACCGCTCGATCAAGGACATCGCCGAGAACGAGAACTACGACATCATCTTCCAGGAAGCGGTGTACGCGAATCCGCGCATCGACATCACCGACAAGGTCATCAAGGCCCTGTCCGACGCCAAGTAAGCACGGCAGGCGCATGTTCCGACTGCAAGAACTGGTTGACCGCCTCGGTGGCGAACTGCGCGGCGACGGCGACGTCGCCGTTGCGCGTGTCGCCACGCTGGAAAAGGCCGGGGAGGGCGACCTCGCCTTTCTCGCCAACCGCAAGTACCTCGCTCAGGTGAGGGACTGTGCGGCCAGCGCGTTGATCGTAGGCCCCGATTCCTGCGAACAACTCACCGCTCGGACGCTGATCGTCACCCCGGATCCCTACCTCTATTTCGCCCGCGTCGCGCAGATTTTCTCTCCGCAGCCCGCACCCCGTCCGGGTGTGCATCGGATGGCCAGCGTGGATTGCGTGGTACCGGCGAGCGTCGAGGTGGGGCCGGGTGCCTGCGTCGAAGAGGGAGTCGAGCTCGGCGAGGACGTGGTGATCGGGCCGAACTGCTTCGTCGGACGTGGTGCGCGCATCGGGCGGGGTACGCGCCTGCATGCGAACGTAACGGTCTACCACGACTGCGTGGTCGGCGAGGACTGCATCCTGCATGCCGGCGTGGTGGTCGGTGCGGATGGTTTCGGCTTTGCCCGTGAGCGATCCGGTGCCTGGGTCAAGATTCCGCAAACCGGGCGGGTCGTGATCGGCAACGACGTGGAGATCGGTGCGAACACCACCATCGACCGGGGTGCGCTCGACGACACGGTGATCGGCGACGGCGTCAAGCTCGACAACCTGATCCAGATCGCGCACAACGTCCGTGTCGGCGCGCACACCATCATGGCAGGCTGCGCAGGCGTCGCCGGCAGTGCGCAGATCGGCGCGCGCTGCATGATCGGCGGTCAGGCGGGCATCTCCGGGCATCTCGAGATCGCAGATGACGTCGTGGTCTCCGCATGGACCCTGGTTGCCAAGTCGATCAACAAGCCGGGCGTGTATACCGGGAATCTCCCCCTGCAGACCCATGGCGACTGGGTGAAGAACTTCTCCCACCTGCGCCACCTGGATGCGCTCGCGAAGCGCGTCCGCCAACTCGAACATAATCATCACGACGGTTCCGAAGACCGCAATCCGGGCTGAACGATCATGGACATCAAGGAAATCCTGCAGTACCTCCCGCACCGCTACCCCTTCCTGCTCGTCGATCGCGTGCTTGAGATCGAGCCGGGCGTGCGTGCGCGGGCGCTCAAGAACGTGACCATGAACGAGCCCTTCTTCCCGGGCCACTTCCCGCATCATCCCGTCATGCCTGGCGTGCTCATCATCGAGGCCATGGCGCAGGCGGCAGCGCTGCTTTCATTCAAGAGCAGCGGGGTCAAGCCCGATGAGAACTCGGTGGTGTACTTCGCCGGCATCGACCACGCGCGCTTCAAGCGACCGGTGGTGCCGGGCGACCAGTTGATCTTCGAGGTGGAGATCACGCAAAGCAAGCGCAACATCTACAAGTACAAGGCGCGTGCGACCGTGGACGGTGATCTCGCAGCCGAGGCCGAGCTGATGTGCGCGATCAAGACGCTATGATCGATCCGAGCGCCAGCATCCACGCCACCGCGATCGTCCATCCCGGCGCACGGATTGCCGCTGGCGTCCGCGTTGGCCCGTACTCGATCGTCGGCGAACACGTCGAGATCGGCGAACGTACCCGCATCGGCCCCCATGTAGTCATCGAGGGGCACACCCGCATCGGGTGCGACAACGAGATCTTCCAGTTCTGCTCGATCGGCGCCAGCCCGCAGGACAAGAAGTACGATGCCGAGCCCACCCGGCTCGAGATCGGTGATCGCAACACGATCCGCGAGTTCTGCTCCTTCAATGTGGGCACCAGCCAGGATGCGCACATCACGCACATCGGCAGCGACAACTGGATCATGGCCTATGTGCACATCGCCCACGACTGTCATGTAGGCAATCACACCACCTTCGCCAACAACGCCACGCTGGCAGGCCATGTACACGTTGGCGACTGGGCGATCCTGGGCGGTTTCACCGGTGTGCACCAGTTCTGCCGCGTTGGTGCGCACAGCTTCTGCGGCGTGGGAACGGTGCTCCTGCAGGACCTTCCGCCGTTCGTGACCGTGGCGGGCAACCCGGCCAAGCCGCACGGCATCAACAGCGAAGGGCTGCGCCGCCGAGGGTACTCGGCCGAGGCAATCGCCGGCGTCAAGCGCGCCTACCGTACCCTCTACCGCAGCGGACTGTCGCTCGAAGAGGCTCGCCAGCGCGTGGCTGAGATCGCCGCCGCGCAGCCTGAAGTCGCCCTGTTCTCGGATTTCATCGCCGAATCCGGGCGTGGTCTCGTGCGCTGAGCACGCCGACCTTGCGATGACGGTCCGTATTGCCATGGTCGCCGGAGAAACCTCCGGCGACCTGCTTGCCAGCCATCTGATCCGTGCGCTCAGGCAGCATGTGCCCGACGCGGAGTTCTTCGGCATCGGCGGGCCCAGGATGCAGGCCGAGGGCTTCGAGGCGCGCTGGCCATGCGAACGGCTCGCCGTGCATGGCTACGTCGATGCGCTGAAGCGTTATCGCGAGCTTTCGGGAATTCGCCGCGACCTGCTGGGGCAGATCCTGCACGAGCGACCCGATGTCTTCATCGGGGTCGATGCGCCGGACTTCAACCTCTGGCTCGAAGGCAAGGCGCGCGCGGCGGGCATCGCGTCGATCCATTTCGTCAGCCCTTCGATCTGGGCCTGGCGGGGCGGCCGCATCAAGCGCATCGCGCGCTCGGTGTCACACATGCTGTGCCTGTTCCCGTTCGAGCCCGAACTCTATGCGCGGGCCGGGGTGCCCGTGACCTACGTTGGTCACCCCCTTGCCGACGTGTTCCCGCTGCAGCCCGACCGCGACCAGGCGCGGGTAGCCTTGGGTATTGCCGTCGCGCAACAGGTGGTGGCACTGCTGCCTGGAAGCCGGCAATCCGAGGTGCGCAATCTCGCTGCCACCTTCATCGAAACTGCCCGCCGGTTGCGCGAGCGGGCGCCGGATCTGCGCTTTCTCGTTCCGCTCGCAACGCCCGAGACCCGGCAGATTTTCGACGAGGCCATTGTCCGTTGCCAGGCGCAGGACGTGCCGCTCGAACTGCTTCCGGGCCAGGCAGTGGAGGCAATGACCGCGGCTGATGTGGTGCTGGTGGCGAGCGGGACGGCGAGCCTCGAGGCCGCGCTGCTGAAGCGACCGATGGTGATCACCTACCGCATCGGCAAGTGGCAGTACCGCCTCATGAAACGGATGGCCTATCTGCCTTGGGTCGGCCTGCCGAACATCCTGTGCGGGGATACTGTCGTGCCCGAACTGTTGCAGGACGATGCGACGCCCGAGCGGCTCGCCGAAGCGCTGCTTGCCTGGCTCCAGGAACCCGCCCGTCGGGCAGTGGTCGAGGCGCGCTTCATGGAACTGCACCTCAGCCTGAAGCAGGGTACCGCCCGCAGGGCGGCCGAGGCCATCCTGCCTTATCTTTCCCGCCCCGGGGCGTGAGCACGCACATGCGGACGCCGGACCTTTTCGACGAGATACCTGCCGGCCTGCCCGCGAGCGGTCTGGTGTGTGGAGTGGACGAGGCCGGTCGCGGGCCGTTGTGCGGGCCGGTGGTGGCCGCGGCGGTGATCCTCGACCCCGCGCGGCCGATTCCCGGCCTGAATGATTCCAAGAAGCTCAGCGAGGCAGCACGCGAGCGCCTCGCACCGCTGATCCGGGAGCGGGCGCTGGCGTGGGCTGTCGCGCAGGCCGATGTCGAGGAAATCGATCGGCTCAACATCCTCCACGCAACCATGCTCGCGATGCAACGCGCCGTAGACGGGCTGTCGCTGGCGCCGATCGAGGTGCTGATCGACGGCAATCGCTGCCCCCGCCTGCGCTACCCGGCGCGCGCCATCATCAAGGGTGATGCGACCGAGCCCGCGATATCCGCTGCTTCCATCCTTGCCAAGACGGCCCGCGACGAGGCCATGCGCGCGCTGGATGCCGTCTGGCCCCAGTATGGACTGGCTGCGCACAAGGGGTATCCGACGGCGGCGCATCTGGCGGCGCTGGAGGCGCACGGCGTGCAGTCCTTCCACCGGCGCAGTTTCGGGCCGGTGCGCAGGCTGCTCACGGCGCCGGGAGAGCGCTGAGCGGTGGAGATGAAGGCGATCCGTTCCCGCGACAACGCGCTGGTCAAGCACTGGCACGCGCTCGCCCACTCAGCACGAGATCGGCGCAAATCCGGGCAGACGCTGCTGGATGGCGCGCATCTGCTACGCGCAGCGCTGGATGCGGGCTGCCCGTTCGAAGCAGTGATCGTTTCCGAGAGTGGTCTCGAGCAGGCGGAGATCTCAGGCCTCTGCGCCGCGCTGCCCCCCGGCGTGCAGCGCTACCTGCTGACCGACGCCTTGTTCCGGCATGTGAGTCCGGTGGATACACCCGCGGGAGTGCTTGCGGTGGTGCAGCCCGCAACGGTCCTCGTCGACGAGGGCGGTGGGATCCTTCGCCCTGAAAGCCTGATCGCGCTGGATGCGGTGCAGGATCCGGGCAACCTCGGCACGATCCTGCGTACCGCCGCGGCGGCCGGAATCCGGCGTGCGCTGCTGGGTGAGGGCTGCGCCCACGCGTGGTCGCCGCGGGTGCTGAGGGCCGGAATGGGTGCCCATTTCGCGCTGCGGATCGAGGAAGGGCTGGATCTTCCCGCGCGCCTTGCAGGCTATCCCGGAGTGCGGATCGCAACTGCGCTCGGTGCGGGTGCGCGCCCGCTCTACGACCTCGACCTGCGTGGGCCGGTCGCCTGGCTCTTTGGTGCAGAAGGCAAGGGCCTGTCGCGGGAACTGCTGGCATGCGCCGACCAGCGCGCCGTAATCCCCATGTTGGGTGCCATGGAGTCACTCAATGTGGGTGCTGCCGCTGCGGTCTGCCTGTTCGAACAGGCCCGGCAACTGCGCAGCCGTTAAAAGCTTCACATTGGAGGGCGCCCGGGGCGTTGACGGGGGGACGGCACGCCCCGATGCTACACACTGATCCGGAGCAGCGCTCCGGCACACACCTAGACGGCCACAGGCCGCAACCCGGGTTGGAGACACCTTAGATGGCGAAATACCTCAAGACCGCTAAAGGGCAGGAGGAGATCAACTCGCGCACGCATGGGCTGGGCCTGCGCGCGCGACGCGTACTGATCCTCGTGGACGGTGAGCGTGACGCGGACGTGCTTGCAGCAATGAGCGGGGCACCCGATGTCGAGGACGTGCTCACGGTGCTCGTGGAAGGCGGCTTCATCGAAGCGAGCGTGGCGCCGCAAGCAGCTGCCACGGCGAGCGCTGCGGTGGTGGAGCCGATCCCGGCCCCGAAGGGCGCGGGCGCCAGCGCGGAGAAGGTAAGGATGGCGCGCGACTTCATGATGAACACGCTGCGTACCTTCCATGGTCCGTACGGCAAGCTCGACCTCGTCAAGCGTATCCATTCGTCCAATGCCGAGGACGAACTTCATGGCCTGTTCGACGAGTGGCTGGTTTCGATCACCGAAACCAGTATCGGGCGCAAGCGCGCCGACGAGCTTTCCGCCCGCTTGCGCGGGGTGCTGGCCGGGTCCTGATCCGGGCCGGCGCTTCAGCGCGGCAAGGTCAGTGCAGTTGCCTGATCTGCGGGCGAGCCGCCCGGCGTCCACTGCAGCAGGCCTAGCAGGGGCGCAGCGATGCGCTGGCGAAGCGCCTCCACGTTCTGCTCCCGGCGCAGCATTTCCGCATCGACACAGTTGCCGATCCAGCCGGCGAGCGTCAGCCCGCGATGTGTGATGGCTTCGACCGTCAACAAGGCGTGGCTGAGACAGCCCAGGCGCAGGCCGACCACCAGGATCACCGGCAGCGCAAGCTCGACCGCGAGGTCTGCGCTGTCATAGTCCTCCGCGAGCGGCACCTTGAAGCCGCCCACGCCCTCCACGAACACGACATCGGCCTGCCTGCGAAGCGCCGCAAGCGCATCGACCACCGGAGCCGGCTCAACCCTGCGGCCTTCCTCCGCCGCCGCGATGTGGGGCGCGATGGGTGCAGCGAAACAACACGGATTCAGCCGCTCCAGCCCGGGGTCGAAGCTGCCGGCCGCGCGCAACGCGGCCACGTCCTCATTCAGGAGAACGCCGTCGACCCGTTCGGCGCCTGCAGCCACCGGTTTCATGCCGAGGGCGCGCAAGCCTTGGTTACGTGCGGCCTGCAGCAGCGCACAGGTGGAGAAGGTCTTCCCGATTCCGGTGTCGGTGCCGGCGATGAACCAGGCGGGGGCGAGGCTTGCGGTGCCGGCTGGCGGGGTCATGCGCCGTCTCCGATCGGGGGGTTTGCGATCAGGGGTTTGCGTAGTGCGAGCAGAATGACATCGTAGGTCGCGGGTAGCAGCCCGTCGCTGCGCCGGTGGCGTTCGTACTGTGCCTGCAGTTGCATCCACGCCGCACGTCCGAGCGCTTCGCGCCGACGTCCATGGTCGACCGTCGCCGCCCCGATTGCCTTGATGTCGCGCAGCAGGCTGCGGAGGTCTTCAGCGCAGGCGTACATGGGCCGCGTGTCGAGCGCTTCTACGGCGAGCCCGGCAGTGGTCACGTCCTGAACCCAGCGGCTCGCGGGGTGGAATTCGATCGTGTGGCGAGCGTCGTCTATGCTGGCGAACGCATCGCGCAGTTCGTGCAGCGTTGCAGGCCCCAGCGTTGCGATCAGCGCGACACCGCCAGGGGCCAGTACGCGCGCGCATTCCGCCAGTGCACGTGCAGGATCGCACCACTGCATGGCGAGGCTGGACCAGACCATGGCAAGGCAGGCGTCTGCGAGCGGCAGGTGCTCAAGGTCGGCACACACGGGCATCAGGGTGGGGGTACGGCTGGCCGCCTGCGCGCCGTGCCGGCTGCGTGCGCGCTCGAGCATGGCGGGCGCGAGATCGAGCGCGAGCAGCGACGCACCCGGGCAGAGAAGCTCGATCGCTGCCTGCCCGAACCCGGTACCGCAGCCCGCATCGAGCACCCGCGCGTTCGGGCGAGGAGTGGTCGCAGTGGCGGTTTCGCGGCCGAAGACCTGCAGGGCCTGGCAGATCGCGCGCTGTATCTCCGCTGCGGCGTCGTAGCCGTCGGCGGCCTGGTCGAAGGCCCGGCGGATGCGGTGGCGTCGCACGCGATGTGCGCTCAAACGCACACGATCGTCGGTCGCGGCGGGATCGTCGCGCGAGGCCTTATCCATGCATGAAGCGCTCGATCAAGCGGGCGCAGTCCGCAGCATGCGACAAGGGCAGCGCGTGTCCGCCGGCCGGAAGGCGCGCCAGCTGCGCGTCGGGGAGGGCCTGCGCCAGCATTCGAGCGGCGGCAACGGGCATCAGCGCATCGTGTTCGCCGTGGATCAGCAGGCAGAGCTGTCGCACCTGCGCAAGCACTGGACGCAGATCCGCGCAGGCGAGCAGCTCGAGTCCGGCGCGCAGGCCGGCATGTTCGCCCGTTCCACCGCGGTGTTCCGGGGCGAGACAGGATTCGAGCTGGCCGGCAAGTACCTTGCGTGTGGCCTCACCCAGGCACTGCAGGGCGAGAAAGCGCCGCAGCGTGGCCTGTGGCGATTGCGCGAAGCCGCTGCAAAAGGCGCCCACGGTTTCCGCCGCCAGACCGGGCCATACCGTCGCGGGTTGCGCTACCGCTGCAGTGTCCGGCACCTCGGCCACGAAGCGTGCGGTGCTTGAGATCAGCACCAGTCGGGAGACACGCGTGGGATGGCGCGCAGCGATGTCGAGCGCGAGCAGGGCGCCGAGCGACCAGCCCACGAGGGTGGCCTGCTGCGGCAAGCGTGCGAGCAGGGCGTCGGACCAAGCGGCGAGCAGATCCTCAGGCGCGGCATGGCGCGCGGGTACGGCGCCGGCGTGCCCGGGCAGCGCAGGCGCCAGCACCGGCCGGTCGCCCAGCAGCGCGCGCAGCGGCGCCCACACTGCGGGCGACATCGCCCAACCATGAAGGAGGACAAGCGGCGGCGCTTCGCCGCGCGTGTCGTGCGAAGGCAAGCTGGCGTTCATGGGGTGAGGCGCTGTTCAAGACCGCACAAGGTTTCTGCCAGGCAGCGCACATCGTCCTCGCTGTGGGCTGCACTCAAGGAGATGCGCAGACGGGCCGTGCCCGCCGGAACGGTCGGCGGGCGGATTGCCGGCACCCAGAAGCCCGCCGCCTCGAGTGCGGCGGCGACTGCGAGGGCCTCGGCGTTGTCGCCGATCAGCACCGGCTGGATCGGCGTACGTGAGTCCATCAGGCGCCAGCGCACGAAACGGGCACGACTGCGCAGACAGGCGATCAGGTGTGCGAGCCGGTCGCGGCGCGCATCGCCGTCCTCGATCAGTTGCAGGCTCTCGAGCAGCACGTGCGCCAGCGCAGGGGGGGCACCGGTGCTGAAGAGATAGGTACGCATCTTCTGCAGTAGCCATTCGATCAGTTCTGCCTGACCCGCGATGAAGGCGCCTGCCACCCCGGCGGCCTTGCCGAGGGTTCCGATGAGCACGATACGCCAGGCTTCGGGGTGGGTCAGCACGCCCGCTTCGGCCAGTGCGCCGCGCCCTTGTGGTCCGAGTACGCCGAAACCATGCGCGTCATCCACGACCAGCCAGGCATCGTGGCGGGCTGCGAGCGCGAGCAGCGCGGCAAGTGGGGCTACGTCACCGTCCATGCTGAACACGCTGTCGGTGACGATGGCCTTGTGCCGCGCCGTGCTGCTGGCGAGCAGGTGCTCGAGCGTGGCCAGGTCGAGGTGGGGGTAGCGGCGCAGCTCGGCACGCGAGAGCAGGGCGCCATCGACCAGCGAAGCATGGACCAGGCGGTCGGCGAAGA
This sequence comes from Thauera sp. ZXT1-4, assembly GCF_052598215.2. NCBI lineage: Bacteria > Pseudomonadati > Pseudomonadota > Betaproteobacteria > Rhodocyclales > Zoogloeaceae > Thauera > Thauera sp. ZXT1-4. Next base: position 54,749 of record NZ_JBQWSN020000012.1, on the reverse strand, counting down.
TTGCGTCGCCACGTCCGAGCAAGGCCGGCAGCACACCCGTGTTGGCCATGTAGCCGGTGGACAGGTAGAGCGCACGTTCGCAGCCCACGAAGCGTGCGAGCGCAGTCTCGAGCGCGTCGTGCACCGTGTAGTGGCCGCTCACCAAATGGGAGGCGCCGGCGCCGCTGCCCCAGCGTGCTGCACCGGCAGCCAGCGCCGTGGCGAGCCGGGGCTCCGCCGCAAGGCCCAGATAGTCGTTGCTGCAGAAGGCCCGCCGCGTGCCGCCATCCACGTTCGCCTGCGGTGCGCAGGGCTGCGCGTTGCTGCGCCGGCGCCGGCGCAGCGCGTTCTGATCGAGCGTGGCGAGTCCGACGCGCAGATCGTCGAGCAGGCTCATTGGATTGGCGTTGCCAGCATCGGCGTGCAGGCGAGTGGGGCGCAGACGAGTGGGGCGCAGACGAGTGGGGCGCAGACGAGTGGGGCGAACATCGGGGGCTTCACGCGGCCTCCCGATGGAGCGCTTCGGCGAGTGCCGCGGCCGCGCCGTCGGCGAGGTGGGCGATGTCCGCCTCATCCAGGATGTAGGGCGGCATGAAATAGACCGTATTGCCGATCGGCCGCAGCAGCACACCATGTTCCAGCCCGGCGGCGAAGAAGCGGTGTGCGAAGCCGGACGGTGCTTCGGCCACGTCGAAGGCTGCGATCATCCCGGTCTGACGCAGGTGGCGTACCGCGGCCTGGCTGCCGAAGCGCTGCGCAAGCGCCTCGCCCAGGAGGCGGGCGCGGCTGCGGTTGGCCTCGATCACCCCGTCCTCGGCGAAGATGTCCAGGGTGGCGAGCGCAGCGCGGCAGGCGAGCGGATTGCCGGTGTAGGAGTGCGAATGCAGGAAGGCGCGCGTGCTGCGGTCGTCGTAGAAGGCGCGGTAGATCTCGTCGCGGGTGAGCACCAGCGAGAGCGGCAGGTAGCCGCCGGAGATGCCCTTGGAGAGGCACAGGAAGTCCGGCCAGCCGACCTCGGTGTCGGGCCCCTCCGCAGGGCCGGCAACCTGCTCCCAGGCGAAGAAAGTGCCGCTGCGGCCGCAGCCGACCGCGATCTCGTCGGCAATCAGGTGCACGCGGTAGCGTTGGCACAGGGCGCGCGCCCGACGCAGGTATTCGGCGTCGTACATCACCATGCCGGCCGCACCCTGCACCAGCGGCTCGACGATCAGCGCCGCAATGCCCTCGTGGTGGGCTTCGAGATGGGCTTCGAGCAGGTCTGCGGCATGGTGCGCGAGTTCGGCCGGCGTCTCGCCCTCTCGCACCCGGCGGGTGTCCGGGCACGGCACGGTGTCTCCTGCGCGCACCAGGGGTGCGTAGGCGTCACGAAAGACCGGCACGTCGGTCACGGCCAGGGCGCCGACCGTTTCGCCGTGGTAGCTGCCGGCAAGGCTGAGAAAGCGGGTCTTGCCGGGGTGCCCCGCATTGCGCCAGTAATGCACGCTCATCTTGAGCGCGATCTCGGTCGCCGATGCGCCGTCCGAGGCGTAGAAAGCGTGCCCCAGCCGATGGCCGGTGAGCGCTGCCAGGCGCTCGGACAGCTCGACTACCGGGGCATGGGTGAAGCCGGCCAGCATGGCGTGTTCGAGAGTCTCGAGCTGCGCGCGCAGCGCAGCATTGATGCGCGGGTTGCAGTGACCGAACAGGTTTACCCACCACGAGCTGATGCCATCCATCAGCCGGCGCCCCTGCGCGTCGATCAGCCATGCCCCCTCTCCGCGCACGATGGGCACCAGCGGCAGCGTCTCGTGCGTCTTCATCTGGGTGCAGGGGTGCCAGACGGCGGCGAGCGAGCGGGCGAGCAGGTCTTCGGTGCGGGACATCCGGATACGGTCGGCTTGAAAGGGCGCCCATGTTGGGCAAAGGGGGTAGGGCTGTCAATTGTCGATGGAGGGGCGGTGTGGAGGCCGGCGGTGAAGAGGGGCGAGGGTGCTGGGGCATGAAGGGTTGGAGAATCGGGGCATGAAGGGATGGGGGATGGGGACGGCACGGCCGCGTGGAGGGCGGTCTGGGTGATGACGCGCCGGATCCGATTCGCGTTAACATTCACCGGGTCCGGCCTCCGTGCCGCTTCCGCGAAGATTCTGCACATGCTCCTCGTCATCTCTCCGGCAAAAGCGCTCGATTTCGAAACGCCACCCGTCACGTCAACCCATACCCAACCCGATTTTCTCGACGATGCGGCCGAACTCATCTCCGTGCTGCGCGACTATTCGCCGGCACAGGTCGCCGAGTTGATGTCCCTTTCCGACGCGCTCGCGAGCCTGAACGTGGCGCGCTATGCGAGCTGGTCGCGGCCGTTCTCTCCCGCCAATGCGAAGCAGGCGGTGCTCGCTTTCAATGGCGATGTATACGAAGGCCTGGATGCGGCGAGCCTGTCGGCCGAGGATCTGGCCTGGGCACAGGATCATCTGCGCATCCTCTCCGGCCTGTATGGCGTGCTTCGTCCGCTCGACCTCATGCAGCCCTACCGGCTGGAGATGGGCACGCGGCTCGCCAGCCCGCGCGGAAAGAACCTCTATGAGTTCTGGGGCGAGCGCATCACTGCCGAACTCAACCGACTGCTGTCCCGCGAAGAGCAAGCGGGCCGCGAGCGGGTGCTGCTCAACCTGGCCTCGGACGAGTACTTCAAGTCGGTGAAGCCGAAGAAGCTGAACGGGCGCATCGTCACGCCGGTGTTCGAGGACTGGAAGGGCGGGCGTTACAAGATCATCAGCTTCTACGCCAAGCGCGCGCGCGGACTGATGAGCCGCTACGTGATCCGCAAGCGGATCGATGCGCTCGATGCGCTCGAGGGTTTCGATCGCGAGGGCTATGCGTTTGCGCCCGAGGCTTCGGAGGCCGACCGGCTGGTCTTCCGTCGCCGCGAGGTGTGAGGCGATGAAGATCAGCTGCGCCTTCGATTCGGGTGCGATCGAGGTTCTCAGCCTCGAAGACCCATCCAACATCCGCCTGCGCTTGCGCAGCGACAACGCGGCCGACTTCCACCAGTGGTTCCATTTCCGGCTCACGGGTGCCGCTGGCAAGCCTGTGCGCATGGTGTTCGAGAACGCGGCCAGCGCCGCCTACCCGGAGGGTTGGCCGGATTACCGATGCGTGGCCTCCTATGACCGCCAGAACTGGTTCCGCATCGCCACGACCCGCTACGAAGACGGGGCGCTGATCGTCGAGCATACGCCCGAGCGCGACACCCTCTATTACGCGTATTTCGAGCCCTATTCGCACGAGCGCCATCTCGATCTGCTCGGGCGGGTGGAGCAGTCGCCCTATGCCCAGGTACGCAACCTCGGCAGCACGGTCGAAGGGCGCGACCTCGACCTGATCGAGGTCGGGCGGCCTTCTCCGCGGCGCGTGCCGCTGTGGATCATCGCCCGCCAACACCCGGGCGAGACCATGGCGGAGTGGTTCGTCGAAGGTCTGCTCGAGCGCCTGCTGGACGGCGCGGACGCAGTGGCGCGCAAGGTGCGCGAACACGCCGTGCTGTACATCGTGCCCAACATGAACCCGGACGGCGCAGTGCGCGGCAACCTGCGCACCAATGCGGCGGGCTGTAACCTCAACCGCGCCTGGCGCGAACCCGACGCGGCGACGAGCCCGGAGGTGCTGCGGGTACGGTCCGAGATGGAGCGCACCGGCTGCGAGCTATTCCTCGACATCCACGGCGACGAGTCCTTGCCCTATGTGTTCTTCTCTACCGCAGAAGAGGTGCCGGGATATGGTGCCGAAGCGCTCGAGGCCCAGGCGCGCTTCATCGAGTGCTTCGCTGCGGTGAGTCCGGACTTCCAGACGCACGAGGGCTACAAACCCGGGCGCTTCGCGGACGAGCTGCTGACGCTCGCGAGCAAATGGGTGGCGCACCGCTTCGGGTGCGTTTCGCTGACGCTGGAGATGCCCTTCAAGGACAACGCCAACCTGCCCGATGGGCACGTGGGCTGGAATGGCGCACGCAGCAAGCGCCTGGGCGCGGCGATGCTCAATCCGATCCTGCGCCATCTGGAGGCCGGGCGCGCAGGCTGAACGAGCCCGCCCGGGCGATTGGGACAACCCACCCGGTCTTCAGCCCTTGCTTCCCAGTTCTGCGAGGATGGCGGTGGCGCAGGCCACACCCGAACGCACTGCGGACTCCAGCGTGGCCGGGTACTCCGAATCCAGGTAATCCCCCGCCAGCCAAAGGCCGGGCAGCGGCGTGCGCAGTCCCGGGCGCAGGATGCCCGGCCGGCAGGCAAACGTGGCGCGCCGCTCGACGATCACTTGCGACCACTCCGGGGCGGGGAGCCGCCGGCCAAGCTGGCGTTCGAGCTGGGCATGCACGGCCAGGATGAGCTCGTCGCGCGCCAAGGCTTCATGTGGGCCGTGCGCACTGATCACACAGGACATCAGCCCCTCCGCCCCCCCCAGCTGGCCGCGGTCGAACACCCATTGCGCGGGATCGGCGGGATCGCCTCCTGCGAGGCCGATCATCGGTTCGGGCAAGCGCTCGCCCTTGCCCAGGGCGAGGTAGACGGAAACGATCGGCTCATGCTCCAGCGCATCGATCTGCGCGGCCAGCCGGTCGCAGGCGCCGGTGGACGCAAGCAGCGCGCTGGCATGGTAGGGCGCCGTGGCGACGACGACGTGGCGCCAGGCCTTGCCCTGGCTGTCGCCGCCCAGGGCAAGCCCGCCCGCAACAGGCGAGATCGATTCGATCGCATGGCCGGTGCGCAGCTTGCCGCGGCGAACACCGATGTAGCGCGCTGCCGGGACCGGAAACAGTTCGGACAGGTCGGTGCGCGGCAACAGCAGTTCGCTCGCTGCCGCGCCGGCGGCCAGGCTGTCGCGCAGCACATTGGCAAATACCTGGGCAGAGGATTCCGCCACGGGGGTGTTCAATGCCGCCACGCACAGCGGCTCCCAGATCAGTGTGCGCAGTGCGGGCGTCTGGCGGGTCTCCGAGAGCAGGGCGTCGACATGCATCCCGGGGTCGTCCAGGCGGAAGTTGCGCTTCTTCAGCCAGCGCATCATGCGCAGCATCGCGAGGCGATCCCCCCAGCCGAGTCCCTTTGCACGCAGCAGCCCCACCGCCAGATGGAAAGGGGCGGGCAGGGCGGCCGCCTTCAGGTGCAGGCGGCCGGGGACGTGCAGGGTCAGCGGCAGGTGCGCAAGCTGCTTGGGTGAAACCCCGGTGAGTCGCAGCAGGCGGGTGAGCTCGGTGTACGCGCCGATCAGGATGTGCTGGCCGTTGTCCACCCGCCAGTGGTGGTCCTTGTGCACCACGCGCGCCCGCCCGCCCATGGTGTGCGAGCGCTCGAACACCGTGACGTGCACCCCGGCCCGCGCCAGTTCGACGGCGCAGGCGAGCCCGGCGTAGCCCGCGCCGATGATTGCGACCTCGGGTGCGCTCATGCGCGGAACCAGGTGGTGCCGGCCAGCCAGACCTTGCGCAGCGGGGTCAGGGAGGTGCGGCGGTCCAGCACCTTGAAGCCGTCGGCGGCGATCTCGCGCAGCAGCGTGCGGTAGATGGCGGCCATCACCAGCCCGGGGCGCTGCGCTTTGCGGTCAACCGCGGGCAGGTGGGCGAAGGCCTGATCGTAGAATTTCTCCGCACGCTCGGCCTGGAACGCCATCAGCGCCCTGAAGGGCTCGGAGTAGCGCCCCTCGAGGATGTCCCGAGCCGGGACCTCGAAGCGCTGCAGATCCTCGATCGGCAGGTAGATGCGGCCGCGGCGGGCGTCCTCGCCCACGTCGCGGATGATGTTGGTGAGCTGGAAGGCCAGCCCCAGATCGTGCGCGTACTTGAGCGTCTGCCGGTCCTGGTAGCCGAAGATCTCCGCCGCGAGCAGGCCGACGACGCTTGCGACGCGGTAGCAGTAGAGCTGCAGTCCCTTGAAATCGAGGTAACGGGTCTGGGAGAGATCCATCGCCATGCCGTCGATGATCTCGAGCAGTTGTTCCTGTGGCAGACGAAAGCCCTGCAGCACGTCCTTCAGCGCATGACCGACCGGATGCGTGGGCACGCCACCGTAGATGCGCCCGACCTCCTGTCGCCACCACTCCAGCTTGGTCTGTGCGAGCGAGAGGTCATGGCATTCGTCCACCACGTCGTCCACCTCGCGGCAGAAGGCGTACAGCGCGGTGATCGCCCGGCGCCGCTCGGCGGGGAGGAACATGAAGCTGTAGTAGAAGCTGGAGCCGCTCTTTGCGGCTTTGTCCTGGCAGTAATCGTGCGGATTCATGCAAACTTTCCGTAGTTCAGGGCGCGCCAGCCCAGGCGCAGCCAGTCGCTGCGACCCAGCGTGGGACGGTGGCGGAACACATCGTAGCCGACGGCCTCGATGCGTTCGAGAATGTGCAGGCCGCCGAGCACGACCAGGCGCAGCTCCCAGCCGACCCGGCCAGGCAGGGCGCGCGCAAGCGGGGCGCCTTCGCGCATCAATGTGCGCGCCCGCCCGACCTCGAAGGCGAGCAGGGACTGCCACGGCCCGGTGACCGGGCTGCGGCCCCGCGCCAGCCCGTCCAGTTGTGCCTCGTCGACGCCGAAGCGGGCCATGTCGTCCTGCGGCAGGTAGATGCGCGCCTTGCGCCAGTCGATCGCGACATCCTGGCAGAAATTGATGAGCTGCAGACTGGTGCAGACGGCATCCGAACGGCGCAGGTTTTCCGCGCTGTCGGCACGGTGCAGTGCCAGCATGAGCCGACCCACGGGATCGGCCGAGCACCGGCAGTAGTCGCGCAGTTCGGCGAAGTCGGCGTAGCGTGTCTTGCCGACATCCTGCATGAAGGCATCGAGCAGGTCGCGCAGGGGTTGGACCGGAAGCGCATGCGCCCGGATCGCCTGACCCAGGCGCGCGAACATGGGCGCCAGCTCGGGGTCGCTAACCGCCTGTCCGTTTGCACAGGCCTCCAGCGCCTGACGGTAATCGTGCAGGCGGGCAAGCCGGTCCTGCGGCAGCGCATCGCCTTCGTCCGCCACGTCATCCGCGCTGCGCGCGAAGGCATAGACGGCCTCCACCGGCGCACGCAGGTGCGCGGGTAGAAGCAGGGATGCGACCGGGAAGTTCTCGTAGTGTTCGACCGGCATGGGGAGCGTGGCGCAGACGTCACCGCGGGCCGGTGAGTGCTGTACAGGAGCGCGGAGTATATCGCGCACCAGGCGGCGCTCGGCTGCCGGCAAGTTGTGCGGCATGCATCGCGCGGTGTGCATCGGTGCAACTTTTTGCGGTGCGGGATGACACAATCTCGTCTTCGCGTCGGCGCTTTCCTGCCGCGTTCAATCGGATGTTCTCCCATGCTGGAACTCGTCAGCCTTTCAAAGACGCTCCCCGGGCCGCCGCAGCGCGCCCTCTTCGACCGGCTTTCCCTGCGCGTCGAGGCGGGCGAGTGCGTTGCGATCGTCGGTGAGTCGGGCGTAGGCAAATCGACGCTGCTCAACTGCGTTGCCGGCCTGGAGCCGATCGACGGTGGCAGCATCCGGGTCGGCCCCTCGTCGATCGAGCGGCTGGACGACGACGCGATGGCGCGCCTGCGGCGCAGCCACTACGGCTTCGTGTTTCAGGCCTTCCACATCCTGCCCCATCTGAACCTGTTGCAGAACGTCGCGCTCCCCTTGTGGTTGCTCGACACGCCTGCAGCGCAGGCCGAGGCGAGCGCTCGTGCGATGCTGGAGCGGGTCGGTCTGGGGGCGCGCGCCCTCGATGCGCCACAGCAACTCTCCGGCGGTGAAATGCAGCGCGTGGCGATCGCGCGCGCCCTGGTGCATCGGCCGCACCTGGTGCTCGCCGACGAACCCACTGGCAACCTCGACCCTGGTCGCGCCGCGGACGTGCTCGATCTGCTGCTGGGCCAGATCCGGGACTCGGGTTCGGCGGGGGTGCTGGTCACACACTCGCGCGCAGCGGCCGCGCGTGCCGACCGTGTGGTCGAGCTGCGCATGGATGGCTTGCACGACATCACGGTTCGCGCATGAACGCATCACTGCGCCACGTCTTTCTTGCCAGCCTCCTGCGACGCCGACTCGCCACCGCCTTGTCCCTGCTCGCGATCGCGCTCGGGGTTGCGCTCGGGCTGGCGGTACAACTGATTCACGGCGCGGCGCTCGATGAGTTTGGCCGCGGCATGCGGCTGGTGGCCGGCGAAGCCGATCTGCAACTGGTGGGGCCGCGCGACGGTTTCGATGAGGCGGTGTTCGTGGCGCTGGCGCGGCATCCCGCAGTGGCCGCGGCGAGTCCTATCCTCGAGGTCGAGGCCCGCCTGCCGGGGCGCGAGGACGCCCTGCGCATCCTCGGCGTCGACGTTTTTCGTGTGCTGCGCATGCAGCCGGGGCTGATTCCGCTTGCCGACGATGGAGCAGATGCAGGCGGGCGCTTTGCGGCACTCCAGCCGGGCAGGCTGTTCCTGAGTGACGACGCGCGTGCGCGCCTGCAGGAAGCGGATCGCAGCGGTGATGGTGAGTCGCAGCCACCTGCGATGCGCGAGAACAGGGTGCTGGTGCAGTCCGGCGTGCGCAGCGTTACGCTAGAGGTCGCCGGGCGCGTCCCGGGCATGGCGGGGGTAATCGGCGTGATGGACATCGCGGCGGCACAGCAGGTGTTTGGCCGTATCGGCACGCTGAGCCGCGTGGATCTGAAGATCGCGCGCGGACTGAGCGTGCCTCAGGCCCTCGCTGCGCTGAACCCGGCGCTGCCCCCGGGGCTCGCGCTGCGACCGCCGGAAGCCGCAGCGAGCGAGGTCGGCACGCTCTCGCGCGCCTACCGGGTCAATCTGACCATGCTCGCGGCCATCGCGCTGCTGACCGGCGCGTTTCTGGTGTTTTCGACACAGTTGCTCTCGGTTGCCAGGCGGCGCCGCGAGTTTGCCCTGTTGCGTGCGCTGGGGCTCGAGCGACGCACGCTGATGCGCGGCCTGCTTGCCGAAGGGGCCGCGGTGGGCCTGGTCGGAGGGCTGCTCGGTGTGGCGCTTGGGCACGCGCTGGCCGCCGGCGCCTTTCATTTCGTGGGGGGAGACCTCGGCGCCGGGTTCTTCCGCGGCCTCGTACCCAGTCTGCACTTCGATACGCTATTGAGCCTTTCCTACCTTGTGCTCGGGGTATGCGCAGGACTGGCCGGGACCTGGCTTCCAGCGCGGGAAGCCGCTCGGGTCGCACCCGCACACGCGCTCAGGGCGGGGGAGCACGAGCGCGGCGGGCTGCCGCAAGGACACACCCGCAGCGGGTACGCCGCGGCGATGGTTGCGCTGGCGGTCCTGGCCTGCCTGCTGCCGCCGTTGCGGGGAATTCCGGTTGGCGGGTATGCGGCGGTCGTGTTCGTGCTGGCGGCCGCCGTGCTCGCGCTGCCGGTGATCGCGCGGCGCGTATTGCCTGTGCTCGCGAGAGGGCGCACGGTGATCTGGCGGCTTGCGCATGCGCGCCTTTCGGGCACGCCTGGGCAGGCGGTCGTGGCGGGTGCGGGGGTGATCGCGAGCGTGGCGCTCGCGGTGTCCATGGCGATCATGGTGAGCTCGTTCCGGGTATCGGTCGATGACTGGCTGGCACAGGTGCTGCCGGCCGATCTGTACATGCGTGCTTCGGTCTCCTCGGGCAGCGGATACCTCGATCCGGCAGCGCTGGCAATGATCGCAGCGACCGAGGGCGTGGCGCGCGTGGATACGACACGGCTGATCAACCTGCGCCTGTCGGACGATGAGCCCCTGTTCAGCGTGCTGGCCCGCCCCTCGCAGGGCAACTGGGGGCTGCCGCTGGTCAGCGGTTCCATGGCGCCCCCGGCCCAGGCGGATGGATTGCCGCCGATCTGGGTTTCAGAGGCGGCGGCGGACCGGCACCGGGTTGCACGCGGGGCGGTTTTCGAGCTGCCGCTGGGTGGGCGGATGGTGCGCTTCATCGTTGCCGGGGTGTGGCGCGACTACGCCCGCCAGCACGGTGCCGGTCTGATCGAAAGCGCAGATTACGTGCGCCTGACCGGCGATCAACGGGTGAATGATGCGGCCATCCTGCTCCAGCCCGGTGCGGCGCCGCCGGCGGTGGCCGAGGCCCTGCGCACGCGCTTCGGCGCGGAGCACGTGACGATCGCGCTCCCTGGCGAGATCCGGGCACTGAGTCTGGAGATCTTCGATCGCACCTTCCTCATCACCTATCTGATGGAAGCGGTTGCGGTGATGATCGGGCTGTTTGGCATCGCCACGACCTTCGCGGCGCTCGCGGTGACCCGCCAGGGCGAGTTCGGCATGCTCAGGCACCTCGGCTTCACGCGCGGGGAAATCGGCCACCTGATCGCACTCGAAGGCGCGCTCACCGCGGCGCTGGGGGTGCTCGCAGGCCTTGTGGCTGGGGCGGCGATTGCCTGGATCCTGATCGAGATCATCAACCGCCAGAGTTTTCACTGGAGCATGGAGCTGGCGGTTCCCTGGGGAGCGTTGGCGCTTTTCGTGGCCAGCCTGATCCTGCTCGCGGCGCTGGTGGCCAGGCTCGCCGGCCGCCATGCGATGCAGCGCTCTGCCGTGCTGGCGGTGAAGGCGGACTGGTGAGGAACATGGGGATGCGGATGCTCGGGAAAGGATGGCCTATGGCGGGTAAGGAGAATGCACCGGGCAGGCTGCCGGGGGCCTTGCTGACCTTCTGTGTCGTGGTGGCAGTACTGCTGAACCCCGCGGTCGCTCGTGCGCAGGCCGATAGGGACGATCCGGACTATCCGGCCGTGCGACCCGGAAGCGCTCTTGTGTTTCCGCAGGATTTCGGCGCGCATCCCGCCTATCGCACCGAGTGGTGGTACATCACCGGCTGGCTGCGGGATGAGGCGGGCGAGGCGCGAGGCTTTCAGCTCACCTTCTTCCGGGTGCGCACCCGCATCGGTGAGGGCAATCCGAGCCGCTTCGCGCCCCGGCAACTCGTGCTTGCCCACGCCGCTGTGGCCGATGCCGGACACGGGCGCCTGCGGCATGCCGAGCGCTCGGGACGGGTGTTCCCCGGACTGGTCGAGGCCGAGGAGGGACGTACGTCCGTGCGTGTCGAGGACTGGTTCCTCGAAGGCAGTGCGGACTTGATGGGTGAATACCGGAGCCGGATCGAGGCCGAGGATTTCGCCTTCGAGCTGGAGTTTCACCCGGATCGACCACCGGTGGAGAACGGGCGCGGCGGGTTCAGCCAGAAGGCGCCCGATCCGCTCAACGCCAGCTACTACTACAGCCGCCCACAGCTCGCGGTGCGGGGCACCCTGCGCGTGGATGGGCGGGACCATGCGGTGGAGGGCAGGGCGTGGCTGGATCATGAGTGGTCGAGCGAGATCCTTCCCGAGAATGCGCGCGGCTGGGACTGGGTCGGGATCAACCTGCACGATGGGGGCAGCCTGATGGGCTTCCAGATGCGCGACGCGAACGGACACGCGATCTGGGGTGCAGGCACGGTCGGTGATGCACAGGGCGCAACGCAGACGCTCGGGCCTGAAACCCTGCGCTTCACACCCTTGCGCCACTGGCGCTCGCCACGCACCGGGATCGAGTACCCGGTCGAATGGGCGCTTGAGCTGAAGGACGGGCGCCGCTTCGTCATCCGCCCGCTGCTGGACGACCAGGAGCTGGACAGCCGCGCCTCCACGGGCGCTATCTATTGGGAGGGTGCAGTCCGCCTGTATGCGGTCGAACCCACCGGCGAAGTGCACAAGGAAATCGGCGAGGGCTATCTGGAGATGACCGGCTACGCCGAGCGCCTGCGCATGTGATGGCCCCCTCACGCGATCGCGCTGGCATGCACCCGCGCGCGCGTGACAGACGCCCAAGCGGCCGTGTGCGATGCGATAATGGAGCCCTTCCAATCTGGGCAGGAATGGCATTGTGATCCTCGTTACGGGCGGCGCCGGCTTCATCGGCGCAAATTTCGTACTCGACTGGCTGAAGGGTAGTGATGAGCCGGTACTCAACCTGGATGCCCTCACCTACGCGGGCAACCTCGAGAACCTGGCTTCCCTGCAGAACGATCCGCGCCACGTGTTCGTGCATGGCGACATTTGCGACCGGCCGCTGCTGGACCGCCTGTTCGCCGAACATGCGCCGCGGGCCATCGTGCATTTTGCGGCGGAGAGCCATGTCGATCGTTCCATTCACGGGCCGGGCGCGTTCGTCCGCACCAACGTGGAAGGCACCTTCACCCTGCTCGAAGCCGCGCGCGCGTACTGGTCCGGGCTGCCCGCGAATGCGCGCGAGGGATTTCGCTTCCTGCACGTGAGCACCGATGAGGTCTATGGCTCGCTGGGACCGAACGATCCGGCCTTCACCGAGACCAAGACCTACGAGCCGAACAGCCCGTACTCGGCGAGCAAGGCCGCCAGCGACCATCTGGTGCGCGCCTGGCATCACACCTACGGATTGCCGGTGCTGACCACCAACTGCTCGAACAACTATGGTCCCTGCCAGTTTCCGGAGAAGCTGATCCCGCTGATGATCGTCAATGCGCTCGCAGGCAAGCCCCTGCCGGTGTACGGCGACGGGCTCAATGTGCGTGACTGGCTCTACGTGGGGGACCACTGCAGCGCGATCCGCGAGGTGCTCGCGCGCGGGCGCAGCGGGGAAACCTACAACATCGGTGGCTGGAACGAGATGGCCAACATCGAGATCGTGCGTACCGTATGCGGGCTGCTCGATGCCCTGCGGCCTGATCCAGCCGGAAGCCGTGAGCGGCTGATCGCCCACGTAACAGACCGCCCCGGCCACGATCGCCGGTACGCGATCGACGCACGCAAGATCGAGCGCGAGCTCGGCTGGCGCCCGGCGGAAACCTTCGCGAGCGGCATCCGCAAGACCGTGGAATGGTATCTCGACAATCCGGCATGGCTGGCGAACGTGCAGAGCGGCGCGTATCGCGACTGGGTCAGCCGCAATTACGCCGAACGTGAGGCCGAGCAATGAAAATCCTGCTCCTCGGCAAGAACGGGCAGGTGGGCTGGGAACTGCAACGCGCACTCGCACCGCTGGGCGAAGTGGTGGCGCTGGATCGGCGTGGCACGGACGGACTGCATGGCGATCTCGAGGATCTGCAGGGGCTGGAAGCGACGGTGCGCAAGCTCGCGCCGGGGATCATCGTCAATGCGGCAGCCTATACGGCGGTGGATAAGGCCGAGACGGACGAAGCGCGGGCCCGGCGGATCAATGCCGATGCGGTTCGGGTGCTCGCCACCGAAGCCGGACGGCTCGGCACCCTGCTGGTGCATTACTCGACCGACTATGTGTTCGACGGCAGTGGCGCGCGGCCTTGGCGCGAGGATGCGCCCACAGGTCCGCTCTCGGTATATGGCCGCAGCAAGCTTGCGGGTGAAGAGGCAATTCGTGCGAGCGCATGCCGTCATCTGATCTTTCGCACCTCCTGGGTCCATGCTGCACGCGGGAATAATTTTCCCCGCACCATGCTGCGCCTGGCGGCCGAGCGCGACAGCCTGCGCGTGATCGCGGATCAGTTCGGCGCACCAACGGGGGCCGAGTTGATTGCCGACGTCAGTGCGCATGCGATCCGCGCAGTCCAGGCCGATCCCGGGCTTGGGGGCCTGTACCACTTGGCCGCCGATGGCGAGACCAGCTGGCACGGCTACGCGCAGTTCGTCATCGAACATGCGCGCCAGATCGGGGTGTTACTCAAGGTGCGTGAGATCGTCCCGATCGGTACGCGCGACTACCCCACCGCTGCCGAGCGGCCGCTCAACTCGCGCCTGGACACCGCGCTGCTGCGCAGCCGCTTCGGCCTCCAACTGCCCGACTGGCGCGATGGCGTGGCCCGCATGCTGCAGGAGATCGCGGGGCGGGAATCCAGCGTGTCGTGAAGGCATACCAGAAGAGACTGAAGGAACAGCACAGAGGACGCCATGACCATCAAGAGCGTGATTCTCTCCGGGGGCTCGGGAACCCGATTGTGGCCGGCTTCGCGCGAGAGCTATCCCAAACAACTGCTGCCGCTCACCGGTGAGCGTTCGCTGCTCCAGGAGACCGCGACGCGGTTGAGGGGCTTTACCGCAGCCGAGGTCGACCCGCGCCCGCTCGTGATCACGAACGAGGAGTATCGCTTCATCATCGCCGAGCAGCTGCGCCAGATCGGGGTGCGTTCGCCGCAGATCGTGCTCGAGCCCGTGGGACGCAATACCGCGCCGGCGCTCACGCTGGCCGCGCTCACCGCAGCGGAGGAGGGGGACCCCATTCTGCTCGTGATGCCGGCGGACCACGTCATCGGTGATCTGGGCGCTTTTCAGCACACGATCGCCGTGGGTGCGGCCGCGGCACGAAGCGGCGCGCTCGTGACCTTCGGCATCGTGCCCGACCGCGCAGAAACGGGATACGGCTACATTCGCGCCGGTGCCGTGCTTGCGGCGGGTGAGGGCGCGCGTACTCTGGAAGAGTTCGTCGAGAAGCCTGACCGGGAGACCGCTGAGCGCTACGTGTCCAGCGGCGAGTACTACTGGAACAGCGGGATCTTCATGATGAAGGCCTCTGTGTGGATGGCTGCCATCACCCACTTCAATCCGGACATGGCGCGCAGCTGCTCCGCAGCGATCGACGGGCGCAGCCAGGATGCCGACTTCGTGCGGCTGGATGCAGCCGCCTTCGAGCGCAGCCCGAGCGATTCGATCGACTATGCGGTGATGGAGAAGCTCGCGACAGCGTCGGATCTGGGGCAGGGCGTGGTCGTTCCGCTCTCGGCCGGCTGGTCCGACGTGGGGGCCTGGGATGCATTGTGGGCCGTGTCGGAGAAGGACGCCGATGGCAACGCCGCACGCGGCGAAGTGATTTTCGAAGGCAGCCACAATACCCTCGTGCACGCCGACAGCCGACTCGTCGCGGCGATCGGATGCGAGGACATGATCGTGGTGGAAACACCCGACGCGGTCATGGTCGCACACAAGACCCGCACCCAGGACGTGAAGAAGGTGGTCGCCCGCCTCAAGGCCGAAGGCCGCAGCCTCACCCAGAGCCACCGCAAGGTGTATCGCCCCTGGGGTTGGTACGACTCGATCGACGCCGGTGAGCGCTTTCAGGTGAAGCGGATCGTGGTCAATCCGGGCGCCAAGCTCAGTCTGCAGATGCACCACCATCGCGCGGAGCACTGGATCGTGGTGCGAGGCACGGCCGAGGTCACCAGCGGCGACAAGACCTTCCTGCTTGCCGAGAACGAGTCGACCTACATTCCGCTTGGACATACGCATCGGCTCTCGAACCCGGGCAAAGTGCCGCTCGAGATCATCGAGGTCCAGTCGGGCAGCTACCTTGGCGAAGACGACATCGTGCGGTTCGAAGACACGTACGGACGGGCGCCGGCGTGACGCCGCCCCTGGGTGGCGGCCAACTCGATGCACCTGCTGGTCTTTCGGACTGCAGGGCTCGGGGCATGCATGCCTGTGTATAATGCGTGCCGCTTCTCGGCACCGCGGGGATGGCGGAATTGGTAGACGCACTGGATTTAGGTTCCAGCGCCGCAAGGCGTGAGAGTTCGAGTCTCTTTCCCCGCACCATCAAGCGCAGCAAGGGTTCGATGGAACAAGGTCGGGATGTGCCGTAAGGTCGGACACATCCCGGCTCTGTTTCGCGTGCCCATGGATAAAAAGCGAAGAATCTGCGTTATGTTAACTTGAAAGTTGCAGCCGTAACGCCGCGGTCTTATAGTCGAGTCGTCTCCCACCCGCATGAGGATGGCCATGTCCAATGTGCCGCCTGGCGATCCGAGGGCTGAGTTCGACTTTCAGCCCCTTATCGACGCCCTGCTTGCCGGCGATCACAAGTTGGCCCTCACCGCGACGCAGGTTCTGATCGATCGGGGGTGTTCGCGCGAACGCATCGTCACCGAAGGCCTCGAGCATGCGATGAGTCGGCTCGATGACAAGTGCACGGTCGATAGCTTCAACCTGCTTGAGATCATGCTGGTCGGGCGCGCAGTGTCCGCGGTTGTCCGTGTGCTGTATCCGGACGGCCATGCCCCGACCGAGGGGCGCGCCACCTTCGTGATTGCGACACTCGAAGGCGATGTGCACGACCTCGGCAAGAACATCGTGCGGATGGTGCTCGTTGGCAAGGGCTTTCGCGTCGTTGATCTCGGGCGTGACTGTCCGGTGGAGAATCTTGTGAGCGCAGCGCAGCGCGAAGACGCGGTTGCCGTCCTCGTGAGTGGCCTGATCAGTCCTGTGGTCAGCCAGGTGCGGAAGGTTCGGCCAGCGCTCTCCGCTGCGGGGCTTGGCGAACTCCCAGTCGTCGCCGGAGGGGCCGCGCTGAAGCAGTTGCAGCCCCGAGCCCTCGATGTCGATTACGTGGCTGAGAATGCCTTCGACGGGGCGCGCTATCTCGAGCGGCTCGTGGAAGCCGATGAACGGTCATGAACAGCCTTGAGCGCATCCTGGCCGCAACCCGCTTTGAGGCCGTCGACCGCCCGCCTCTCGTACCACAGCTGTTCGGGCACGCTGCGGTGAATGCCGGCCTCAGCCTGCGCGCGTACCTCCATGACGGAGCAGCACTTGCATGTGCGCAGTTGGCGGAGCGGGAGCGCTACGGCACCGACGCAGTCTTCGGCTTCATGGATTTCGGGGTTGAGGCTGAGGCGCTCGGCGCAGGGCTGCGCTTCTATGAGGATCGCTACCCCGATATCGTGGATCCGGTGCTCATCCCGGAGGGGGACGCGAATTGCCTGACCCTGCCGGATCCGCAGATCTCCGGCCGGATGCCCGTGTGCCTGGATGGGCTGCGAAGGATGCGTGCTGCGCTCGGTGATAGCGCACTTGTCGCGGGCGCGGTGGCTGGGCCGATGACGCTGAGCGCCCAGTTGTATGGCATCGAAAGCGCCCTCTATGTCGCGATCGACGATCCCCAGCGCTTTTCTGCAACGCTCGATTTTTCGACCCGACTGGCTATCTTTTTTGCTCGTGCGCAACTCAATGCCGGCGCACATGCCGTCGTCGTGTTTGATCCGGCGGCCTCCCCTGCCGTTGTTCCGGCCGCATTCTTCCGTGCGCATCTCCTGCCGAGGCTGATGCAGTTGATGTCCACATTGCGCCAGGAGGGCGCGGCTTTCACCTGGCTCAACATCGCCGGGCCGACCGCAGGCATCCTCGACTGCTATCCGCGTATCGGCGCCGATGTCGCCACCTTCGACTATTACGTTGATGCTGACGAGGCGTGTCGGCTCCTGCCTCGCACCTGTCTTGCAGGCAACCTCAAATCGCTTGATTTCCTCGATGCCGAACCGGAGACGGTCGAGCAGCAGGCGCGTGCCTTGGTTGCGACCTTCCATGCTCGCGGGGGCTTCCTGCTCTCGAGCGGCTGCGAAATTCCGCCCGAGGCGGCCTCGGCCAACATTTCCGCGATCGGTGCGGCGCTTCGCGGGGACTGAGCAAAATGGCTACCCTGCGCGTTCGTGTCGACGGAACGCTACATGCGCTGGCCTTCGATCCTGCAGCCGGGGCAAGCCTGCGCGGTATCCTCGAACCGACGGATTACCGGGTGCGTACCGCCTGTCTTGGCCTGGGGGCATGTGGCCTGTGCCGGATCCGTGTGCTCCGCGGTGACGCCGGTGCGGTCACTGCGGTAGAGCGCGCACAACTGGATGAGGTCCTGCTTCTGGACGGCATCCGGCTGGCCTGCCAGTGCCACCCGATGGCCGATCTCGAGGTCGAAGTGTTGAGCCTGGCTGCGCCGACGAACTGGCGTATGCCCGCGGGGGGATTGAAAGGGTTCGGTTCGCTGCGCTGGACGCCTCCCCTGTCCGGGCATCACCGTGGTGCTCGTCCGCTCGGCGTCGCGGTCGACCTCGGGACCAGCCACATCAGCCTTGCAGTGCTGGATCTCGACAGCGGAAGGCCGCTCACACTGCGCTTTGGTCCGAACCCTCAGCGTGCCCATGGCGCGGACATCATGACGCGGCTGGTCGTGGCCGGTGGTGCGGGCCACGCCGAAAACCTCGCCGCACTGGCTCGAGGCGCGATCGGTGAAGCGCTTGGCGAGATCGCCCGCAGCGAGGGGATTGATCTGGCGCGCATTACCCGCATGACGGTGGTGGGCAACACGGCCATGTTGAGCCTGCTCGCCAACCGCAATCATCAGCAGTTGCTCGAACCTCGAAACTGGTTCGCTCCGGTCGACTGTGCTCCCGCGGACACGGCCCTTTGGGCGCAGGAGTGGAGCCTCTCCCCCGGGGTTACGATCGAAGTCATTCCACCGCTTGCGGGCTTTGTAGGCTCGGATTTGCTTGCCGGCCTGGTCGCCGAGCGCATGCTGGAGCGCCCTGCCCCATGCTTGCTGATCGATTTCGGCACGAATTCGGAGATGGCCCTGTGGACGGGCAAAACCCTGTGGGTCACTGCCACCGCCGGTGGCCCTGCTTTCGAAGCCAGCGCCGGGCGCGACTGCATTCCTGCCGAAGCCGGCGCGGTCTACCACGTCCGCGAGGGCGTGGGTGACGCGCTCGAGTGCGACATTGTCGGTACCGACGAGGCCCGAGGGCTCTGTGGCTCGGGGCTTGTGGATCTGCTAGCGTGCCTGCTGCGGCGCGGGCAGATCAATACCATCGGGCGGTTCGCGGATGGCAGCGAGCGTTTCCATTTCGAAGCCAACGGGCGCGTTCTGAGCCTGGGTTGGCGCGAGATCGATGCGCTGCAGCGGGCGAAGGCTGCGATCGGCGCCGGCGTCGCAGTGCTGTGTGAATGCGCGGGCATCAACCCCGCCGAACTGCGTCATCTCCTTGCCGCAGGGCTGTTCGGTCGCCACCTCGATCTGAAAAATGCAGCGCAGATCGGGCTGCTGCCCGCGTTGCCCGCGGGGCGTATCTCGCTCGCAGGCAACACGGCGCTGGCCGGTGCCTGTGCTCTGCTGTTCGCCGAGGGCGCAAGACAGATGCTCGCCGATGCGCGCGGATGCACCCGTTTCGTCAATCTGGGCAACACCGCCGCATTCGACGCGGCGTTCCTGGATCATCTCTTCCTTCAACCGATGAGCATTTCGTCATGAGCGGTCCGCTGCCCGATCCGCGTACGCCGGTCGACGCCGTGGTGCGCACGGCTCAGTATCTCGCTGGCATCGTGTCCTACGAAGGGCTGTGGCCCCAACTCGCACGGGTCGTGCACAACTTCTATGGCGCCGACATCGCTGCCTTTCTGGCACGCGATGCTGGCGGGGAAATTCGCTGCCTGCAATGTGAGCCGGAAAATACAGAGCTTGCGCAGGTGTGCGCTGAGTCGGCCAAGCAGGTGTTCGAAAGCGGCTTTCTCAGCACGGAGGCGCTCAGCCTGCCGGATCCGCACGAATCGATCTTGCTGCCGATCGGCAGGGAGCGTCAGCGCACCGCCTATGTTCTGGTCGCTGCGCACAGGGGGAGGACGCCCCTGCCGCGTGAGACGCTGGACCTCTATCTTGCCCTGGCGGGCTTGATCGAGACCACCCTGGACCGCATCGCATCGCAACACCGTTTTCTGAGCATGGCGGACAACGTGCCGGAACTGCTCTTTCAGATGGTCGAGCAGGATGGCGCGTGGCGCTTCAGCTACGCGAGTGGTGGCGCTCGTGCGGCCCTCGGCCTTCAGGCGCAGGATCTGCTTGACCGCCCCGCCCTGCTCTTTGCCGGATTGGACGACAGCCAGCAAATTCGATTGTCCGAGGCGCTTCGTGAAAGTGAAGCGGGCAGGCGTTTGCATATTCCACTGCGCTGGACTGCGCCGGATGGGAACCTGCGCCATCTGCTGCTCGATGCCGCCAGCGCCACCGGCGAGCAAGGTCGACCGGTATGGGATGGTGCATTGCGTGACATCAGTGAGCAGGTCCGGCTTGAGGAAGAAAGCCGCCGCAACCTGCTGCGCCTGAACAGGAGTATGGAAGACGCCATTCAGGCGATCGCAACCACGATCGAGAAACGCGACCCCTACACGGCTGGCCATCAGCGCCGCGTTTCGGATCTCGCGGCGCGGCTTGCCATGGCGCTGGGTATGCCGGAAGAGCAGGTCCATGGCATCCGGCTGACCGCGGCAATCCACGACATCGGAAAGATCCATGTGCCGGCCGAGATCCTCAGTTTTCCCGGACCGCTGCCGGAAATCGAATTTGCCCTCATCCGCACGCACCCGGAGGTGGGCTACCAGATCCTGAAAAACGTGGACTTTCCATGGCCTGTCGCAGAGATGGTCTATCAACACCACGAACATCTTGACGGGACGGGCTATCCGCGAGGCTTGCGCGGGGACGAAATCATGATTGGTGCCCGCATCATCACCGTAGCGGATGTAGTGGAGGCGATCGCGCTGTATCGTCCGTATCGTCCGGGTCTGGGCGTGGATACGGCACTTGACGAGATCACTCGCAACCGTGGCACACGCTATGATCCACAGGTAGTGGATGTATGCCTCGAACTGTTCAGGGACAGGGGTTACAACTTCCCGGACGGCGTAGATCTTGGCAGTCTGTTCTCGCGCCGGCCCTCACCCGCCCGAACGGAGGCATGAACGCTCGATGGCAGGCGTGGCGTTCCGGATTGCAGCCCCCTGCTCCTGCACGTTGCCCTGCCTGGGGTGAACGGACAACGCCGACCAAAGGCCGGCGTTTCTTGTCTGGTGGGCGGTACTGGGATCGAACCAGTGACCCCTGCCGTGTGAAGGCAGTGCTCTACCGCTGAGCTAACCGCCCGATCGGAAAATCTGATCGGTGTTCTGGAGGAGACAACGCGAGCGTTGGTGGGCGGTACTGGGATCGAACCAGTGACCCCTGCCGTGTGAAGGCAGTGCTCTACCGCTGAGCTAACCGCCCGCCAGAAAAGAGGCCGCATTTTAGGAGGCGGCCAGGCTCGCGTCAAGCACATGCCATCAGAACATGCCATGAAATCGCAAGCCTTTGCGCAGCCAGTGGTGGTCGGTCTGGCGCGGCGCGGGAAAAACACAGGGGCGACCTCCTGTCTTCGGAGACGGCCCCTGGTGTACGACGCGTGGGATTACTTCTTGCCGGCAGGCTTCTGGGCACCCGTCACAGCCTTCACGGCCGCTTCGGTCGCTGCAGCCATATTGGCTTCAGCGGTGGTTGCAGCCTGTTTGGCAGCCTTCGAGGCGTTCTCGTACAGGGTACTTGCGCTCTCCATGGCCGACTTGACTGCGGCGAACACGCTCTCGGAGCCAGCAGGAGCCTGCTTTGCAGCCTGCTCCAGCATGTTGTTGAAGTTGCGGTTAAGTTCGGCGATCTGATCTTCGAACAGACCTGAGACTTCTTCCTGGCCCTCGGTGGCGATCTGCTGCACGCTGCGGGCGTACGCAACGGCCTTGTCGATCATCGGCTTGGTCAGCTCGGCCTGCAGGCTGGCCAGTTGTTGGGGATCTTTTGCCTCGGCCAGCTTGCGGGTCGTGGCCACGCTGTCTTCCAGCACGGAGCGAACGGCGTTCAGGTTCAGTTCGGCAAGACGCTCGGCGCGCGACAGCGCGCTGTTGGCGAGCGCAACCAGCTTTTCGAGGTTGGCCTGGCTCACAGCTGCAAACTGCTCGGGGGACTGGATCTTCGTCATTTAAATGCTCCTTGGCTGGACAAGCGGATTGGATGATTCCTTGCAGCATCCGGAAGCGCAATGCTGCGCTGCAACAATCAGAATCCTAGTGCGCAGCGGAAGACATGTCAAACGTTTTGTGCACCGCACCATCGTCCCTGCTCGCCCGCTGAATCGTATCCTCAGGTCAGCGCTCGCTGGGGGCGCCTTTGGGCTTTCCAGCTGGCGTCGCAGGGTCTTCAGGGTCGATGCCCCAGTCCCCGTAGGTATACCAATCCTCGCCCAGCAGTTCGGAAGGATGTTGCGTGCGTCCCGAGCCATTCCCGCATCCCAGCGCGTCAGCCGGACAGTATTTGTCGCAGCCCCAGCAGATGCGCTCAGGGTTTTTGGGGTGTAGCGGGAATTTCTTCGCCATGGATTTCTCCAGCATGCGCAGGTCCACAGGCGCCAGTCCCGCGCCTGGAAGGTCCCAAAACCGTACTGGCCCGTTGCAAGTGCAAGCATGCAAAAGACAAAGCCCGGGGCAGGCCCGGGCTTCGGTGTTATTGGTGGGTGCTGACGGGGTCGAACCGCCGACATTCGCCTTGTAAGGGCGACGCTCTACCAACTGAGCTAAGCACCCGCGCTGCAACCCCGATCGGGCCGGATTCGCAAAGTGCGTCAGTTTACCGAATCCTTGAGCCCTTTGCCAGCGCGGAATTTGGGTACCTTGGCCGCCTTGATCTTGATGTCCTTTCCCGTCCGCGGATTGCGTCCGCTGCGTGCGGCACGTTCTCCCACATAAAAGCTGCCAAAACCAACCAGCGTGACAGTCTCCGTGCGCTGGAGGGCTTCGGTCACGGCAGCGACTGTGGCCTCGAGCGCTCGTGCTGCATCAGCCTTGGTCATGCCTGCCTTTTCCGCAATGTTTGCAACCAGTTCCTGTTTGTTCACTTGACCCCTCCGGAGACGAACCGCATGGAAAAGAGTGCAGACCGGCCAGAACTGATGGCCACTGCAACCTGGATGACAGTTTGCATATGGGGAGTTTTATAGCGCGGTGAATTCCGCGCTGTCAACGCGCGTGTCCTGTCGTGTTGCCCAGAAGCACGATGGATGCAGGACGCATTGCACAAAAAAGCCGCACGCCGAAGATACGGCATGCGGCCTTCTTGCCGCTACCACAGAGACTGGCTTTCTCAGTGCGCGTGACGCGAGGATGCGGCCTCGTCCGAGGCTGGTGGCACGGCTGCAGCCTCGGGTTCTTCTGGCAGGGGTTCCGGGTTGCGTTCGAGCGCGAGTTCAAGGACCTTGTCGATCCACTTCACCGGCACGATTTCAATCGCGTTCTTAATGTTGTCGGGAATCTCCGCGAGGTCCTTGACGTTCTCCTCGGGAATCAGCGCGGTACGGATGCCTCCACGCACGGCGGCAAGCAGCTTCTCCTTGAGTCCGCCGATCGCCAGCACCTCGCCACGGAGCGTGATTTCACCGGTCATGGCGACGTCGCAACGCACGGGGATGCCGGTGAGCACGGACACCAGCGCAGTGGAGATCGCGATGCCCGCCGAGGGGCCATCTTTCGGAATCGCGCCCTCCGGCAGGTGAATGTGGATGTCGCTCTTTTGATAGAACTCGGGATCGATGCCAAGGGAGCGCGCGCGGCGACGCACCACCGACAGCGCAGCCTGAATCGACTCCTGCATCACCTCGCCCAGCTTGCCGGTGGTGAGCACCTTGCCCTTGCCCGGGAGTTGCACGGCTTCAACGGTAAGCAACTCTCCGCCGACCTCGGTCCACGCCAGTCCAGTCACCTGGCCGATCTGGTTTTCCTTTTCGGCCATGCCGAAGCTGTGCTTGCGCACGCCGAGGAACTTGTCGAGATTCTTGGCGTTGACGACGATCTTGCTGCTGCGCGGCTTGAGCACGAGCTGCTTGACCACCTTGCGGCACACCTTCGAGATCTCGCGCTCGAGGCTGCGCACACCCGCCTCGCGGGTGTAGTAGCGCACGATGTCGCGCAGTGCCTCTTCGGTGACGGAGAGTTCGTCCTGCTTGAGGCCGTTGTTCTTCATCTGCTTGGGCAGCAGATAGCGCTGAGCGATATTGACCTTCTCGTCTTCCGTGTACCCCGACAGCCGGATGACCTCCATGCGGTCGAGCAGCGCCGCCGGAATGTTCAGCGTATTGGCCGTGGCGACGAACATCACGTCGGAAAGATCGAAGTCGACCTCGACGTAGTGGTCCTGGAAGGTGTGGTTCTGCTCGGGATCCAGCACCTCCAGCAGTGCCGACGAGGGGTCGCCACGGAAATCCATGCCCAGCTTATCCACCTCATCCAGCAGGAAAAGCGGATTCTTGACGCCGACCTTGCTCATGTTCTGCAGGATCTTGCCCGGCATCGAGCCGATGTAGGTGCGACGATGACCACGGATCTCGGCCTCGTCACGCACACCGCCCAGCGCCATGCGGATGAACTTGCGGTTGGTCGCCTTTGCGATCGACTGGCCGAGCGAGGTCTTGCCCACCCCCGGGGGGCCAACCAGGCACAGGATCGGCGCCTTGACCTTGTCGACACGCTGCTGCACGGCGAGATATTCGAGGATGCGTTCCTTGACGCGCTCAAGGCCGTAGTGGTCCTTGTCAAGCACCTTCTCGGCCTCGCCGAGGTCCTTGCTTACGCGCGACTTCTTCTTCCAGGGCAGGCCGATCAGGGTGTCGATGTAGTTGCGCACGACCGTGGCTTCGGCCGACATCGGCGACATCAGGCGCAGCTTCTTGAACTCGGCTTCGGCCTTGGCAAGGGCTTCCTTCGGCATGCCCGCCGAGCGGATCTTCTTCTCCATTTCGTCGAGGTCGGCGCCGTCCTCGCCTTCGCCGAGTTCCTTCTGGATCGCCTTGACCTGCTCGTTCAGGTAGTACTCGCGCTGGCTCTTCTCCATCTGGCGCTTGACGCGGCCACGGATGCGCTTTTCGACCTGCAGGATGTCCAGTTCGCCCTCGAGCTGGCTCAACAACTTGTCGAGTCGCTCGGCCGTATCGAACATCTCGAGCACCTCCTGCTTGTGCTCGAGCTTGAGCGGCAGATGTGCGGCAATCGTGTCGGCCAGCCGGCCCGCGTCTTCGATGCCCTGCAGCGAGCCGAGGATCTCGGGCGGAATCTTCTTGTTGAGCTTAACGTACTGGTCGAACTGCGAGATGATTGCGCGCCGCATGGCTTCGAGCTCATGAGTGGCATGCTCTGCGGCCGGAACCGGGCGTACCGTGGCAACGAAAACGCTGCGCAGATCTTCGACCTTTTCGATGTGTGCCCGCTGCACACCTTCGACCAGCACCTTGATGGTGCCGTCCGGCAGCTTGAGCATCTGCAGGATGTTTGCGATGCAGCCGATGCTGTACAGGTCTTCGACCGAGGGTTCGTCCTTGGCAGCTGATTTTTGCGCCACGAGCAGGATGCTCTTGCCTGCCTCCATGGCGTTTTCGAGCGCCTTGATACTCTTGGGGCGGCCCACGAAGAGCGGGATGACCATGTGCGGAAACACCACCACATCCCGCAGTGGCAGGAGCGGCATTTCCATCGCTTCGT
Source organism: Thauera sp. ZXT1-4 (assembly GCF_052598215.2). Taxonomy (NCBI): domain Bacteria; kingdom Pseudomonadati; phylum Pseudomonadota; class Betaproteobacteria; order Rhodocyclales; family Zoogloeaceae; genus Thauera; species Thauera sp. ZXT1-4. Next base: position 29,730 of record NZ_JBQWSN020000012.1, on the reverse strand, counting down.
TGGGGAGGTCAGCAGGACCCGACATTTTTTCTTTCCTTAAGCAAAAGGTCACACCCATGTATGGGCGTGACCTGGAAATTCAAGCTGCGGGCCGTCGGCTCGCGTCCTGGGGCGGGATGCGCGAAGCTGGGACTCAGTTGCCGCCGGACACCTTCTGCTGCTCCGCATAGATCAGCAGCGGCTTGCCACCCTCTTCGATCGTGGCCTCGTCGACGACGACCTTCGTCACGTTCTCCATGGCCGGCAGATCGTACATGATGTCTAGCAGCGCGGATTCCAGAATCGAGCGCAGGCCGCGCGCGCCGGTCTTGCGACGGATCGCCTTGCGTGCGACCGCGTGCAGTGCCGCCGGACGGATTTCGAGCTCGACGCCTTCCATGGAAAACAGCTTCTGGTACTGCTTGACCAGTGCGTTCTTCGGCTCCACAAGGATCTGGATCAGCGCTTCTTCATCGAGTTCCTGCAAGGTGGCGACGACGGGCAGACGGCCGATGAGCTCGGGGATGAGGCCGAACTTGATCAGGTCCTCAGGCTCGACCTGTCGGAAGGTGTCGGAGAGGTTGTTCGCTTCCTTGCTCTTGACCTCGGCGCCGAAGCCGATCCCGACCTTCTCGGTGCGGTTGCGGATGACCTTCTCCAGTCCGTCGAAGGCGCCGCCGCAGATGAACAGCACGTTGGTGGTGTCGACCTGGACGAAGTCCTGATTCGGATGCTTGCGGCCGCCTTGCGGCGGAATGGACGCGATCGTCCCTTCGATGAGCTTGAGCAAGGCCTGCTGCACGCCTTCGCCCGACACATCGCGGGTGATCGACGGGTTGTCTGCCTTGCGCGAGATCTTGTCGATCTCGTCAATGTAGATGATGCCCTGCTGAGCCTTGTCTACGTCGTAGTCGCACTTCTGGAGGAGCTTCTGGATGATGTTCTCGACGTCCTCGCCGACGTAGCCGGCTTCGGTCAGCGTGGTGGCGTCGGCCATCACGAACGGAACTTCGAGCACGCGCGCCAGGGTCTGTGCGAGCAGAGTCTTGCCCGAGCCGGTGGGGCCGATCAGCAGAATGTTGCTCTTTGCGAGCTCGACGTCGTCCTGCTTGGCCTGAATGTGGCGAAGACGTTTGTAGTGGTTGTACACCGCCACCGCCAGATTGCGCTTGGCCTTGGACTGGCCAATCACGTACTGGTCGAGGATCTCGCAGATCTCCTGCGGGGTTGGCAGGGCGTCCTTGAACTTCTCCGGATCTGCAGCGCCGACAACCTCATCGCGAATGATGTCGTTGCACAGCTCGATGCACTCGTCGCAGATGAAGACCGAAGGACCGGCGATCAGCTTGCGCACCTCGTGCTGGCTTTTGCCGCAGAAGGAGCAGTACAGCAGCTTGTCGCCGCCAGCCTTCTTGTCCGTCATGTGGGGGTTCTCCTGAATCAGGTGTCGTCGCGGCTGGTGATCACCTTGTCGACCAGGCCGTACTCCACGGCCGCTGTGGCGGACATGAAGTTGTCGCGGTCGGTGTCCTTCTCGATGCGCTCGAGCGGCTGACCGGTGTGCTTGGCCAGCATCTCGTTCAGGCGCGAGCGCAGGTAGAGGATCTCACGGGCGTGGATCTCGATGTCCGAAGCCTGGCCTTGAAAGCCGCCGAGCGGCTGGTGGATCATGACGCGCGAGTTCGGCAGGATGAAGCGCTTGCCCTTCTCGCCCGCCGCCAGCAGGAAGGCGCCCATGCTCGCTGCCTGGCCGATGCACAGCGTGCTGACATTCGGCTTGATGAACTGCATGGTGTCGTAGATCGCCATGCCGGCGGTGACCGAACCGCCAGGCGAGTTGATGTAGAAGTAGATGTCCTTGTCCGGGTTCTCGGACTCGAGGAACAGCAACTGCGCGACGATCAGGTTGGCGGTCACGTCATTGACGGGGCCGACGAGGAACACCACCCGCTCCTTCAGAAGGCGCGAATAGATGTCGTAGGCGCGTTCGCCGCGACCGCTCTGTTCGACCACCATCGGAACCAGGCCGAGACCGACCGGGTTCCAGTCGCTGCTTTGCTGGGGTGTTCCTTGCATCATTCGTCAGACCCTCTGCGGCATCAGGCCGCGTTGTTGCCCATCAGTTCGTCGAAGGCCACCGGGTTGTCGGTGGTCTCGGCCTTGTCGCAGACCCAGGCGACGACGTTGTCTTCGATGACCACGGCTTCGGCCTGCGCCAGACGTTCCGGTTGAGCGTAATACCAGCGCACGAGTTCCGAAGGGTCCTCGTAGCTCTGGGCCATTTCCTCGACCAGCGCGCGTACCTGTTCGGGTTTGGCATGCAACTCGTTGGCCTTGACCAGCTCGGCCATGATCAGGCCCAGCTTGACGCGGCGCTCGGCCTGCTCCGCAAACCAGGACGGGTTGACCGGGATGTCCTTGGTTTTGAGACCGCGCATCTCGAGATCGCGGCGGGCGCTCTCGGCCAGTTGCTGCGATTCGGCCTGCACCAGCGCCTTGGGCACTTCGATCGGCGTGGCCGAGATCAGTGCCTCCATGACCTGTTCCTTGACCTTGGACTGGATGCGGCGCTTCACCTCACGTTCGAGGTTGCCCTTTACTTCCTCGCGCAGCTTTGCGACGTCGCCATCGGCAACACCGAGCGACTTGGCGAACTCTGCGTCCACCTCGGGCAGCACCGGCTCTTCGACCGCCTTCACGGTGATCTCGAACTGCACGGTCTGGCCCGCCAGGTGCTGGGCGTGATAGTCCTCGGGGAAGGTCATGTCGAAGGTCTTGCCTTCTCCAGCCTTGAGACCCACTACCGCAGTCTCGAAGTCCTTGAGCATGGACCCTGCGCCGACCACGAAGGGGAAGTCCTGCGCCTGGCCGCCATCGAACACCTCGCCGTCCTTGCGGCCGGTGAAGTCGATCACCACACGGTCGCCTTCGGCGGCAGCACGATCCACTGCCTTGAAGCTGGTACGCTGCTTGCGCAGGACTTCAAGGGTCTTGTCAACCTCGGCATCTCCAACCGCCAGAGTCGGGCGCTCGATCTTCTGACTGGCAAACTCCCCCACCACGATGTCCGGGTAGACCTCGAACACCGCGGTGAACTCGAGCGTGCCCTCGGGTGCGCCGTCCTTCGGCTCGATGCTGGGGTAGCCAGCCACGCGCAGGTTCTCTGCGCGCACCTTCTCGCCAAAGGCCTTTTCGACGGCAGCGCCGACGGCTTCGCCACGTGCCTGACCGCCATGGGTCTGGGCCACGATCTTCAGCGGCACCTTGCCCGGGCGGAACCCGGGCATCTTCACCGTGCGCGCCATGCGCTTGAGGCGAGCATCCACCTCCTTCTCGATGTCCGCCAGGGAAACGGCGATGTCGATACGGCGCTCGAGCGCGCTCGGGGTGACCTGGTTCTGCTCCATTAAATCGATCCTGAGAAGTCTTGAATAACCGCTCCCGCTTACTGTAGTGCGATGACGGGCACGAGCCCGGGACGCATTTCGCCAGCGTGAGCACGATGTACGAAGTCGACGATTCTAGCACAGGCCCGGGACGCACCTGCAGGGCACACGCACAGACGCAGGAGTACCCAATGCGGGCTTTGCCACCGGACCGAGGAGGCCCGCGTGGGGCAGTCCGCCAGACGGCGTAGAATCGCGGCCAAACCCCCTGGAGCCGCTCAGCATGTTCAGCCCCTTGCGTCCGATCTATCCCGTTGCCGGAATACGAGAAATCGAGGACAAACTCATCCCCAATGCACGCCCTCCGCTTATGGAACGTGCCGGGCGCGCGGCTGCGCAGGATGCGGTGCGGCTGATCATGAACCGGCCCGGCCCGATCCTGATCGCCTGCGGCCCGGGCAACAACGGCGGCGACGGCTTCGTGATGGCTCGCCAGCTCGCTCAAGCGGGACGCGAAGTGGTGGTGGCCTTCGCCGGAAAGGTCGAATCGCTTCCGCTCGAAGCCGCCAAGGCGCACGCGGACTACGTTGCTGCGGGCGGCAGCATCGTCTCCGACCTGCCTGCGGCCCCCGCCTGTGGCTGGGCACTGGTGGTCGACGCCTTGTTCGGCATCGGCCTCGCGCGGCGGATCGACGGGCGCTATGCAGACTGGATTCTCACCCTGAACGCGCAGCCTGTACCACGCATGGCGCTCGACGTTCCGAGCGGGCTCGACGCCGATACCGGCCAGCCGAAGGGGGCCACTTTCCGCGCCACGCACACAACCACCTTCATTGCCCTCAAGCCCGGACTGCTTACCAACGATGGCCCCGACTATTGCGGGGAGGTCTCGGTACAGCGCATCGACGTGGATGCCGCTGCGTGGCTGCCGGCGAGCGGCCTTGCCATTGCCCCTTCGCTGTTCCGCACCCAGCTTCAGCCACGACCGCGCAACACCCACAAGGGGGTTTATGGCGACGTGGGCATCCTCGGCGGCAACGCTGGCATGGTGGGGGCAGCCTTGCTCGCGGGTCGCGCCGCATTGTGGCTCGGTACCGGCCGTGTCTACGTCGGACTTCTGGATGACCACGGCCCGGCCGTTGATTTTGCGCACCCCGAACTCATGCTGCGGCGGGCGCACCTCCTGCCCGAGCGGCTGAGTGCGCTGGCGGTCGGCCCCGGGCTTGGCACGCAGAACATCTCGGCCGGTGTGCTGGCGAATGCGCTGCGACGTGACATGCCATTGCTGGTCGACGCCGATGCGCTCAATCTCGTGGGCACCGATCCTGCGCTCGCCGCTACGCTCGGCGAGCGCCAGGCACCCACCATCCTCACCCCGCATCCGGCCGAGGCGGGGCGCCTGCTCGGGGTGAGCACGGCACGGGTGCAGGCAGACCGCCTGTGCGCAGCACTCGAGATCGCGCGCCGTTATCGCGCCATGGTTGTACTCAAGGGATGCGGCAGCATCATCGGCACTCCGGATGGGAGGTGGTACATCAACACCTCGGGACACCCCGGAATGGCCAGCGCCGGCATGGGCGACGTGCTCAGTGGCCTCGTGGTCGGCCTGCTTGCGCAAGGCTGGCCACCCGAGAAGGCCCTGATCGCCGGCGTGCATCTGCATGGCGCTGCAGCAGACCGGCTTGCACGTGAAGGCATCGGCCCGGTGGGACTCAGCGCCAGCGAGACCATCGATGCTGCGCGTGGCGTCTTCAATGCGTGGTTGATCGAGGCTCAACGCGAACCCGGTCCGAACGCGGGCTTGCGTCCCGAGCGCTAGGCGTGCGGATGCTAGAATCCGTAACCATAGATACCTCTCTTTTCAAGGCCCTCATGCTCTCCGAACAACTCCGCGTCGAAATCCAGCGCAATATTGCCGCCTCTCTCGCCGAGGACATCGGCACCGGCGACCTGACCGCTCGCCTGATCGGACCCGATACCGAAGCACGCGGGCGAGTGATCACGCGCGAGGACGCGGTGATCTGCGGCACGGCCTGGTTCGATGCAGCCTTCGCCGCACTGAGCCCTTCGGCCGTCGTGCACTGGCTGGTCAAGGATGGAGACTGCGTGCAAGCGGGGCAGCAGTTGTGCGAGATCATCGCGCGTGCCCGCGTGCTGCTGACGGCCGAGCGCACCGCACTGAACTTCCTTCAGTTGCTGTCCGGCACGGCCACCGTGACGCGCCGGTTCGTGGAGACGGTCGCTGGAACCAAGGCACGGATCGTCGATACCCGCAAGACCCTGCCCGGCCTGCGCCTGGCGCAGAAATACGCCGTCGCGATCGGCGGTGGCACCAATCACCGGATTGGGCTCTATGACGGGATTCTGATCAAGGAGAACCACATCATCGCTGCGGGTAGCATCCGCGAGGTGGTTGCGCAGGCCCGCGCCATCGCGCCCTCGAACGTCTTTATCGAAGTCGAGGTAGAAACGCTCGAGCAACTGCGCGAGGCCCTCGATGCGGGCGTGCGCATGGTTCTGCTCGACAACATGAGCCTTGAGCAGATGCGCGAGGCGGTTTCGATCACGGCGGGGCGCGCCGAACTCGAAGCATCGGGCGGGGTCAGCCTCGACCGGGTGCGCGCCATTGCCGAAACGGGGGTCGACCGGATCTCCATCGGGACCCTCACCAAGGACGTGCGCGCACTGGATCTTTCGCTGCGTCACGTCGAAGCCTGAGAAGCCGGGGCGCAGAATTCACCGTGCTCGCCCTGCGCCTTCGTTGCCTTTCCCCTTGCCATTCCCTCAAATCGCCCTCATTGCGCTCAATTGCGTTGACGGGCGGTGCCGCGCCAGAGCATAATCCGCGCCCTCGCTGAACACCTTGCGGTCCCTGCAGGTCGCGCAGCGAGCGAGCCTTGGTGGTGAAATTGGTAGACACGCTATCTTGAGGGGGTAGTGGCGAAAGCCGTGCGAGTTCGAGTCTCGCCCAAGGCACCAAACGTAACGGCGCTGCTCACTGTCAGCGCCCCAACAAAAAGCCCGCGAGTCGTTCGCGGGCTTTTTGTTTCCTGCCGCCCCGGCCGGGACGACAGGGAATCAAGCGGCGCTCAGGTGTGCTCGACAATGAAGCGCTTGATCGCCTCGACGTCGGGCGCCATGACCTCCACCCGCTGCGGCAGCTTCTCGATTCCTTCCAGGTCGGCAGGGCGCTCCGGCTCGCGGCCCAGCGCCTCCACGATCGTTTCGGCGAACTTGACCGGAAGCGCCGTCTCCAGCACGAGAACCGGTACCCCAGCGGGCACGTCGGCTGCACGCTCCCAAGCCACCTTCACGCCGTCAGCGGTGTGCGTGTCGATCAGTACGCCGTACCGCTCGAACACCTTGCGGATCGTGGCCAGGCGGTCTGCGTGACCGCTGGCGCCCGATGCGAAGCCGAACTCGTCAATGCGCGTGAATTCGGGCGAGCCGGAGAGATCGAACGCGCGGCCGGCATCCACTTCGGCCCACAGGGCTGCGACCTTTTTCGGATCGCGGCCGACGAGATCGAACACAAAGCGCTCGAAATTCGAGGCCTTGGAGATATCCATCGACGGGCTTGAGGTGACGTGCGTCTCCGCGGCCTTGCGCGGGCGGTAAACGCCGCTGCGGAAGAACTCATCGAGCACGTCGTTCTCGTTGGTGGCAAGGATCAGCTTGGCCACCGGCAGCCCCATCTGGCGGGCGATGTGACCTGCGCAGATGTTGCCGAAGTTGCCGGAGGGCACGCAGAAAGCGACCTGCTCGTCATTGCTGCTCGTTGCGGCGAAGTAGCCCTTGAAGTAATACACGATCTGCGCGGCGACCCGCGCCCAGTTGATCGAGTTGACCGCGCCGATCTTGTGCTTTGCCTTGAAGGCGTGGTCGTTGGATACCGCTTTGACGATGTCCTGCGCGTCGTCGAACATGCCAGTGACGGCGATGTTGAAGATGTTCTCGTCCTGCAGCGAATACATCTGCGCACGCTGAAAGGCGCTCATCTTGCCGTGCGGCGACAGCATGAACACCCGCACCCCTTGCTTGCCGCGCATTGCATATTCGGCCGCCGAGCCGGTGTCGCCAGAGGTCGCTCCGAGAATGTTGATGGACTCGCCGCGTTTTGCGAGCACGTACTCGAAGAGGTTGCCGAGCAACTGCATCGCCATGTCCTTGAAGGCGAGCGTCGGGCCGTTGGACAGTTCGAGCAGGCCGAAACGACCACGGCCGCCGGCGTCCTTCTCCAGCCAGTGCACCGGGGTGATGTCGCGCGCATCGTCGCCCTTGCGTACGTGGCGATAAACCTCAGCCGTGTAGGTCTTGTCGCAGATCGCCTTCAGGTCTGCAGGCGGAATATCGGTGATGAACTTCGACAGGATGACGAAGGCCAGTTCCGCATACGACAGCTTGCGCCAGCTGTCGAGTTCATCGCGTGTGACCCGAGGATAGGTTTCCGGAAGGTACAGGCCGCCGTCGGGCGCAAGACCGCCGAGGAGGATGTCGCAGAACTCGGGATTTGCAGGCTGGCCGGCATGGCCGCGGGTCGAGATGTACTTCACGTGGGCAGTCCTTCGATTGGCTGGAGGGTCGGGCGGGTTTGGCTGCGGGGGCGTGGCAGCCTGCGGCCGGAGCGCGCTCGCGCGCAAGGGCGGGATTCTAACCCAATGCCTGGGAAACGAATCCGCACGCCCATCCGCGCGTTTCGCAGCCGACACCCGCGACGCGCTACACGGGCTCCCCGTACTTGCCAACCCACAGCCCATCCAAACCTGCACGGCGACCAGCCCGCAGGTCAGCCCTTTGCCGTTATAATTGCGCCTTTTTAACAGGCGCTTATGCAGGTTCATCGCGGGATTCCCGAGCGCGCCGACACGGCGGCGGTGCTTACCATCGGCAATTTCGATGGCGTGCATCTCGGCCACCAGGCACTGCTCTCGCTGCTGACCGGAAAGGCCCGCGAGCTCGGCCTGCCGGCGGTGGTGCTCACCTTCGAGCCGCACCCGCGCGAGTTCTTCAGTCCTGACGACGCCCCTGCCCGCCTCGCCTCCCTGCGTGAAAAGCTGCTGCTGCTGACCAGCGCTGGCGTGGATCGGGTGCATATCTGTCGGTTCAACGCCCAGCGAGCTGCGCAGAGCGCCGAGAGCTTCGTTCGCGACACGCTTGTGCGCGGACTCGGCGTGCGCCACCTCTTCGTAGGGGATGACTTCCGCTTCGGTGCGCGCCGTCAGGGCGACTTTGCCATGCTGTGCGAAGCGGGCCGTACTCAAGGCTTCGGTGTCGAGGCGATGCCGACACTCGAAGTCGGAGGCGAGCGCGTCTCCAGTTCAGCTGTCCGCGCCGCCTTGTGCGCGGCAGAGCTCGATCGCGCTGCGCGACTGCTCGGGCGTCCGTACAGCATCGCCGGCCGTGTCAGCCACGGTGACAAGGTCGGGCGACAGCTGGGGTTTCCAACCGCCAATCTGCAGATGAAGCACCGCCGTCCGGCCCTGACCGGCGTATATGCGGTCAGCGTCGAAGGCCTGGTCGAGGACCGCATACACGGCGTCGCGAACGTCGGCGTTCGCCCGACGGCCACCGCACGTGGTCGCGCGCGGCTCGAAGTCCACCTCTTCGACTGGACCCAGAACTGCTACGGTGCGCATATACGCGTGCATTTCCTGCACAAGCTGCGCGAAGAACGCAAGTTCGAATCGCTCGACGCCTTGCGCGCGCAGATCGCGCGTGACGCGCTGTCCGCGCGCGACTGGTTCGCAGCGACAACTGACATCGCCTGATCCTGCGCAGGCCCGCCCACCTGAATCGTACCGACTCAACCGACTCCCGAATTCGCCATGGCCGACTACCGCAAGACGCTCAACCTGCCCGACACCCCCTTCCCGATGCGCGGCGACCTGCCCAAGCGCGAGCCGAACTGGATCGCCGACTGGCAGCAGAAAAAGCTCTACCAGCGCATCCGCAAGGCCAGCGCCGGCCGGCCCAAGTTCGTGCTCCACGACGGCCCGCCCTACGCCAACGGCAGCCTGCACATCGGCCACGCGCTGAACAAGATCCTCAAGGACATCATCGTGCGCTCGAAGACGCTCGCCGGCTTCGATGCGCCCTACGTGCCGGGCTGGGACTGCCACGGCCTGCCCATCGAGCACAAGGTCGAAGTCACCCACGGCAAGAACCTGCCCGCCGACAAGGTGCGCGAGCTCTGCCGCGCCTACGCCGCCGAGCAGATCGAGATCCAGAAGGCCGACTTCATCCGCCTCGGCGTGCTCGGCGACTGGGACAATCCCTACCGCACCATGGACTTCGCCAACGAAGCCAACGAGATCCGCGCGCTGGCCGAGATGACGAAGAACGGCTACGTGTTCAAGGGCCTGAAGCCGGTGAACTGGTGCTTCGACTGCGGCTCGGCGCTGGCCGAGGCGGAGGTCGAGTACGCCGACAAGCAGTCGCCGACGATCGACGTCGCCTTCCCGGTGGCCGAAGGTGACAAGCTCGCCGCTGCCTTCGGCCTGGCGAAGCTCGACAAGCCCGCCGCTGCAGTGATCTGGACCACCACCCCGTGGACCATCCCCGCCAACCAGGCGCTCAACGCCCATCCCGAGTTCGACTACGCGCTGGTGGACGTCAAGCTCAAGGACGGTGACGAGCGCCTGCTGGTGCTGGCGAAAGAGCTCGTCGAATCCGCCCTGCAGCGCTTCCAGCTCGAGGGCACCATCGTCGCCACCGCCAAGGGTGCGGCGCTCGAGCTCATCGAGTTCCGCCACCCCTTCTTCGATCGCGTCTCGCCGGTGTATCTGGCCGAATACGTCGGCATCGACGCCGGCACCGGCATCGTGCACTCGGCGCCGGCGCACGGCGTGGACGACTTCAACTCGTGGCGCGCCTACGGCCGCAGCAACGAGGAGATCCTGTCGCTGGTGATGGGTGGTGGCGAGTACGTGCCCGACCTGCCCTTCTTCGGCGGCATGAACATCTGGAAGGCCAACGCTGCCATCGTCGACAAGCTCGCCGAGGTCGGCGCCCTGCTCTCGCACGGCAAGATCACCCACAGCTACATGCACTGCTGGCGCCACAAGACCCCGCTGGTGTATCGCGCCACCGCGCAGTGGTTCGTCGGCATGGACCGCGACGCCGCCGACGGCTCGACGCTGCGCGAGCGCGCTTTGCGCGCGGTCGAGGCGACGAAGTTCTACCCGGGCTGGGGCCAGGCGCGCCTGCACGCGATGATCGCCAATCGCCCCGACTGGTGCATCTCGCGCCAGCGCAACTGGGGCGTGCCGATCCCCTTCTTCCTGCACAAGGAAACCGGCGAGCTGCATCCGCGCACGGTCGAGCTGATGGAAGCGGTCGCGCTGCGCGTGGAGAAGGAAGGCATCGAGGCCTGGTTCAAGCTCGACGCTGCCGATCTGCTCGGCGCCGAGGCCGCGCAATTCGAGAAGATCGGCGACACGCTCGACGTCTGGTTCGACTCCGGCACCACGCACAAGCACGTGCTGCGCGGCTCGCACAACGACGGCCACCCGGAAGGCCCGCGCGCCGACATGTACCTGGAGGGCTCGGACCAGCACCGCGGCTGGTTCCATTCGTCGCTCCTGACTGGCTGCGCGATCGACGGCCACGCGCCCTATCGCAGCCTGCTCACCCACGGCTTCGCGGTCGACGGCGCCGGACGCAAGATGAGCAAGTCGCTCGGCAACGTGGTCGTGCCGCAGGAAGTCACCGGCAAGCTCGGCGCCGAGATCCTGCGCCTGTGGGTGGCGTCTACCGATTATTCCGGCGAGCTGTCGATCTCCAAGGAGATCCTCGACCGCGTGATCGAGGTCTACCGCCGCGTGCGCAACACCCTGCGCTTCCTGCTCGCCAACACCGCCGACTTCGACATCGCCAAGGACGCCGTGCCGCTCGAGCAGTGGATGGGCATCGACCGTTACGCGCTCGCCTTCACGCGCCAGCTCGCGCAGCAGGCCGAAGCCGACTACGCGAAGATGGAGTTCCACCGCATCGTGCAGGCGCTGCAGGTGTTCTGCGCGGAAGACTTGGGCGCCTTCTACCTCGACATCCTCAAGGACCGTCTGTACACCACGGCCGAAGGCAGCCTGCCGCGCCGCGCTGCGCAGACCGCGCTGTGGCACATCACCCAGACGCTGCTCAAGCTGATGGCGCCGATCCTGTCCTTCACCGCTGAGGAAGCCTGGGCCATCCTGAACCCGGCCAAGGCCGGCGAGGAAGCCGATAGCGTGATGCTGCACACCTTCCACGCCCTGCCCGCGCAGGAAGGCGAAGCCGGCCTGATCGCGCGCTGGGAGACCATCCGAGCGGTGCGTAGCGAAGGCCTGAAGGTGATCGAGGCGCTGCGCACCGAAGGCAAGGTCGGCGCCTCGCTGCAGGCAGAGCTGGAGCTTGCGCTTACCGCCGACAAGTTCGCTGCTCTGGCGAGCCTGGGCGAGGATCTGCGCTTCGTCACCATGACGTCCTCGGCCACCCTCACTGCAGTCGTCAGCGCCGAAGAGGAGCGCATCATCGCAACGCCCAGCGCGGCGCAGAAGTGCGAGCGCTGTTGGCACTATGCCGGGTCGGTCGGCAGTGACGCCGAGCATCCCACGCTGTGCGGGCGCTGCGTGAGCAATCTGTTCGGCAGCGGCGAAACACGCCTTCATGCCTGAGGCAGTGGCCACGATGCCCTCTCCTGCGCCGCGCAGTGCGCTGTCGCTGATGCTGCCCTGGCTGGTCCTCGCCTTGGTGGTCGGCGTACTCGATCAGTTCACCAAGCAACTGGTGCTGGCGAACCTGCACTACGGCCAAGTGATCCCGGTCACCGGCTTCTTTGACCTCGTGTTGGTATTCAACACCGGCGCGGCATTCAGCTTCCTCGCCGAGCATAGCGGCTGGCAGCGCTGGTTCTTCACCGTGCTGGCGCTCGCGGTCAGCGGTTGGCTGCTGACGCTGATGCACCATCACCGCCACGAGAGGCTGCTGCCGGCGGCCTTCGCGCTCATCATCGGGGGCGCGCTCGGCAATGTGTACGACCGCCTGGTCCATGGCGCGGTCGTCGACTTCCTGCATTTCCACTACGCTGGCTGGAGTTGGCCGGCGTTCAACCTGGCCGACTCGGCCATTACCGTGGGCGTCGTGCTGATGCTGTGGGGCCAGTTCTTCGGCTCCAGCGGCGACGAGCAGCCCCGATCGGGAGCACCATCTTGAGCGAAGCGATCCAGGCCAACAGCCTCGTCACCCTGCATTACCGCATCTCGCTGCCGAGCGGCCAGCCGCTGATCAGCACCTTCAACGCCACCCCCGCAACGCTGCAACTGGGCGCAGGGGAGATGCTTCCTGCGATGGAGAAGCTGCTCGTCGGCTTGCTGCCGGGCACCCATCACGTGTTCGAGCTCGATCCCGAGAACGCCTTCGGCCCCTATCGCGAGGACCTCGTCGAGCGTGTCAAGCGCGAGCACATGCCCGATGAGGAGATCCAGCCGATGAGCATCATGGAGTTTGCCGCTCCCGACGGTTCGCGCTATTCGGGTCTGGTGCGCGAGATTGATGACAGATCGGCACTGATCGATTTCAACCATCCGCTTGCAGGCAAGTCGATCCATTTCGAGGTGCAGGTCATCGGCATCTCCTGAACGCACCGGCCCCACAGAGACAAAAGAATGAACGACAAGGAAATCCTGCTCGCCAACCCGCGCGGCTTTTGCGCGGGCGTCGAACGCGCGATCGAGATCGTCGAGCGTGCACTGCAGCGCTTCGGAGCACCGATTTATGTGCGCCACGAGGTCGTGCACAACAAGTTCGTCGTGGACGACCTGCGCAGCAAGGGTGCCGTCTTCGTCGACGAGCTCGATGAAGTGCCTGCCGGCAACACGGTGATCTTCTCCGCTCACGGCGTGTCGCTTGCGGTACGGGAGGAAGCCGAGCGGCGCGGCCTGCGCGTTTTTGACGCGACCTGCCCGTTGGTCACAAAGGTGCACATCGAAGTGGCACGCATGCGCGAGCAGGGCAAGGAGATCGTCATGATCGGGCACAAGGGGCACCCCGAGGTCGAGGGCACCATGGGCCAGGCGCAGGGCGGGATCCATCTGGTCGAGAAACCGGAGGATGTGGCGGGCCTCGAGGTCGCGGATCCCGACCAGTTGGCCTACGTCACCCAGACCACCCTGTCGGTGGACGACGCGGCAGCCATTGTCAGCGCGCTGCGTGCGCGGTTTCCGAGCATCGTCGGCCCGAAGAAGGACGACATCTGCTATGCCACCCAGAACCGCCAGGATGCGGTCAAGTTCATGACCCCATACGCGGACGTGGTCTTCGTCGTCGGCTCGAAGAACAGCTCCAACTCCAATCGCCTGCGTGAAGTGGCAGAGCTGCGGGGCGTGCCGGCCCATCTGGTCGACAACGCTGCGGGGATCGACCCCGCATGGGTGGCCGGCAGACGTCGCATCGGTGTCACTGCGGGCGCATCCGCACCGGAAGTGCTGGTCGATGAGGTGATCGCACGCCTGAAGGAACTCAGCGGTGCTTCGGTGCAGAACCTGGACGGCGTTCCTGAACGGGTCACCTTCCCGCTCCCGAAGGAGCTGCAGGATCCGCACTGAACGGTGTCCAGATACCCGTAACCGCCACGCCGTTCACCTGCATCTCCAGTCCATTGGAGCGGCTCGGGTCGTGCCCCATCCGGGCCAAAGCGCTCGCTCAAAGGACCGCTGCGCACACAGAGGGATAAGCAGATTTTCTTGCAACCTTCGAGTAATTTATGCTGTTTTCATCGCGCCCGTGATTTATTTCTCACTGTGCATGCGGAGAGCATCAGTATTTGACACTTATCAAATCCGCACCTGACGCTTACGTGATCTGATCGCCCGCCATCAGGGCACAGCGACCATTGCGATGGCTAGCGTTGCCCTCCACGATTCGCCAAGCTGAAGGGGAACCCGGTCATGCAAGCAGTGGCAACGCGCAAGCGCGAACGCTTCGGGGATAAATACCGAGGCATCATCCTGGCGGTCGGGTTCTTTCTGGTGCTGGACCTCACCGCGCTGATCATGAATTTCTACGTGTCGTCCCGGATTGAGGGCGATGCGATGCTGATCAACATCTCCGGTCGCCAGCGAATGTTGTCGCAGCAGGTCGCAAAATCGCTGTTCATCGTCCGTGATGAACTGCAGACCGGTAGCGACCCGAAGCCCGCACTCGCAGAGCTGAAACAGGCCACGGAGTTGTTCGACGGGACCTTGCAGGCCTTTTCGACAGGCGGGAGCGTAATCGGCCCGATCGGTGAACTGGTTCGCGTCGATGCGCTTGAGCGCGAAGCAGAACGGAGCCTGCTTTCTGATTCGACGAGACTGTGGCACCCCTATCTCGCCGCAATCGCGGCAGCGCTGGGGCCCCAGGCAACGCTGACCGACATTGACAAAGCGGTCGAGTATGCGCGCACGAACAGCGCTACGCTGCTGGGGCTGATGAACAAGCTAACCGCGGAACTCGAAGGGAACGCGCAGCGCCAGGCGGCCATGCTGCGCTGGATACAGATCGCCGTGATCGTGCTCGCGCTCGGCAACTTCTTCTTCATCCTGCTCAATTTTGTCCGCAGCCTGCGTGCGAGCGATGCGGTTGCCGAGACCGCACGCGAGGAAACCGAACGCATCCTGGCGACGGTGAACGAAGGCCTTTTCCTGCTCGACAAGGATGGCCGGATCGGTTCCCAGATGTCTTCGGCACTGCCCGCGATCATGGGGCGGACGATCGAGCGCGGCGCAGAGTTCATGCCCCTGCTCGAGAAAATGGTTTCGCCGGAGGTCTTCGCCTCCGCCCGAGACTACATCGGGCTGCTGTTCGGGAAACGTGTGAAGGAGGAACTCGTACGGGAGTTGAATCCGCTGCAGCAGATTGAGGTCTTCACATCAGGTGCATCCAGAAGCCCCCGCTATCTCACGCTCGCATTCAACCGCGTGAAGCGCGATAACGAAGTCGAAAACCTCCTGGTCACCGTGATCGACGTGACCGAACAGGTGCGTCTGACGCGTGAACTCGAGGAGGCCAGACGTGGGGCACGAAGCGAGATTGCCTCACTCCTTGCGACCTTGTCGGCCGATCGGGACTCCCTCACGCGGTTCCTCGATGAAACGGAGCAGACGCTCAATAACGTCAATGCGATCCTGCAGCAATCTGCACAGAACGAGAAAGAGTTGCGCCGACAGGTTACGGCTGTGTTCCGAAGCATCCACGGAATCAAGGGCGATGCCGCCGCGCTGGGCTTGGGCTTGTTCGAGAATCTCGCACATGACTTTGAGGACACGCTCGCCGAACTGCGCGACAAGACGGGCATCGGGGGCGAGGATCTGCTCAGCCTGCCACCGCATCTTGACCTCATGCTGGAGCGGGTCGATACCGTCAAGCAACTGCTTGCTGCAGTTTCAGACCGCAGCGATGACCATGCGCCCACGAAGAAACCGGCTGCAACACAGGGCTTGCGTCAGAGCATCGAGTCGCTCGCTGGCCGTATCGCTGCCGAACAGAAGAAGAAGGTGCGGGTTCGCACTGACCTGGACGGAATCAGCTACCTGCCTGATCCCTTGTTCAGGCAGGTGCGCGAAATTGCACTGCAGTTGCTGCGCAATGCGATCGTGCACGGCATCGAGCCCGCACCCGAGCGTGAGCGTGCGAACAAGCCGAGCGCCGGCGAGGTCTTCATTGGGCTCCGCAAGGCTTCAGAAGGAGGTTACGAACTGGTGTTTCGCGACGACGGGCATGGGATCGACCAAGAGAGGATCCGAGACGCGCTCCGCCGTTCGGGCGCCTGCAGCGAAGACGAAATCGCGCGGATGGACGAGCGCCAGCTTTACGGCAAGCTCTTCGAGCCAGGTTTTTCGACTGCCGCGACGGTCGATGAGCACGCGGGGCGCGGGGTCGGACTGGATCTGGTGGCCGAACGGGTGCGCGCACTGGGCGGGCGCCTGAAGCTGGTCTCCCGGCCGAAGCATTTCACCGAATTCAGTATCCGCTTTGCGGGTTCACCTAGCCCGGAGGGCGCTTAAATGAGACTGCTCATCGTGGATGACTCGAACGTGATCCGCTCCCGTATCGCCCGGGTGGTCGGCAGCGGCTCGCTGTCCAGTTGGCAGATTGTGGGCCTCGCCCGCAACGGCGCAGACGCGGTTCGCGTCTGCGAGGAACTTCGGCCCGACGTGGTGACCATGGATCTGACGATGCCCGAGATGGATGGAATCGAATGCATTCCTCGCATCCTGGGCGACAATCCCGACTTGATCATCCTTGTCGTCTCGGCGCTCTCCGATAAGGCCACTGCGATCGAAGCGCTGAAACGTGGCGCGCATGGCTTTCTGCACAAGCCGTTCACGGACGAGCAACTCATCAACGGGCTGACGCAAGTCGTTCAATAATCCTGCGAGACCTTCATGCCGAACATCAGCGAGAGCGAAATCAAGGTTTTTGTGGATGCGGTGACGCAGTACTTCCGCGCGCTTACAGGGGAAGCCGCGAGTGTGCGCGCATCCTATCTTTCCTCGGGAAACGAAACGCTCCCCACCCTCGATTACACCGGACTCATCACGGTATCCGGTGAATATCGCGGCGCAGTTTACTTCACGGCCGGTCACGCGCTCGTGCGCCAGTTGCTGAGCGCGATGCAGGAGCCCGACCACAGTGAATTGAACCTGCTCGATGCAGTAGGCGAAGTGGCCAACACCCTCGCTGGCAATGCCCGCAAGTTGCTCGGCGAGGCAATGGAAATTTCGGTGCCGGTAACTTTCCGCGGTAGCGTGGATACGCTGCAGGTTCCGGTGCGAGCGCGCCCCTTCGTCATCGATATCGAGTGGAAGCGGCATACGGCCACCGTAGTGGTCGACGTCGAACGCTGCTGAGCGTCGGTGGGCCCCGGTGCGGCCAGGGCCCTGGTTGTCGGATCAGTCCTCGATCTGCGACCCCATGATCCGGCGGTAGAACTCGTGGAAGTGCTGCATACCGTCCTCGAACGGTGACTGGTAGGGACCGAACTCATTGCGCCCCGCCTTGTACAGGGCGAGCCGTCCGCGGTCCATGCGTTCGCCGATCTCGTCGTCCTCGACTGCCGTCTCCATGTAGGCCGCTTGTTCTGCCTCGACAAACTCGCGCTCGAACTCGACGATGTCTTCCGGGTAGTAGAACTCGACCACGTTCGTCGTCCTGTCCACATCGGTCGGAATCAAGGTGCTGACGACGAGTACGTGTGGATACCACTCCACCATGATGTTCGGGTAATAGGTAAGCCAGATCGCACCGTGCTCGGGCTTGTTCTCGCCGTAGTATTCCAGCACTGCCTTGTGCCATCTTGCGTAGGCTTCCGAACCAGGTCTCGCCAGCGATGTGATGCCCACCTGCTGGACGGAGTACCAGTCTCCGAACTGCCAGCTTAGGTCGTCGCAGGTCACGAAGTTGCCCAGGCCGGGGTGGAAGGGTACGACGTGGTAATCCTCCAGATAGACCTCGATGAAGGTCTTCCAGTTGTAGTTGCACTGGTGGATCTCGACCTTATCGAGCTTGTAGCCGGAAAAATCCAGCGCCCGCGCCACCTTCATTCCGGCAAGGTCGGTTGCGGGCGAGCGCGGTCCCTTGAACAGCAGGCCGTTCCAGCACTCGAGCTCGTCGCGCTTGAGACCCAGGCAGGGCTTCTCAGCGAAATGCGGCGCACCGATGAGTGCCCCATGCTGATCGTAGGTCCAGCGATGCACCGGGCAGACCACATGTTCGGTCGTACCACTGCCCTGCAACATGATCGCCTGGCGATGGCGGCAGACGTTGGACATCTGGTGCACGCCCATCTCGGTGCGAAACAGCAATTTGGCGTGGTCCAGCCACTCGAGCGAACGGTAATTGCCAGGCTCGGGCACCATCAGCTCATGGCCGACATAGCCCGGACCGGCGTCGAAGAGAAGCTTTTTCTCGAGTTCGAAAACCTTCTCGTCGAAGTACCATGAAACCGGCAGTTGGGATACCGCCTGAGCCAGCCGTGCCTTGGGAGCGATGTCGGACATCCCCGAACCTCCTCTTGCGGACAAGAAATCCGGAAAAATAAACGGGTTAGTTTAAGTCAGCCGCTGTTTGACCGCTACACCCGCATTCGGTTATTTTCCCGCTTTTACCGCGCCAGATATTGATCCATGCCAAAGTCGGCGTCCGCCCCAAAAACGTTCGAGGTCGCGGTTTCGGAACTCGAAGCCATTGTTCAGGAAATGGAGTCCGGCAGGCTTTCGCTCGAGGATGCGCTCGCCAGCTACCAGCGCGGCGTGAGCCTGATGCGCTTCTGCCAGACTACGCTTTCAGACGCGGAGCAGCGCGTGAAGGTTCTCGAAGGCGACATGCTGCAGCCCTTTGCGCCTGACAGCAGTGGCCAGTCCTCGACCGAGGCCGGATCATGAGCACAGCGCCCACGCTTGCCGACTGGATGGCAGCAGTTCAGCACCGCACCGAGCATGCCCTGGCGGCGGCCCTGCCATCGCCCGCGCTCGCCCCGAGGCGGCTACATGAGGCGATGCGCTACGCAGTGCTCGGGGGTGGCAAGCGGGTGCGCCCCCTGCTCGCCCACGCGGCCGGCGAACTCACCGGTGGGGCACCTGAGGACGTTGACCGGGTGGCCTGTGCCGTTGAGTTGATCCACGCCTATTCGCTGGTGCATGACGACCTGCCGTGTATGGACGACGACGTGTTGCGCCGCGGCAAACCGACCGTGCATGTCGAGTACGACGAGGCTACCGCTCTGCTTGTGGGGGATGCGTTGCAAACGCTGGCCTTCCAGGTGCTTGCGGAGCGCCCCCTCCGCCAGGCGCCAGGCGTGCAACTCGAGATGCTCGCCCAGCTGGCCGCTGCATCCGGGTCGCGCGGCATGGCGGGCGGGCAAGCGATCGACCTGGCCTCGGTAGGCAGAAAACTCGGTCGGGAAGAATTGGAGTTCATGCACGTCCACAAAACCGGGGCGCTGATCCGCGCCGCGGTGTTGCTTGGCGCACGCACGGGTCCCGCCCTTGAGGAGACTGCCCTGGAGCGCCTCGACCACTACGCTAAGATCGTCGGTCTGCTTTTTCAGGTGGTCGATGACATTCTGGATGCGGAGGCCGACACTGCCACGCTGGGCAAGACTGCGGGCAAGGATGCGGACAACGACAAGCCCACCTACGTAAGCCTGCTTGGCCTATCCGAGGCGCGCAGGCTCGCGGAGGACATGCTTTGCGAGGCAAAGGCCTCGCTCCAGGGCTTTGGCCCCCGCGCCCTGCGCCTGGGGCAACTCGCAGACTACGTCGTACATCGGGCCTTCTGAACGCCAGTACGCCACGAACGTCAAAGAACGAACAAACCGAAAGCCGGATTCGACATGGCCCCCTACCCCAATCTGGAACGCATCGGCTCGCCGGCCGACCTGCGCAAGCTAGACCGCCGTGAGCTGGGCGCACTTGCAAGCGAGTTGCGCGCCTTCCTCATCGAGTCGGTATCCAAAACCGGCGGACACCTCTCCTCGAACCTTGGCACGGTCGAGCTGACGATTGCGCTGCATCATGTGTTCAATACCCCGGATGACCGCATCGTCTGGGATGTCGGCCACCAGACCTACGGCCACAAGGTTCTCACCGGGCGGCGCGAGGCCATGTCCGGACTGCGTCACTGGGGCGGCATCTCGGGCTTTCCGCGTCGATGCGAAAGCGAATACGACACCTTCGGCACCGCGCACTCGTCTACGTCGATTTCCGCCGCACTGGGCATGGCCGTGGCCGCACGTGCGCGCAGGGAGGAGCGACGGTCCATCGCCGTCATCGGCGACGGTGCGATGTCCGCCGGCATGGCTTTCGAGGCGCTGAACAACGCCGGGGACATGGAAGACATCAACCTGCTCGTCATCCTCAACGATAACGAGATGTCGATCTCCCCGCCTGTTGGGGCGCTGACCAAGATCCTGGCCCGCATGATGTCCGGTTCGACCTACAACACCGCACGTCGCGTGGGCGAACGCGTGCTCGGCATGGCACCACCGGTGGCAGAACTTGCGCGCAAGGTCGAGGAATACGCGAAGGGCATGATCGGGCCGGGCACCCTGTTCGAGGAGTTCGGCTTTCACTACTACGGCCCCATCGACGGCCACGACCTCGACGCATTGATCCCCACTCTTCAGAACATCAAGAAGCTCAGGGGGCCCCAGTTCCTGCACGTGATCACGCGCAAGGGACACGGTTACAAGCTGGCCGAGGCCGATCCGGTGCTCTACCACGGAGTCTCCAAGTTCGATCACGTCGCAGGCATACAGACCGGCAAGGGGGCCGGAAAGCTCACCTATACGCAGGTTTTCGGCGACTGGCTCTGTGACATCGCGAAGCGCGATCCGCGCATCGTGGGCATCACACCGGCCATGCGCGAAGGGTCGGGCTTGGTCCGCTTTGCAGAGGAGTTCCCGGAGCGCTATTTCGACGTCGGCATTGCGGAGCAGCATGCGGTGACCTTCGCAGCAGGTCTGGCTTGCGAGGGGTTCGTGCCGGTGGTGGCGATCTACTCTACCTTTCTGCAGCGTGCCTATGATCAGCTCATTCACGACGTCGCTTTGCAGAACCTTCAGGTGGTGTTTGCCATCGACCGTGGCGGACTCGTCGGCGCGGACGGAGCGACCCATCACGGAGCCTTCGATCTTTCCTTCCTGACCTGCATTCCGAACCTCGTCGTGATGGCGCCGTCGGACGAGAACGAGTGCCGTCAGATGCTCTTCACCGCCGTGCAGCATCCGGGGCCGACAGCCGTGCGCTATCCGCGCGGTAGCGGAAACGGCACAGTACCGCTGCAGACGATGAGCGCCCTGCCAATTGGCAAGGGCGAAGTGCGCCGCCATGGCCGCAACGTCGCCCTGCTGGCCTTCGGGAGCATGGTTAACCTGGCCTGCGAAGTGGGTGAGGAAATCGACGCCACGGTTGCGAACATGCGCTTCATCAAACCAATCGATGAAGCGCTCGTGACCGAACTGGCGGCTACGCACGATCTCGTCGTGACGCTTGAGGAGAACGCCCTCATCGGAGGGGCTGGCTCCGAGGTTTCCCGCGTGATCGAACTGCTGCCGGAGCGGCCACGCGTTCTTCGTCTCGGCCTGCCAGACCAGTTCGTCGATCACGGCGATCAGGCGCAACTCCTCGCTTCAGTCGGCCTCGACAAAGCCGGCATTCTCGCCAGCATCAGAGATGCGCTATCGACGCAATAGTTGAGTTGGCCGGGTGTGGGGGCTAACATCGCGTCGAATCTGCAATTATGTTGCACCACGACCACAGCGCCACACCTTAAGAAAAGACAGAGAACACGTATGAACTCCCCTTCCGAGCCCCTGATGGCGGACGTCCAGAGCAGCGCCGACAGCCGCCGCATCGCAATCAACAAGGTCGGCATCAAGTCGATCCGCCATCCGGTCAAAGTTGCAGACAAGGCCGGCGGCGTCCAGCATACGGTTGCTAGCTTCAACATGTACGTCGGACTGCCGCACAACTTCAAGGGCACGCACATGTCGCGCTTCGTGGAGTTGCTCAATGGTAATGAGCGCGAGATCTCTGTCGAGAATTTCGAGCCCATGCTGCGCACCATGGTGGAGCGCCTCGAGGCGGAAACCGGTCATGTTGAGATGCGCTTCCCCTATTTCGTGACCAAGACGGCGCCGGTTTCAGGTGTACAGAGCCTGATGGACTACGAGGTGTGCTTTACCGGCAGCATTTGTGAAGGTGGGCGCTACGAATTCACGATGCAGGTGGTCGTGCCCGTGACCAGCCTCTGCCCCTGCTCGAAGAAGATCTCTGACTACGGTGCGCACAACCAGCGCTCGCACGTCACGGTCACAGCCGTTCTCAACGATCATCTCTGGATCGAGGAGATGATCGCGCTGGTCGAGGCCCAGGCCTCCTGCGAACTCTTCGGCCTGCTCAAGCGCCCGGACGAAAAATGGGTGACCGAACGCGCCTACGACAATCCGAAGTTCGTCGAGGATATGGTGCGGGACGTGGCTGCACAGCTCACACGCGAGCCGAGGATCGACGCCTATACCGTCGAATCCGAGAACTTCGAGTCCATTCACAACCACTCGGCCTACGCTTTGATCGAGCACGACAAGCGCGGCGCATCGCTGGCTTCCTGAGCGGGTCTTTACGTCAAACTTATGGCGTGATCACCCTTTGCAATGGCGCAGGGCGACGGGAATGCGTAATATAAGCGATTTCTTAATTGCCGGATCCGCTTCATGTCCAAGTCGTACCTACAGATCACCAACGACGTCTCCAAGGCCCTGGGTACCCTGCGCAAAGAGATTCCACAGACCATGCAGGGCTTCAGTTCGATGGCGCAAAGCGCGCTGAAGGACGGCGCATTGAGCGAGCTGCAGAAAGAGTTGATCTCGCTAGCCATCGCAGTCACGCAGCGCTGCGACGCCTGCATCGGCTTCCACATCAAGGCGCTCATCCGGCTGGGCGCAACCCGCGAGCAGATCATGGAAACGCTTGGCGTCTGCACCTACATGGGCGGCGGCCCGGCCCTGATGTATGCGGCCGACGCGGTCCGCGCCTACGAGCAGTTGCTGCCGAAGGACGAGTGATCGCACAAGTGCACCCCCGAGAACGCAAAAAGGCGTGACCCCGTGTTCACTTTTCGGTGAAAGACACTATAATGTCGAGCTTCGAGCGGAGAGGTGGCAGAGTGGTCGAATGTACCTGACTCGAAATCAGGCGTAGGTGCAAGCCTACCGTGGGTTCGAATCCCACCCTCTCCGCCAGACAATACGCTGAAACCCGCACTGCCATTGGCTTTGCGGGTTTTTGCTTTGGGCAAGCCGCCATTCGAAAAACCATCGGGCTTTGTCACCGCGTGGGAATAAGCACCGTCGGCCCGATTGTGCCATCCGCAGCGCGCCGAGGAGCACCTTCTGCCACTGATGGTGGTGGCGGGCGCTGCCAGCGAGGGTACCGGTCAATGCATCTTCAGCGACAGGGTGATGGAAGCCACACTGTCGGCGTTTCAAGTTGGCTGACCTTTCAAGAGGACTTTCACTTGATCGCCGGGCTTTCTTACAAGGCCGCCATCGTTACCGGCTCCACCAGCGGAATTGGGCGCTTGTACGCTCCCCATGAGCGCATCGTGAATGAGAACGCCTGCTCGTTCGCTGAGTGGCCCAGGGTCCAGGGATGGGTTTCGGATGACCCGCAGCGATAGGCCGCTGTAAATCGTAAGCAGAACTTCTACCAGAACAGCAATGCCTTCTGGATCATCGTCAAACCCTGCGGATCGTCGTACCTCCTTGACCGCGAGCGCAAGGCTATGGCGAATCACGGCATCCGCATCACGCACAACCTTTCCAATCTCCAGGTTTCTTCCGGCCTCCGCGAGAATCTCCACCTTCAAAGCGGCGATCTCAGGGTTCAGTTGCGCGCGCATTGCACTGGCAATGCGGTCGCGTACCAGCGAAGAGGATCGCCCCTCGCGGCGCAGCATCTCCATGAGCTCGATCTGCCCAGCGAGATCCCTGCACACGATGGCAGCGATGATCGCTTCCTTGCTCGTGAAGTAATAGTAGATGTGTCCAGGGCTCATGCCCGCTGCTGCAGAGATTCGTGAAATGCTGGCAGAATGAAAGCCGAACTTTCGAAAGCAATCGGCAGCCGCAAAGAGGATCTGTTCCCGCCTTGTCTCCACGCGGACCTGCTTTCCACTTAGCGGCATAGAGGCCGCTTACCAGCCATCAGACCATCCCTAGAGGCGCCGCCGTTCGCACTCTTCGCAGCGGGATTTCAGATTCGGCCTTTGGGGTACCAATTCGGGACAGCACCAGAGCCAGAAAAGGGCACACCCTGCAATTCAGGCGCGCTCAGGTTTCTTCGCCGCGCACGTCCGACAGCGTCTTCCCGGTCCACCCCTTGAACGCCCGCCTGAAATTGCTGACGCTGCTGTAGCCGAGCAGGAAGCCGATTTCCTTTGGCGTGAGCGCAGTGTGCTTCAGATACTGAACCGCCAGGTCGTGCCGTGTCTGATCCAGGATCTGCTGGTAGCTCATCTCCTCTTCCACCAGCCGCCGGCGCAAGGTCCTTGCCCCCATCTTCAGGTGCTGGGCCATCTCGTCCAGGGTCGGGAAATTGCCCGGATTGTTCATCAGGTAATTGCGTATGGTTTCGGCCAGAATCGTCTTGTCGCGATTCTTGGCGGCCAGCAGCTCACAATTGCGTGCGCACAGTTTGAAGACTTCTTCATTTGCGAGACTGATCGGATCCTGTAGCCGGTTGATGTCGAAGACGATCACGTTCCTCGGCTGATTGAAATAGATCGGGCAATTGAAGCGGCGGATGTATCTCGCAAAATCAGTCGGCTGCGAGTAGGTCAGGTGCAACTCCAGCACGGGGAACGGACGATTCGTGAGTGAGGAGGCCAGCTCGATCGTCTGGCTGATGAACTCCTCGATCCCGAAGCGCGGAACGTGTCAATGACTTTGCGTCACCATGCTTCATGAATTTACTGTGGAAGCCAGGGTGTTCGAGTCGTCGCTTTTCTCCGTTGCGGGTGGGTTGATCCAGGCTGCGGTCGGCAGCGTTGGGGGTTCGGGGCGGCGCCCCTTGAATCGCTTCGGGTTGGCCAGGAAGGCGGCATCCAGGGTGTCCTGCCGGAGTGCCCGTGCAGCCTGCGCGTGACCGTAATGGACGCTGCTCGGGGTCATGTAGCCGATGCCCGAGTGTCGGTGTTCGGTGTTGTACCAGGCGAAGAAGGTCTGGCAGTGGGCACGGGCGTCGGCGAGGCTGCCGAAGCGTACGGGGAAGTCCGGGCGGTACTTCATCGTCTTGAACTGCGACTCCGAGTACGGGTTGTCGTCCGAGACGTGCGGGCGGCTATGACTCTTGGTGATATCCAGATCGACCAGCAAAGCGGCCACGGGCTTGGAGCGCATGCTGGCGCCGCGATCGGCGTGCAGCGTCAGGGTGCCGGGCACGATGTCGTGGCGGGACACGGTCTCGGCGATCAGTTGTTCGGCCAGTTCGGCGCTTTCACGTTCGGCGATCAGCCAGCCCACGACCTGGCGGCTGAAGATGTCGAGGATCACGTAAAGGTGAAAGTACGTCCACTTAACCGGCCCCTTGAGCTTGGTGATGTCCCAGGACCAGACCTGGTTGGGGGCGGTGGCCAGCAACTCCGGTTTGACGTAAGTCGGGTGGGTGAGCTGACGCCGGCGTTCGCGCGTGGCGCCGTCGGTGGCGAGCACCCGGTACATGGTGCGCACCGAGCCCAGATAGCACCCCTCGTCGAGCAGCGTGGCGTGGATCGCGGCCGGCGCCGTGTCGCAGAAGCGCGCGCTGTTGAGCACCTCGCGCAGTGCCTCCCGCTCCAGGGGGGCGAGCGCGAGCGGCGGACGGGGCCTTGCCGCGCGGCGGGGCTGCGGTCCGTGAAGGGCTTCGCGGTGGGTGCGTGCGCGTGCCCGGGCCGGCGCACCGCGCCAGAGGCCCACGGCCCGGCAGGCGGCGGCCATGCCGAGAGTCGGGGCGAGTTCGTCGGCGCCGCGCATCATGATTTGTCGTGTGTGTCGTCGATCGGACTGCCCAGCAAGGCGGCAACTTTTTTTTGAACCTCGATGACCAGGCGTGCCTTGTCGAGTTGGCTCTTGAGGCGCTCGTTCTCGCGCATCAGCTGCGCGATCTGGCGTGCTTCGGCGGCGGCGGGATCCGGCTTGGGGCCTCGCTTTTGCGGCGCCAGCGCGGCCAAGTCGGCGGCCTCGCGCTGGCGTCGCCACGTGCTCAGGCTCGACGAGTAGACGCCCTCGCGGCGCAACAGCGCGCCGATCTCGCCGGGCTGGGTGCAACGGTCGGCCGCGTCCAGGATCCGCCGCTTGTCGGCGTTGGAAAACTGCCGGCGTCGGGCGCGTGGCACGACCTCGGTGTCGGCACCGGGCTGCGTGGTCGGCGCCGCCGATCCGCTCGTCTCTTCAGTCGCCCTACGGGCGCCTTGCGAGACGAGCGGATCGGCAGAGGTCTTCAGAACGTGCATGGATGCCTTGGGTTGAGTGGTGGTCGTCATGCCTACCTCGTTGCTCACTAAATGATCAGGGGTAGGTGACGCAGGTCATATTGGCACAGGGGGGCGCAGCACATCACTCAGCCTGTGCACATCCTGGATTTCAGAGAACCAGCGGCCGTTGGCGATATAGTTTCGCGAAGCAAAGACATGCTGCTCGTTCAGGTCGCGATAGCGGTCATAGAGTTCTCGCGATGCCTTCAGGTTGGGTGCGCTCAGGGCGGCATAACCCAGAATGCCAAGATCGCTGATCTTGAACTCCTGTCCGAGACTGATCCCCAGATGCGGATCACCCGTAAGCTCGAGCATGTTGAGGATGATCTGGCGGTACTGGGGCGGCCGCGGGCGGCCATGAGGATCATCCAGCCGATCGGTCCTCAGCCCCGTGCCCGCGAGCACCTGCTCGGCCGCGAAGCCGCGATGCTGCATACGCTCGAGGTAGAAATCGATCTTGCTCTTTGGTTTGAGGTCTCGCATGGCTTTCTCCTGCGGGCACCCTGACAGACACATCAAGTCGCGCGCCCTGGTCGGCATGGCCGTATTTGATCAGCGGCGGCACGCGACCGCATCACCCGATCGAATTAAGTTCAACGACGGCCGATTCGGACGCGTATATGGCCAGCGGTGTAGACCACGCAGCGCCATTGCCGGAAAAGCGCGTTAGTGGGGTCGTCTCAGAAAACGGAAAATAAAGCACGCTAAGCGTGCGTGGAGGCTGGCACCCAGCGGTACAGCGTCGGAATGGACACGCCGAGGTTCTTGGCCACGTCCTTGGGCGGCACCCCGCTGGCCAGCAGCTTCTTGGCCGACTCGATCTTGCTGTCGGTCATCTTCGGCTTGCGGCCGCCTTTGCGGCCGAGCTGCTTGGCGACTTCCAGCCCGGCGCGGGTGCGCTCGACGGTCAGCTCGCGCTCCATTTCGGCAAGGCTCGCCATGACGTGGAAGAAGAACCGCCCGGATGGTGTGCCGGTGTCGATGGAGTCGGTGAGGCTCCTGAACTGGACACCGTGCTTGTGCAGATCGCCGACCAGATCGACCAGTTGCTTGACCGACCGGCCCAGCCGGTCGAGCTTCCAGACGACCAAAGTATCGCCTTCGCGCAGCATTTCGAGCGTCTTGGCCAAGCCAGGCCGGTCTGCCCGCGTGCCACTCACCTTGTCCTCGAAGACCTTTTTACATCCGGCCTTGCTCAAGGCTTCGCGTTGCAGCTCCAGGTTCTGATCCTGCGTCGAGACGCGCGCATAGCCAATCAACATGGCTTGTCTCGCGCCCGGTCGATGCGTTCCTGCATCGCCTGCATCACTTCTTCGTGGGTGTACGATCTGGCGTTGGCGTCGGTGGCTTGCCGCAGGGCTTCCTCAACCTCGCGCGTCATCCGCTCGTAATCCTCCGGCCACAGCGCTTGCTCCATGCGCAGCGACGCCTGACCCAGCAGGTGCAGCAGGCTGAACAGCCGCATGTCGTTGGTGGCGACGATGCGCTCCCGAATCTGCTCCTGAATAGCTTCGCTAGCCCGATGCGCTTGTGGTGTGGCAGTCCCCTCGTAGTCAGCGGGGAATTCCGCTTCCTCGGCAATCCTTGCCCAGGCGCTGGCCAGCGCCTCGATGGTTGACGTGCTCATTTCCGCCGCTCCTGTGCTCTTTGGCGAATCAACCGGCCAAGGGGCCTCGACGCGAAAACCAGCAGCATCACGCCTATCGGATACCAGGTCGAGAAGACCACCAAGGCATCGAAGGCTGGCCGTCCGGTGTTGGTAGGCAGTACGGCGGTCACAGCCATCAACCCGCCGACCGTCCAGATGATGCGCCACACGTAGGGCATCACGCGGGGCACGTAGCCGTCATCGAAAGCGGTCTGGTAGTAGCGGCGCAGGCCGCGCTCGGCAAGCGCCTGGCGCTGCCGCTCCGACAGCGCATCCGTCCGGCCATACCAGCGCCGGAATGGTGGACAGCGCAGCAGCAAAGGGGTGAAGAGGATCATCACCGCCACGATCGCGACACCCCACGCCATGACGGCGCCGGCATCGGGCCGCTTGGCGTTCTCGATCACGGGCGCGAAGACGCCCGGAGCACCGATCATCCAGAACAGCGCAATGTGCTGATGGAAGGAGAGCTTCATTTGCTCATCCACTTGCGCAGCAGGCGCTTTTTCAGGGAGGCGCGTTCTTGCGGGTTGCGTCCCTTGTGATTGGCGATGCGATCCGCCGTGGCGGCCTGGCGCTTGACGGGCCAGTAGGAGCGGCCATCCTTGCCCATCGACCAGACGCTGCTGGCCTGGTTTTCCAGCAGGGGCAGATGGGCGCTCAGGGCTTCGGGCGACGCGCTGGTCAGCGCCGTGCGCTCACGGGTGCGCCAGCGCTGATGCCAGAGCTTCTTGTCCTCGCGCTCGCTGCCGCAGGTCGTGTGCCCGACGATGGGTGTTTTGCGGCGGCTGCGGCTCATAACGTAGTGGTCTCCAAGAACATTCAGGACTGATCCCAGGCGTCGATGGTCAAGACCTGATCGGCAGGACAGGCGGCTACGCGGTCGGGAACTGTTCAGCTTTGTTCGACGCCTGCCCCTGCCTCGCGGCGATGAAGATCCGCCCCAGGTCGGTGGGCAGGCGTTGGACAAAGCCCGGGGGAGGAAACCGCGAGACGAGGCGAGGCCGTTCAGTCGGGGCGTGGCGCTATGGGCATTTGAGCGCCGCCCAATCGCGCAGGTACGCGATGTGCGTGGTGCTGCGCCAGGCGCCGCGTGTTGCGTGAAGCCGCTGCCCGCCCTCGGTTGCGCGGGCGAGGTCCGCGCGGCGCGGCTTGTGATGTGAATGCCAGTGGCGGGCGCAGCGGGTCTTGACCAGGCCCGTCCGAACGGGTGCTGGCGGAAGGCTGCGGGCGTGGAAGCGATGCCCGGTCATGAGGTCACCCCACGGAGTGGTGGCGCGCGGATCGTCGCACCGCGAGCAAAGGTATCGATCACGCGCATCACCGATCCACAGCAGCGACACACGAAGCCGGCGGTGGGCGTGGTCGACAGCGCGGCGGCTGGCTCCACCGCGATGGCGTGTGGATCGTCTGGCGGCGTCGCGACGAGCAACTCGCGCGCATGCGCTAGGTGCTGCCGCCGTCCTGCGTTGGCGAGCAATCCGTAGTGCCGGATGCGGTGAAAGCCGCACGGCAACACGTGCAACAGGAAGCGGCGCATGAACTCCTCGGCAGTGAGCGTCATCGTCTTGTGGCGGGTGCGCCCCTTGGCGCGGTAGTCCTTCCAGCGGAAGGAGACGCTGCCGGCGTCGAGCGACACCAGGCGACGGTTCGAGATCGCCACCCGATGGGTGTAGCGCGACAGGTAGGCGA
>NZ_JBQWSN020000011.1:0-131117 GCF_052598215.2 Thauera sp. ZXT1-4 | reverse complement strand
CCGCCCACAGGGCGTCGCCCAGGGGGGTGTGGGCTATGAGAAGGCGGTTCATGATCGAGTCGTAACTGTCATCAGAGCATTGCTGGGACGCGCGGGCAGGGACACGAGGTCACTGCGCGGGGAGGATGAGGATGTCCACGCGGCGATTCACTGCACGCCCCTCGCGGGTGTCGTTGGAGGCGATGGGTTCGGTCTGACCGCGCCCTTCATACTGGACGCGCGACGGATCGAGCCCGGCCTGGATCATCTGGCGGGAAGCCGCTTTTGCGCGCGCGGTCGATAACTCGACGTTCCGAGCCGCGCTGCCGCTGGTGTCGGTGTGGCCGACGGCGCGCACGATGTAACCCTCGTGGTTCCGCATTACTCGGGTCACGTGATGGAGAGCAGCCTTGAGATCGTCACTCGGGGTGGCACGTGCCCGAGCGAAGGCATCGGCCGAGCGAATTTGGACGAGGATGGTGGCGTCCTCCTTTTCGCTGACGCTCAGGAAGGGGCTCGTGCGCAGGGCCGAGATCATCTGGGCGCGTATGACGACCGTTAGGTCGGGAGTCGGGGCCTGGGGCGCGGCCGGGTCGGTCGGGGCGTCCGGCACCGTTGCGCAGGCGGAAACGAGCAGGCAGGCAAAGCCGGCTAGAGCGACGGTGGTGAACTTGTAAAGGTAGTGCATCAGAGGGCTCCTGGTGGGGTGCTAGGGGCGTCGGGGGCCCCGTTACGGGGGAAGGGCGCAGGCGCAGGTGCGCGCGTTCGCGGAGGGGAACTGGGCCTGGCAAGGGCACGGCTCAGTGTCCGCACCCTGACGTTCCGGGCGGCGCAAAGTCCGCTGGGGTGCCAGTCTCGATGCCGGGCGTGCCGCCCGGGGGGGGGCGAGGTCAACGAAGCGCGCGTAGTGGAAGCGCGTGTTGCATTCGAGACCAGTGCTGTAGGCTTCGAGCGTGACGACGCCAGTGGCCCGGTAAGCGATGTCCCGGTCCTGGATGTTGTTCAGGGCGGCCGGGCCGAAGACGGTGGTGATGGCCTCGGCCTGAGTATCGTCGAGGTAGTCGAGTTCGATGGCTATGGTCATGGCGGGGGTTTCGTCCGAGACGAGCACCTTCGGCAGACGGCCGATCTGGTCGGGGGCGGGGATGAGCACCAGGTGGAGGTGCCGCTCGGTATCGCCGTCGATGGTGGAGGTGGTGGCGAACGCCACCAGTTCGCCGGCCAAGCTCACCCGGCCCTTGAAGGCCGTGAGGGACTCGTACCGGGGGGTGGCGTCCCGTTCCAGTGAGTAGCCCGGCGGCAGCACCACGGACTGCTCTGCGGCGCAGCCGGCGAAGGGCAGCGAGAGGGCCAGGGCGGCGAACAGCGCCGCCGCGGTTTGCCAGGCTTTGCGCACTATCGGAAGTCCTCCTCGATGACCAGCGAAACGTTCTCGATTCCCCTGGACCTGAAAAACTCGATGAGTTCGGCCAGCATGGCCCGGCTCGAGCCGACGCTGTCCTTGGTGAAGGTCTTGCCGGGCAGCAGGCAGCCCTCGGTGTCGGCGGCCGTGTTTCCGGCGTGGATCAGGATGTAGCGTTCTCTGGGGACCTGCTCGTTGTACAGGTGGGGAAGGGTGGCGCGGAAGCGCGGGCTGGTGTGCCAGCGCAGCGTGTAGGTGCCGGGGGGGATCCGCCGCTCCTGGTTCGGGATCCGGGTGGACGGGCCCCTTTCCTCGAGGATGTAGCCCGTGAGCGTGTTGTCGCCGGCGGTGAACTCGGAGACCGTCGAGACGACGCTCTCGGTCCGGCGCACAATCTTGATGACATTAGAGTCAAGTGACATGTCGAGTTCCTCGAAGGCGGGATGGGGGCAGGCGACCGCCTGCCCGCGCCCTGCGGCGACTTAGACCATGTTCTTCTTGACGTCCCAGGTGCCGGTGACTGCGGCGCCCATGGAGCCGTCTGCGTTCTGCTCCTTCACCTCAACCTTGATCTTCGAGTACGAGATGCCAACCGACTCCGTGACCCGGGCGTCGGAGGTGGAGCCGGACGGGCCGGCGTGGGTGATGATGCAGTCGGTCATGGTGACGCGCATGTATTCCTGCGAGCCGTCACCGACCTTGCAGCAGGAAACTTCCACTGTCCCCACGTGCTTGCCGGAGGCGCAGTACTGCATCAGATTGGGGGTGGCCTTGTCCACGTAGTGGACGAAGTTCAGGGTGTCGAAGCTGGCCTTGCCCACGCCACCGCCGCCGCCGGTGAACATGGACGAGGACTGGGATACGCCGTAGCCGAAGGACAGCACGTCGATCCAGCCAGTATGTTTAGAATCCTTGGATTCGCCGTCGATGCCGGCGATCTTGATGAAGAAATCCTGCAAAGAAGCCATAGTCGTGTTTCCTCTCGGGTTGCAAGTGGGGAGGTGGGCGCAGCGCAGCTGCCTGTGCCCGGTGGGGTCAGGTCGTACCTTCCGGCTTCAGGGATGGCAGCCGCGACACGAGTCGCAGGCTCATCGTGAGGCCCTCCAACTGGTAGTGCGGCCTGAGGAAGAACTTGGCGGTGTAGTAGCCGGGGTTTTCCGCGACCTCCTCCACCATTACCTCGGCAGCGGCGAGGGGTTTGCGTGCCTTGGTGTCCTGGCTGGAGTTCGCCGGGTCGCCATCCACGTAGTTCATGATCCAGTCGTTGAGCCAGCGCTGGACGTCGTCGCGCTCCTTGAAGCTTCCGATCTTGTCGCGCACGATGCACTTCAGATAGTGCGCGAAGCGGCAGCAGGCGAAGAGATAGGGCAGGCGCGCCGAAAGGTGGGCATTTGCCGTAGCGTCGGGATCGTAATATTCGGCCGGTTTCTGCAGGCTTTGGGCTCCGATGAATGCGGCCATGTCGGTGTTCTTGCGGTGAATCAGGGGCATGAAGCCGTTCTTGGCGAGTTCGGCCTCGCGACGGTCGGAGATTGCGATCTCGGTGGGACACTTCATGTCCACGCCGCCGTCGTCGCTGGGGAATGTGTGGCAGGGCAGACCCTCGACTAGCCCCCCGGATTCGACGCCCCGGATGGAAGTGGCCCAGCCGTAGTACTTGAAGCTGCGGTTGATGTTCACCGCCATGGCGAAGGCAGCGTTCACCCAAAGGTAGCGGGAGTGGTCGTCCCCCTCGGTGGACTCCTCGAAGTCGAACTCGTCCACCGGGTTGGTGCGGGCGCCGTAGGGCAGGCGGCCCAGGAAGCGTGGCATGGCCAGACCGATGTAGCGCGAATCGTCGGAGTCGCGCAGGCTGCGCCAGGGGGCGTACTCGGTGTTTTCGAAGATCTTGGTGAGGTCGCGGGGGTTGGCCAGTTCCTGCCACGAGTTCATTTGCATGACGCCGGGGTCGGCGCCGGCGATGACGGGGCAGTGCGCAGCGGCCGCGATCTTGCTCATCTCGCCAAGCAGCTCCACATCCGGCGCGGAGTGGTCGAAATAGTAGTCACCCACCAGGCAGCCGTAGGGGGCGCCGCCCAACTGACCGTACTCCTCCTCGTAGATCCGGCGGAAGATGGGGCCCTGGTCCCAGCCGATGCCCTTGTGGCGGCGCAGATTGCGGTGGAGGTCCTTCTTGGAGATGTTCATCACCCGGATCTTGAGCATCTCGTCTGTTTCGGTGCTGTTGACGAGATAGTGCAAGCCGCGCCAGGTGGATTCGAGACGCTGGAAATCCGGCTTGTGGATGATCTCGTCTACCTGCTCGGAGAGCTTGCGGTCGATTTCGGCGATGATGGCCTGTATTGAGCGGTAGGCGTCGCCGGATAGCTGGACGGCCGAGTCGAGGGCCTGCTCGGCGAGCGTACGCACGGCAGCCTCGACGGCGGTTCGCTGCTCGTCGGTCTTCGGCTTGAATTCCTTCTCGAGAAGGTTGGCGAGATCGGACTGCTCCGTGACCTGATGGGCGCCGGCTTCTTGCAGTCTTGCTTGCGTCATTGCGAGGCGGCCTCCGGTTTCGGTTCTGCGGATGGCAGCTCTTGTGCAG
Source organism: Thauera sp. ZXT1-4 (assembly GCF_052598215.2). NCBI lineage: Bacteria > Pseudomonadati > Pseudomonadota > Betaproteobacteria > Rhodocyclales > Zoogloeaceae > Thauera > Thauera sp. ZXT1-4. The sequence continues at coordinate 127,152 of NZ_JBQWSN020000011.1, read as the reverse complement.
CCTTTGGCAGGGTGGCCAGCGCCTTTAGGGTGGCCGGGTCGCGCAGCAGTTCGGCAAGCAGGTTCTCGGCGCCGGTCTTGCCGTCCATGTAGCTGAGGAGGTTGTTGAGCTGAGTGCGCGCCTCGAGCAGGCGGCGCAGGGGCTCCACCTTGCGGGCGACCGCGGCGGGGCTGAAGTCGTCCATGTTCTCGAAGGTGATGTCGACCGCCAGCTCACCTTTACCTGTGAGGGTGTTTGTCACGGGAAAGGCGACCCGAGGCCTCACGGCCTTCATGCGCTCGTCGAAGTTGTCGATGTCGATCTCGAGGAACTTGCGGTCGGCGACGGTTGGAAGCGCTTCGGCCGGATTGCCGGAAAGGTCGGCCATCACGCCCATGACAAAGGGAAGCTGGACCTTCTTCTCTGAGCCGTAGAGCTCGACGTCGTATTCGATCTGTACGCGGGGGGCGCGGTTGCGGGCGATGAACTTCTGCCCGCTCTTGCCCTTCGGTATGTCGTTTCTGATTGCCACGTGTTTGCTCCTTGGAATCGTTCGGTGTCGGAAAGGGGCGCTAGGCCCGGGAGCCGGCCAGATGTTCCAACTGGGCGAGCCCTTCGGGCACCAGCTCGGCGAGGATCTGGGCGAAGTCGAGGTCGCTCAGGCGCTCGATGCGGCGGATGAGCAGCGGCGCCGGGTGCGACGGTTCGTGCGCTTCGAAATAGGCTCGGGCGATGGCGAGGGCGCGGAAGGCGTCGGCGCGGCTGTCCACCCGCGGAGGCAGCGCAGCGGCAGGCGGCCGCGCTGCAGGCGCGGGCGTGCCTGCGGCGGCGGGCGGCTCCGCCGCGTCCGCCTGCGGGACGCCGTCGGCCTCTCCGGGCGGGGCCACGGCCGCCTCGACGCGGGCGAGGACCTCCGCAAGGGGGGCCAGCTCGGGCCAGTAGTCGGCTTCCACGCGCCCGCGCCAGGTGGCCTCGATGGTGGCCAGGGACTTGCGCGCCTCGGCTAGCAGGGCGATGCGCACGGCATTGCGCTCGCGCTCAGCGCTGACCAGCCGGGACAGGTGATCGGCGGTGGAGACGGTGGCGCTGGCCGGCACGGGTCGGCCGCGCAGGACGAGGTCGGCCTCCCCCACGGTCACGGTGCCGGCCTGGGATTCCAGGAGTGGGGCGGCGCGGACCGCCCGCATCATGCCTTTCGGGTCGGCGAGGGAGGCCAGCGCGTTCATGCGCGGCAGCGGGTCGCGCTCTCCGTCGTACACGAGCAAAGGATGTAGCGCCTCCCAGTGCTCCTCCAGCCACCCGCGGACCAGACGCAGTCCGATGGTGAGACCGGAAAGTCCGTCGAGCTCGGTGGCTGCGAGTGTCACGGTCACCAGCACCCGCAGGTCCCGGGTCTCGTGCAACAGTTGCGCGCCGCGGTCGAGCACCTGGTTCCAGTCGGGCTCCTGGGCCGGGAGGATGCTGTCGCCGAGTTGCTGCTCGGCGCGTCCCCGGGCCTGGGTCATGAACTCCAGAAAGGCGGACGAATACTCTAAGTCCGGACCGCACGGGCTTCCGTTCGGCATATTTCCTGCAGCACTGAGTCGGTCGAGAAGCTTCGAGGTCATGGGGTCTGCGTCGGCGAGGGGGGCGGAATGCAAGTGTCGGCCCCGATAGGCCATAGTCATCAATGGTGTTTCAATGTCGCGATTGTTGTGCATGACGATAGGATATGTCAATGCACTTTTAAGTTGTCTATGGAATATACTCTCGTCTTGTTCGCCTATAGGAAATCGACAGGGATGGCCGGTATACACCCCGCGACGTGTGCTTGCCCCAGCGACAAGGGGGCGGGACGCCGGGTTTTTCTTTACTGCGGTGCAGCCGCTTTCGCGCTGGCCGCTGGCTGTTCGACCATCACGCGGCGGGAGCTGCCGGTGCCCCTGGAGCTTTTCATAGCTGCCTCGGAACGGCTCAACCCCACGGAGCAGGGGAGGCCCTCGCCGGTGCTGGTGCGCATCTACGGACTCAACCAGCGCGGGTTCTTCACTTCGGCTGACTATTTCGCCTTGCTCGGTAGCGGGGGGTTGCCTGGCAACGGTGAGGTGGTGGACGTGGAGGAGTTCATGCTCATGCCGGGCGAGGTGCGGGTGATCCGCCGCCGCGCGGCGCTGGACGTCCGCTTCATCGGCGTCGCGGCCGGCTACCGCGACGTGGGGGAGAGCGTGTGGCGCGCGATCGCGGCAGTTCCTGCGCCCCATCGGGCCGGCCGCCTGTGGGCTCGGGACAGCTCGCCGGTCCGCAAGTACAGCCTGATGATCGGCGAGCGCGCGGTCGTGATCGAGGAGAGTGAAGAGTGACACGGAAGCCCATGGTTGGGCCGGCAGGGCAAGGCAATCTCGGGAGCGATCGGTGAGCGGCGAGCACAAGGTGGTCTGGTCTGAGGGGATGTTCCTCCGGCCGCAGCATTTCCAGCAGCAGGAGCGCTATCTCGAGGCGCTGGTGCGGCGCCGGACGGTGGCAGTGCTCGAGCTCGGCTGGGGGTTCTCCGCCCTGGAGGTGGACGAGGATGCCCTGTCCCTGGGGCGGGTGGCGATCCGCGCCGCCTCGGGGGTGATGCCCGACGGCACCCCGTTCCACCTGCCGCGGGACGCCTCCGGGCTGTTGAGCCTGGATCTGCCCGCGACGGCGCGCGACACAGTGGTGTGCTTGGCCGTGCCCCCCGCAGACAGTGGCGGGGACAGCGTGCTGTTCGAGGAGGACGCGGTCAGCGCGGCGCGCTGGCTGGCGGTCGTGGACGAGGCGCGGGATGCGAACCGGCCGGGGGCCGGGGGCGCCGAGATCCAGACCGGGCGCATGCGCTTCCGGCTGTTCCCGGCGGCCGAGGTGCCCACCGGATGGATCGGGCTGGGCGTGGTCCGGGTGGCCGAGTTGCTGGCCAGCAACGCGGTGCTGCTGGACCGGGACTACATCCCGCCCATGCTCGCCTGCAAGGGGCATCCGGTGCTCGACGGGTTCGTCCGGGAGGTCGCCGGTCTGCTCAGCCAGCGTGCCGACGCCCTGGCCAGCCGGCTCACGGCCGGCGGGCGCGGCGGTGTGTCGGAGGTGGCGGACTTCCTGCTGCTCAAGCTCGTGAACCACTGGCTTCCGCCCATGATGCACCTGGACAGCCGCGACGCCGTGCACCCCGAGCGGCTCTACAGCAAACTGCTGCGGCTGGTGGGCGAGCTGGCGACCTTCTCGAGCCAGCGTCGCGCGAGCGTCTATCCCTGCTACCGCCACGACGCCCTCAAGGAGAGCTTCGCGCCCGTCATGGCGGACCTGCGGCGGGCCCTGTCCCTGGTGATGGAGCAGACGGCGATCCGGGTGCCGCTGGAGGAGCGCAAGTACGGAATCCGCATGGCGGTGGTGCCGGACCGGCAGCTGCTGCGCAGCGCCTCCTTCGTCTTCGCCGCCCACGCGGGCCTGCCGCCGGACCAGCTTCAGGCGCAGTTTCCCGCGCAGGTCAAGGTGGGGCCGGTGGAGAAGATCCGCGACCTAGTCAACCTCCACCTGCCCGGCGTACGCCTCAAGCCGCTGCCCATCGCGCCTCGGGAACTGCCCTACCACGCCGGCTACCAGTACTTCGAGCTCGACTCCCACCATGAGCTGTGGCGCGAGCTCGAGCGCAGCGCGGGCATCGCCGTGCACATCGCCGGCGAGTTCCCGGATCTCGATCTCGAATGCTGGGCGATCAGGCGATGACGGACGCTTCGAACCGGGAACGCCCCGAGAGCGCCCCCGGCCCCCAGGGCGTGGAGCGCGTGGAGGGGATGGACAACTTCGACGCCCTCGCCGAGGGCGGGTCGGCGCGGCTCGGGCCGGGCCGGGGGGATGGCTTGCGCGACGAACGGCCCGAGCGCCTGCAGGCCGCGCCCTCCTGCAGCGACAATCCCCTCGTGCGCGCCGCCTTGCGCGTGCTCAACCTGCTGCCGGTGCTGCGCACCATGACGGCCCAGGAGGATCCCGCCGGCCTGCACCGCGTGCTGGCCGACGAGGTGCGCTTCTTCGAGCAGCAGGCGCTGGCGGCCAACGTGTCCCGGGACGAGGTTATCGCCGCCCGCTACTGCCTGTGCACCGCGCTGGACGAGACCGCCGCGCTCACCCCTTGGGGCAGCCGCGGCGTGTGGGCCCGGCACAGCCTGCTGGTGGCCTTCCACAACGAGACCTGGGGCGGCGAGAAATTCTTCCAGCTGCTCGCCCGCCTGGCCCAGCACCCGGAGCGCCACCACAAGCTGATCGAGCTGCTCTACCTGTGCATGGCGCTCGGCTTCGAGGGCAAGTTCCGGGTCCAGGGCGACGGGCATTCCCAGCTGGAGATCCTCAAGCGGCGCATCGCGGCGCTGCTGGAGCAGAACGCCGGCGGGCACGAGGGGAGGCTCTCGCCCCACTGGGCCGGCGTGGCCTCCGTGCGCGAGGCCTGGCGCACCGTTCCGCCCTGGGTGGTGGCGACCATCTGCGCCGCCATCGCCTTCCTCGTCTACGCCTGGTTCACTTTCTCCCTCGGGCCGCGTTCCGATGCGGTCTACGCGCGGCTGGCGGGCCTCGAGGTGCCGCCCCTGGTGCTCGCCACGCCTCCGCCGCCGGCCCCGCCCCGCCTGCACCGCTTTCTCGAAGCGGAGATCCGCGCGGGCCTCCTGGAGGTGATGGACCTGCCCGACCGCAGCGTCGTCACCCTTCTGGGCGACGGCCTGTTCGATTCCGGCAGCGCCGAGCCCCGCTCCGCCTACCTGGCCGTGCTGGGCCGCATCGCCGACGCCCTGGACGAGGTCGATGGTGAGGTGCTGGTGACCGGCTACACCGACAGCATTCCCATGCGCAGCGTGCACTTCCCGTCCAACTGGCACCTTTCCCAGGCCCGCGCCAACTCGGTGTCCGACCTGCTGGAGGGGCAGATCGCGAGGAAGGGGCGCATCCGCTCCGAAGGCCGGGGCGAGGCCAACCCGCGGGCCGACAACGGCAGCGCGGACGGCCGCGCGCGCAACCGCCGGGTGGAGATCGTGGTGATGCTGCGGACGAGCGAGATCCAGCGTCAGATCAACCGCGCCGGCATGCCGCCGGCGAGCGCCCCGGGAGGCGTACGATGATCGGCTCGGCCCTTTACCGTCTCTTCAGCATCCTGCTGTCGCGCGCCTTCTGGACCTTCGTCGGTCTGGTGGCGGCGGCCCTGCTGATCTGGTTCATCGGCCCGCTCATCGCCATCGGCGACTGGCAACCCCTGGTCGGCACGTGGGCCCGCTTCTGGACCATCGTCGCCCTGGTGGCCCTCGTGCTCCTGCGCATCCTCCTGCGCCGCTGGCGCCGCAGCGCCACGAACGCCGGAGTGACGGAGCGCCTGCGCGAGGTGCTCGCCACCCGGCGCACCGAGGAAAGCGGCGAGATCGTCCTGTTGCGGCAACGCTTCGACGAGGCGCTGGCGATCCTGCGGCGCACCCGCTTCGCCGGAAAGGCCTCGTCCTTCATGGGCCGGCTGCTGGCGCGCGGACGCTATCTCTACGAACTGCCCTGGTACATCATCATCGGCGCACCGGGGGCGGGCAAGACCACCGCGCTGCTCAACTCCGGGCTGGGCTTTCCCCTGGCCAAGTCCCACGGGCGGGTGGCGATCAAGGGGGTCGGTGGCACGCGCAACTGCGACTGGTGGTTCACCGACGAGGCGGTCCTCATCGACACCGCGGGGCGCTATACCACCCACGAGAGCGACGGCGCGGCCGACAAGGCCGAATGGCGCGGCTTCATGGGGCTCCTGCGCAAGACCCGCGCGAGCCAGCCCATCAACGGCGTGCTGGTGGCGGTATCGGTCACCGAGCTGCTCGATGCGGGGTCGGACGGGCGGCGCGCCCACGCCGAGATCCTGCGCGAACGCCTGGACGAACTGCGCAACGACCTGGGCATCGCCTTCCCGGTCTATCTGCTGGTGAGCAAGTGCGACCTGCTGCGCGGCTTCGACGAGTACTTCGCGCCGCTGGACCGGGCCGGCCGCGAGCAGGTCTGGGGCGCGACCTTCCCTTACGTGGAAGGGCGCACCATGGCCCACGACGGCAAGGCCGTGAGCGAGGAGCTGGGGCTGCTCATGAGGCGCGTCGACGCCGGGCTGGTGGACGCCCTGCAGCGCGAGTCCGAGCTCGTCCGCCGCGAGGCCCTGCATTCCTTCCCCCAGCAGTTCGCCCTGCTGTGCGACAGCGTGCGGGAGCTCAGCGAGCGCCTGTTCGCCGATTCGCGCTTCTCCGCCGCGCCGATGCTGCGCGGGATCTACTTCACCAGCGGAACCCAGGAGGGCACGCCCCTCGACCGGGTGGTGAACACCCTTGGCGCCAGGCCCCAGGCCACCGAGGGCGAGCGGGTGGGCAGGGAAACCGGCAAGAGCTACTTCCTGCGCGAGCTGCTGAGCCGCGTCGTGTTCGCCGAGGCGCACCTGGCAGGGCACAACCGCAAGGTGAACCGCCGGTCCCGCGCGCTGCACTATGCCGCCTACGCCGCGAGCGTGCTGCTGCTGGTCGGCGCCATCGGCGCGTGGACCACCAGCTATCGCAACAACCTCACCTACATCGCCGAGGTGGACGCGAAGGTCGACCCGCTGGGGGTCAAGCTCATCGAGCTGCCGCCGACTGTGGACGGCAACATCTACGCCCTCCTGGAGCCCCTGAGCGCGGCCGAGACCCTGCCCGACAGCGTCCGCTTCCGGGCGCCGGATCCGCTCACCCCCTGGACCTTCGGGCTCTACCAGGGCGGCAAGCTGGAGGCCGGGGCGCGTCCGATCTACGAGGACCTGCTGCGCACGCGCCTCGCGCCCACCCTCAAGCTGCGCCTGGAGAGCCTGCTGCGCTCGGTGGCCCTGGAGGATCTGGAGTTCGCCTACGAGATCCTCAAGGCCTACCTCATGATGCACCAGCCGGAGCGCTTCGACCCCGAGGCGTTCAAGGGCTTCGTGCTCGCCGATTGGGACTACAACATGCCTGCGGGCTCTGCGCCCGAGGAGCGCCATGCGCTGGAGCGCCACGTGTCGGCCCTTATCGCGCTGGGGTCGGTGTTCCCGGCCTCCGAGCCCGACAGCGTGCTGGTGGCTGAGACCCGCGCCCGGCTGAAGCAGTTCACCCTCGCCGAGCGGAGCTACCGCCGCCTGGCCCGGGCGATGGAACACAACCAGCTGCCGGACTTCTCGGTGGCCCAGGTGATCGGGACCGCCGCCCCGTCGGTGTTCCGGCGCAAGAGCGGGCTGCCCCTCACGGACGGCGTGCTCTCCCTGTACACCTACCGGGGGTACCACGAGCTCTTCTCCCCCGAGGTGGACAACGTGCTGCGCTACGTGGGCCGTGACGACGGGTGGGTGCTCGGCGTCGATGAGTCGGCCGTGCGCGACAGCGCCCAGGCGATCGCCGGCGGCAAGCTGGGCCTGGAGGTCAAGCGGCTCTACATGTGGGACTACGTGGCGAAGTGGGAGCGCTTCATCGACGACGTCACGCTCGTGGACGTGAACAGCCTCAACGAGGCGGCCGAGCTGGCGCGCCTGCTCTCCTCTGCGGATTCGCCCCTCGCGTGGCTCATGCAGGCCGTGGTGAAGGAGACCACGCTGCTCAAAGACACGAACCAGCGCACCGGGTCCGACCAGTCCCTGTTCGACCGGGTCAAGCGGACCGCCCGCGCCACCCAGGACGACGTGACGCGCGTCATCGGGCCCAGCCGCATGCCGGGCCGGCTCGCGCCCACCGAGCGTCCGGAGCTGATCGTGGACAACCGCTTCGAGGCGCTGCGCCGCTCGGTGGGCGGCACCGGCGAAGGGGCTCCCAGCGGCCCCATGGCGAGCACCCTGCAGACCCTGTCCGAGCTGCACCTGATGCTCGGCTCGGTGGCGGCGGCGCGGGCCGGAGGCTATGCGCCCCCCGCGAGCGACCTGCCGGTCCGCCTCAAGGCCGAGGCCAGCCGCATGCCCCCGCCCACGCGCCAGCTCCTTGAGTCCATCGCCGATGCCGGCGGCGAGCTCGTCGCCCGCGAGGCACGGGTGGTGAAGGGGCGCGAGATGGTCGGCACCGTGACGCGGATGTGCCGCGATTCCATCCAGGGCCGCTATCCGCTCGTGCGCGGCGCGACCAACGAGGTCGCCGCGGACGACTTCACCCGCATGTTCGGTCCGGGCGGGGCGATCGACGGCTACTTTGAGCGCGAGCTGGCGAACGTGGTGGATCGCTCCTCCAGCCCCTGGCGGCTCCTACCGGGCGCCCAGGGGGGGCGCGGGGCGGGTGCCGCCCTGGCGGAGTTCGAGAAGGCGAGCGCGGTCAAGGACGTGTTCTTCCGCGGCGGCGCCGGCGCGCCGACGGTGACGGTGCTGATCAAGCCCATCGAGATGGATGTGAGCATCACCAACCTGGTGCTCGACATCGACGGCCAGACGCTCCGCTACCAGCACGGTCCCCAGGTCGGGCAGACGGTGCGCTGGCCGGGGACCCGCGGCAGCCAGCAGGTGCGCCTGGTGCTTGAGCCGGCCCTGGAGGGCATGACCTCCGCGGTGGTCCTGGAAGGCCCGTGGGCGCTCCATCGGCTGTTCGACCAAGCGCGGATCGTACCCGGGAGCAGCCCCCAGAGCTTCCGTGCCACCTTCGACGTGGGGGGGCGCAAGGCAACCTTCGAGGTGACCGCCGGCAGCGCGAAGAATCCCTTCGCCCTGCGCGAGCTGCGGGAGTTCTCATGCCCGGCCGGACTGTGATGGCGGGCCGCCCGAAGGCGCGCGGACCCGCCGCCGCGCACGGGGCCTGAGGGACGCCATGGACGCCCGTTTTCTCGACTACTACAACCGCGAGCTCGCCTACCTGCGGGAGATGGGAGGCGAGTTCGCCGACGCCTTCCCCCAGGTGGCCGGCCGCCTGGGCATGCAGGGCGACACCGTCGCCGACCCCTACGTGGAGCGCCTGCTGGAGGGCTTCGCCTTCCTCGCCGCGCGCGTCCATGTGAAGCTCGATGCCGAGTTTCCGCGCTTCTCCCAGCGCCTGCTGGAAGTGGTCTACCCCCATTACCTGGCGCCCACGCCGTCGATGGCCATCGCTGCCCTCGAGCTCGGGTCCCACGACCCCGCCGGGGAGCTGGCGCCGGGCGAGTGCCTGCCCCGCGGCACCCGCATGCAGGGGGATGTCGCGGGCGAATGCAGCACGCCGTGCACCTTCGTGACGGCCCACGACGTGGAGGTGTGGCCCATCGAGATCCTCGAGGCCCGTGCCGAGCTGCCGGGCAGTGGCACGCCGGCCGCCTGCACGGAGGCCCGGATCCCCGTCCGGGGCGTGATCCGCCTGCGCCTGCGCTACTCGCCCCGGGGCTCGGCTGAGCGGGTGATGCCCGATCGGCTCGTGTTCCACATCGCCGCCGACGAGCCCGCAGCGAGCCAGCTCTACGAGGCGGTGCTGGGCCATGCCCGCGGCGTCGCGGTCGGACTGCCCGGCGGTGCCCGGGAGGTCGTCGCGGCCCGGGACACGATCCGGCCGGAGGGGTTCGACGCAGGGCAGGCCCTGCTGCCCACCGACGCCCGGGTGTTCCAGGGCTACCGCCTGCTGCACGAGTACTTCGCCTTCCCGTCCCGCTTCCATTTCTTCAGCCTGAACGGGATCGGTCACGCCCTTCGCCGGCTCGGCAGCGAGACCTTCGAGATCGAGCTGCTCCTCGACCGGGACCCCGCCACGGTCAAGCCCTTCGTGTCCCGCAAGAGCTTCGCCCTCAACTGCGTGCCGGTGGTCAACCTGTTCCCCTCCGTCGGCAATCGGCTGCACGTCCTGCCTTCCGCTTCCGAGCATCATGTGGTGGTGGACCGCACCCGCCCCATGGACTTTGAGGTCTATCGCGTGCATTCGGTGGCGGGATTCGACCGTGCCAACGACCGGGTGCGCACCTTCTACCCCTTCTATCGCCAGGTGGGCGACGAGCGTGAGGCGCGCAACGCCTACTTCTCCACCCGCCGTGAGCCGCGGCGTATCTCGGACAAAGTGCACCGGAGCGGCGGCCGGTCGGGCTACCTGGGCTCGGAGGTCTTCGTCTCCCTGGTGGACACGCGCGAGGCGCCCTGGCCCGAGCGCATCGAGCAGCTTGAGGTGGAAATGCTGCTCACCAACCGCGACCTGTCCCTGCTGCTGCCCACCGGTGCCCCCCTCGCCATCGAGACCAACCTGTCCCTGAGCCGCGCCCGCATCATCCGCGGGCCCTCGCGGCCTCGCTCCCAGGTAGCTGAGCGGGAGATGACCTGGCGGCTGATCAGCCACCTGTCCCTCAACTACCTCGCCCTGCGCGACCTGGACGCGGGCAGTGGGGCGGCCGTGCTGCGGGAGCTGCTGGGGCTCTACGCCTCCCTCGCGGATCCGGACGTGGCGCGGCATGCCGACTCCATCGTGGCGTCCGACGCGCAGGCGGTGAACCGGCGCCTGCCCGTGGCCGGTCCGTTGGTGTTCGGCCGCGGCGTCGCGGTCACACTGACCGTGGACGAGCGGCAGTTCGCCGGGTGCAGCCCCTATCTCTTCGGGGCGCTGCTCGAGCAGTTCCTGTCGCGCCACGTGTCCATGAACATGTTCTGCGAGTTCGCCCTGGCCACGGTCGGCCGCGGCAGGCTGGCTGCCTGGCCGCCTCGCTGGGGAGGGCGCCCGGATGTCTGAGGCCAGACAGGTCCACGCCGCGCCCGGAGCCCGCCTGGAGCAGCAGTTGCGCGACCGGCCGTGGAGCGTGGACTGGTTCCTCGCCCTGCGCTGGATCGAGGCGCGCCGAAGCGACCTGCCGCGCCTGGGCCACGGTATCCGCCCCGAAGAGGAGCCGGTGCGGGTGAGCCACCCGCCGTCCCTGCGCTTTGCGCCGGCGGCCCTCGCTGGCTTCGCCCGCGACCGCGCCGGCCGCCCCAGGATCGCCCAGCTGGCCTTCGGCCTGTTCGGTCCCAACGGCCCGCTGCCCCTGCACCTGACCGAATACGTCCGCAGCCTGCGCGAGCTGGAGCGGGACGAAGCCCTGCAGGCCTTCCTGGACATCTTCCAGCATCGCGCGTCCATGCTCTTCTACCGAGCCTGGTCGAGTGTGCAGTCCACCAACAGTCTGGACCGCCCCGGTGACGACCGCTTCTCGGACTACGTGGGCAGCCTCGCCGGCTACGGGGAAAAGGTCAGCTCCGGCCATGATGCGATCCCCGACCATGCACGCCGGCACGTCGCCGGACACCTCGTGCGGGCGACGCGCAACCCGGAAGGCATGGCGGCCATCCTGGGCGCCTACTTCGGCGCGCCCTTTCGGGTGGAGGAGTGGGTCATGAACTGGCTCGCCCTGTCGCCCGAAGACCGCAGTACCCTGGGCGGCCATACCGATGCCTCGCGCCTGGGGGTCGGCTCGGTGTGCGGCACGGCGGTGCCCGACCGCCTGCACCGCTTCCGCCTGCATGCAGGGCCCCTCGACCTGCAGGCCTACCGGCGCTTCCTGCCCGACGGGGCCTGGTACGTGCCCGTGCGGGACTGGGTGCGCCACTACACCGGCTTCGAGCTGGCCTGGGACCTGCGGCTGGTGCTGCGGGGCGACCAGGTGCCCCCGGCCCGCCTCGGGGCCCAGACCCAGCTCGGCTGGACCTCATGGATGGGCGGCAACCCGGGAGGCGCCGACCGCGGTGACCTCGTCCTCGATTGCGAGGCCGCGGCTGCCGGCCCCCGACAAGACTCTCCCACTTCAGGTTCATCATGACGAAGATCAGCAGAGCATCCCTTTTCGGCAAGCTCGACCCCACCCTCTACCGAAGCATCGAAGGGGCGACGGTGCTCGCCAAGCTCCGGGGCAATCCCCAGGTGGAGCTGTCCCACTGGATCTACCAGCTCATGCAACTCGAGGACAGCGACCTGCACCGCATCGTGCGGCGGCTCGAGATCGACGAGGGCAGCCTGGTGGCGGACATCCAGCGGACGCTGGAGCGCCTGCCCGCCAACGCCACCGCCATCGAGGACCTGAGCCCGGACATCGACCTCGCGGTGGAGCGGGCCTGGCTGCACGCCTCGGTCAACTTCGCCGCGCCGGCGGTGCGCAGCGCCCACCTGCTGCTCGCGCTCCTGGACGACCGGCGCCTGCGGGAGACCGTGCTCAGGATGTCGCCCGCCTTCGTACGCATCGACGTGGCGGCGCTGCAGGCCGTGCTGCGCCAGACCATCGCCGGCAGCCCGGAGGACGGCGGGGCCTCGGCGGCGGCGGCCTCCGGCGGCGAAGCCGGGGTGCCGGGCGAGAGCTCGGGGGCGATCAGCCCCGCGGCGCTGGGCAAGGCCGAGGCCTTGCGCAAGTACACCGTGGACCTCACCGCACGCGCGCGCAGCGGCGAGATCGACGAGATCACCGGACGCGACGACGAGATCCGCCAGATCGTCGACATCCTGATGCGCCGCCGCCAGAACAACCCCATCCTGACCGGCGAGGCCGGCGTGGGCAAGACCGCAGTGGTGGAGGGCTTCGCCCTGCGCATCGCCCGGGGCGAGGTGCCGCCGCCGCTGCGCCACGTGGAGCTGCGCACCCTGGACATCGGGCTGCTGCAGGCGGGCGCCAGCATGAAGGGCGAGTTCGAGCAGCGCCTGCGCTCCATCATCGACGAAGTCCAGCACGCCGACCGCCCCGTGATCCTCTTCGTAGACGAGATCCACACCCTGGTGGGCGCCGGCGGGGCTGTGGGCACGGGCGATGCCGCCAACCTGCTCAAGCCGGCGCTGGCCCGCGGCACCCTGCGCACCATCGGCGCCACCACCTGGTCCGAGTACAAGAAGTACATCGAGAAGGACCCGGCGCTGACCCGGCGCTTCCAGCTGGTCCAGGTGGCCGAGCCCGACGAGGCGCGGGCCACCGCGATGCTGCGCGGCATGGTCGGCGCCCTCGAGACCCACCATGGCGTGAGCATCCTCGACGAAGCGGTGCGTGCCGCGGTGTCCCTGTCCCATCGCTACATTCCGGCGCGCCAGCTGCCCGACAAGGCGGTGGCGCTGCTCGACACGGCGGCGGCCCGCTCGGCGATCAGCCAGCACGCAGTGCCGGGCGAGCTCGAACGGCATCAGCGGCGGGTGCAGACCCTGACCGTGGAGCGCGACCAGCTCGCGCGGGAACAGGCCGCCGGGGCCGACCACCAGGCCCGCATCGAGGCGCTGGAGGGCGAGCTGGGAGCACTGGGCGTGGAGGTCGCGGCCCTCGAAGCGCGCTGGATCGAGGAGAAGGCGATCGTCGAGCGCCTGGCGCAGGTGCGCCGCGAGCTGGTCGCGGCGGCCGGGCAGGGCGGCCGGGAGGCGGCGCCCGAGGCCCCGCCGGAGGGCGTCGCCGAAGCGGCGGACCTGCCCGACGAGGCGCCGCCCGCGAGCGCCGAGGAATGCCGCCGGACCCTGGTGGAGCTGGAGGGGCAGCTCCGGGAGATCCGCGGCGAGCGTCCCCTCGTGGCCGAGGTGGTGGACGAGCACGTGGTGGCGGCGGTGGTGGCGGACTGGACCGGCATTCCCGTGGGCCGCATGGTGCGCGACGAGGCCCAGGCGGTCATCGAGCTGGCCGACAGCCTGCGGCGCCGGGTGATCGGGCAGGACCATGGGCTGGAGGCCATCGCAAGCCGCATCCAGACCTCCCGCGCGCGCCTGTCGGACCCGAACAAGCCCATCGGCGTGTTCCTCCTCTGCGGGCCGTCCGGCGTCGGCAAGACGGAGACCGCCCTGGCGCTGGCCGAGCAGCTCTACGGCGGCGAGCAGAACCTCATCACCATCAACATGAGCGAGTTCCAGGAGGCCCACACCGTCTCCACCCTGAAGGGGGCCCCCCCGGGCTACGTGGGCTACGGCGAGGGCGGCGTGCTGACCGAGGCGGTCCGGCGCCGGCCCTACAGCGTGGTGCTGCTCGACGAGATCGAGAAGGCCCACACCGATGTGCACGAGATCTTCTACCAGGTGTTCGACAAGGGGCGCATGGAAGACGGGGAAGGGCGGGAGATCGACTTCCGCAACACCGTCATCCTGCTCACTTCCAATACCGGCAGTGATGTCATCGAAGCGGTCTGCGAGCAGGCGCGGAGGCCGGTCCCGGTCGAGCGCCTGTGGGAGGACGTGCGCCCGGCGCTGCTGGAGATCTTCCCCGCGGCGCTGCTCGGGCGGGTGATCGTGGTGCCCTACCTGCCGCTCACGGACGAGATGCTGACTACCATCGTCGAGCTCCAGCTCGGGCGCGTGTGCGAGCGCGTGTCCCGCGCCCACGGCGCCAGCTTCGCCTACGACGAGGCGGCCGTGCAGGGCGTCATCGAGCGCTGCAACGCGGGCGAGACGGGGGGGCGGATGATCGACGCCGTCCTCACCAACACGGTCCTGCCGGAGATCAGCCGGCGAGCCCTCGAGGCCATGATGGAGGGCCGCGCCATCGAGCACATCAGCCTGTCCGCGGGCGAATCCGGCTTCGCGACCGACGTGCGCCTGAAGGCGGACCCCGCAGGCCCCGCTCCCGCGCAGGCGGAAGCGGAAGGGCAGGACGACCGGCCGCAGCCGGAAACCGAAGTCGGTGAAGCGTTGATATGAGAGGTCGCCGCACGCCATGAACAAGTTGTCTCGAACCATGATCAAGCCGGTAAACGCCCTGTGGACCGGGGCGCGGCTGCAGGAATACGAGATCCGCTCCATCATCGGAGAGGGCGGATTCGGCATCGTCTATCTGGCCTTCGACACGCACCTGGAGCGGGACGTGGCAATCAAGGAGTACCTGCCCGTGAGCCACGCCTCGCGCGCGGAGGACGGCGTGGTCAGGGCCAACTCGACGCGCAAGCTCGAGGCCTTTGACAAGGGGCTGCGAAGCTTCGTGTCCGAGGCGCGGATGCTGGCGCGGTTCAAGCACCCCGCCCTGGTGGAAGTACTGCGCTTCTGGGAGGAGAACGGCACGGCCTACATGGTGATGCCCTATTACCGAGGCCAGACCTTGAGCCAGCTCATCCAGGGGGGGCGCCGGCTGCGGGACGAAAACGAGCTGCGCGCCTTCCTGTTGCCCCTGCTGAAGGGGCTCAGTCTGTTGCACGCGGCTGATTGCTACCACCGGGACATCTCCAGCGACAATATCCTGATGCTCGAGGGCAACGGCCCGCTGCTCCTGGATTTTGGCGCCGCCCGCAGCATGCTGATGAACGGCTCGGACTTGGCTACGGTGATCCTCAAGCCCGGGTTCGCGCCTATCGAGCAGTACAGCGAGGACACGTCCTTGGCGCCCCAGGGGCCGTGGACCGACCTCTACGCCCTTTGCGCGGTTGCCTACCAGGCCATCACCGGGAGCATGCCCATCGTCTCCGTCGCGCGCATCATCCGCGACCCTCTTGAACCCCTCACCAAGCTGGCGCCACCGGGCTTCTCGCGCTTCGTCCTTGCCGCCCTCGACAAGGGGTTGCGGGTGCATCCGGGCGAGCGGCTGCAATCGGTCGAAGAGTTCGAGTCGTTGCTCGCGGCCCGCACCTCGGGGGTGCTGACCCCGGCCGAGCATTCCGCCGCGGCGGCTGCGCCGGCCCCCGGCACGGTCCTGCGGGCCCCCGCCGTCGAGCCGCCGGCCGCCGTCCAGCCGCGTGTGGCTCCGGCTCCCGCTTCGGTGCCGGAAGTGTGGTCGGAGGCGGCCCGCGCTCAGCTGCCGCCACTTCCCCCAGTGCCGGACCCTGCGCCCCGGCAGGATGGGGCGCAGGTCGCTGCCGCGCCCGCGGTGCCGCCCCTTGCCCGCCTGCCCCGGCCTGCGCGCTGGCAGGCCTTCGCGGCCGCCGTACTGGTGGGCGGAGCGGCGCTGGCCGGCGTCCTGGGCACCGGCGACGGCGCAGGCGAGGCCTCGAGGCCCCCCGTCCAGACCCCCGACTCCATGCCCTACTCGCTCCCTCCGCCCGGTGCGGCCGGGACCGAATCGGGCCCGAATGAAGCCGTGGCGGGCGGCTCGGCCCGGGCCGGCGACTCTGCCGCGGCCGGTGGTATGGCCGAGGCGACCCTGCCCGAGCTGGCCGACGCGCCGTCTACCGGGCAGGCCCTCCCGCCGGAGCCGCCGGTCGCGGTCGCCGGCGATCCGCCTCCTGCGACGCCCGTGCCGCCAGAGGCGCCCGCAAGCGGGGCCGCCGAGACGACCGGAGTCGTGCCGCTGCCGGCTCCACCCCCCATCGTTCCGGACCCAGCCCTTGTTCTGGACCAGGCCCTTGTTCTGGACCAGGCCCGCGCCCCGGGCGAAGGCCCGGCCGAGGCCAGGGGGGCGCAGAGGGCTGCCGCCCCGCCCAGGAAGGCCATGGTCGATGTGCGCGTGGCCCCCTGGGGCAAGGTCTTCGTGAATGGCAGCCTGGCCGGCGTGGCGCCGCCTTCCCTGCGGTTGCCGGCTGAGCCCGGGGCCATGCACATCGAGATTCGCAACGAAACCCATCCTCCCAAGCACTTCCTCATCGACATCGAGGCCGATCACGTCTATCGCATCAGTCATGTCTTCGGGGCGGAATGAGGCCTCCGCCCGCGGGGGGCGGGCGTCCGCCGCAGGGGTGCGCGGGATGGCCGGCGTCTTGCTCGCCCTGGCCCTGTTCGCCTCGGCCGGCTGCTCCATCCTCCTCGACACGCCCTCGGCCGAAGGCGTGTCCGTGGCCCAGTCCCGGGAGGTGCTGAACGAGCTCGCCCGGCGCGAAGCCGAGGCCGCCGCGGAGCCGGCCCGCGAGGCGGCCATCGAGCGGGTGGCGCGGATGGGGCAGGAGGCCTCCAGCTATCCGGAGCGCACCATTGTGTTCGGCCCGAGCGGGGGCGAGCACGATCCGCTCGGGCGCAGCGGCCCGGTGATGGTGGTGAGCTGGCGGGGTGGGGCGGGCGCCGAACTGGTGCTCGAGAGTCCCATGCCGGGCCTTGTGTTCCTGGACGAGAACGGGATCGGCCTGGTGCAGGACGGCTCCGTCCGGGCCATGAGCCTGGAGCCGGGCCAGCACAGTATCCGTATCGAGCAGTCGGCACTTCCCCCCATGGTGGTCGATTTCTTCGTCGACGAGGGCGAGCGCGCGACCTTGCGCTGGCAGTCCCATTAGGCATTTTGAATAGAGACCCTTATGCTTCAAGTAGTCGCACTCACCTACAACGAATTGGCGCCAGTCTTGCCCATCGGGCGCTGTCTGCCGCCCGAGGGCGGGACCATCGGAAGGGATTCCGACAACGCCGTCGTGCTGCCGGATCCCATGCGGCTCGTGTCGCGCCGCCATCTGCAAGTCGCACGGGAGTCCGACGGCAGCTACTGGCTGGCGAACATCAGCGAATCCAACCCCGCGCTGGTCAACGACTCTTCTCTGGAGCCGGGCAGCCGGCGGCCCCTGGTCGTCGGCGACGAGGTGCGCGTCGGCTGCTATCTGCTGCAGGTTCGCGAGGCGGTGGATGGGGTGACGGACGGCGCATCCGTCCTCGCGGCGGACGCCGCGCAGCCGGCTGCGGCCGCCATCGACGCCGGGCTGCTGGAGATGCTGGGCGAGGGGGCTCTGCCGGTCGGCGCCGCGCCCGCCGCGGAGCGCGACGAGGCGTTCGCCCCGGACCTTGCGCTACCCGCCCCCGAAGCGGGTTCACCGGTGACGGCCGAGGCGCCTTTCCCGCCGCCGCCCATCCTAGATCCGGAGCCGGAGTCCCTGGACATCGACCGAATCCTCGATCTGAAGGGCGCGGGTGGGGTATCGCGCGGATTCGGCCTGGAGGTCGGGCAGCACATCGAGCTAGCTGACCTGGACAAGGACAAGGCGCGCCTGATCCGGGACGCCGTCCGTGTGGGCGACGGCGTCGAGCAGATGACAGCCGATCCCCTCATGGGGGGCGCGGCCGCCATGGAGGACCCGTCCCTGGATCCCCTGCAGTTGTTCAGGGCCGGCCGGGACGAGGAGCGCCCCTTCGATCTCCTCGAGTCCGCCAGCGACTCCCGGGAGAGCCACGGGATTAACCACCGCGCCGAGCTCAACTCCCCCTTCCAGTTGCCCGTCATGCTGGAGGATCCGGCCGCGCCCGAGGCGGCCCGCGGCGGGGCCGTGCAGCCGCCGCCCGCGCCCGTGACCATCCCCGACGACCTGGAACTGGACGAGCTGGTCCACGGCACGACGGGGGCGCGGTCCGCCGGCCCGCCCGGGGTCTCGCCCGCCCGCCCGGCCGAGCCCCGGCCGCCCGCGGCGGCGCCCCTGGTCGAGCCCGCCCCGCCGCCGCCGCCGCGCCAGGCCGCCGCCGCCGCCCCCGCTCCCGCCCCGGTCCGGGCCGGCACATCGGCGGACCCATCGGCGGACGCGCTCTATCGCGCGCTGCTCGAAGGGCTCGCCGTGGAGGCCCTGCAGGACCGCAAGGGCCTCGACGAGGATTTCATGCGCCTGATCGGGACCCTGCTGAGGCAGAGCGTGGAAGGGGCCGTACGGCTCATGACGGCGCGCGCCACGGTCAAGCGCGAGGTGCGGGCCAACGTCACCCTGATCGCGCCGGAGCGCAACAACCCGCTCAAGTTCTCGCCCGATGGCCGGGTGGCCCTGATGTACCTGCTGGGGCGCCGCTATCCGGGCTTCATGGAGGCCGACGAG
This sequence comes from Thauera sp. ZXT1-4, assembly GCF_052598215.2. Classification (NCBI taxonomy): domain Bacteria; kingdom Pseudomonadati; phylum Pseudomonadota; class Betaproteobacteria; order Rhodocyclales; family Zoogloeaceae; genus Thauera; species Thauera sp. ZXT1-4. The sequence goes on along the minus strand of NZ_JBQWSN020000011.1, from coordinate 108,644 downwards.
GCGGTTCAGGAAGCCTTCGCCGACCTCTACGACCACCAGGTGGGCGTGCTCGCCGGCATGCGCTCGGCCCTCAGCCACGTCTTCGAGCGCTTCGACCCGGAGACTATCAGCCGCAACGCCAACGACCACGGCGTCATCGAGAGCATCCTGGCGGTGGGGCGTAAGGCGCGCCTGTGGGATGCCTACGGACGCTATTTCGAGAACACGCGGGACCAGGCGATCGATCGGTTCCAAGACTTTTTCGGGGCCGTTTTCGTGGACGCCTACGAGGAGGCGTCCGCCAAGGCAGACGGCCAGAAGCAGAGGGAGCGGCAGGGATGAACCTTTCCGTGGCGTACTGCTCCGCCTTGGGCGGACGCGAGGAGAACGAGGACTGCGTGGGCTTTTGCGCCGACGAGCGCATCGGCTGCTTCGCCCTGGCCGACGGCACCGGCGGCGCCAAGGGCGGCGCGCTGGCGGCCCGGGCTGTGGTGGGCGAGGTGCTGCGCAGCTTCCAGCAGGTACCCGGCGTGCGCAGCTGCAACGTGGACTGGACCCTCGCCGCCGCCCGCCGGGCCCTCGGGCTGGCACGCCAGCGCCATCCCGACTGCGCCCAGATGAACACCACCCTCGCCACCCTGGTGATCGACACCCTGGCGGCGACGGCCTCCTGGTGCCACCTGGGTGACAGCCGCATCTACCTCTTCCGCAAGGGCAGGGCGCGTATCCTGACCCACGACCACAGCGTGCTCCAGGCCATGCTGGACGCGGGCCTCGCCCGTGGGGAGGTGCGGGCCAGGCCGGAGCGCAGCGCCCTCTACGCCACGGTCGGCTCGCGGGACATCCCGCCCACCGCCATGTGCGCCGGGCCGCTGAAGCTGATGTCGGGCGACGTGTTCCTGCTGTGCAGCGACGGCTTCTGGGATTCGGTGGACGAGGGGGCCATGGAGGAGGCGCTCGACGAGGCCGCTTTCCCGGAGACCTGGATGGATGGAATGCTCGGCCGGATTCCGGACCTCTCCGCTTCCCACATGGACAACGCCAGCGCCGTCGCGGTCTGGGTCGGGCCCCGCATCGAGATGACCCGGGTCATGCGTGCCCCCTGCGCCGACGCCCACCGCGCCGGATAACCGCCTAATGGAACTGCCCTTCATGCGCCGCAAGGAGGAGCCCCTGGCCGGCTGGTTCGGGAAGCTTCCCTCGGTCGGGGACTTCGTCGGCCGCGGCCTGCCGGCGGCCCTGTGCGAGCTCATCCACGGTTGGATCGCGGAGGGGGTCGCGGAGTTGCCCCGTCAGGTGGGCGAGGACTGGCGGGACGCCTACCAGCTTGCCCCCCTGTGGCACTTCGCCATGACCCCCGGCATCTGGGAGGCACGGGCGCTCCTCGGTTGCGTCGCGCCGAGCGTCGACCGGGTCGGTCGCTGCTCGCCCGTGATCGCCCTGCGGACGGTCCATGCGGAGAACCTAGAGCTGTATCTACCACCCAGGAGCCAATGGCTCCACGAGGTCGACGCCCTGCTGCGCCGGGCCATCGCCGGCAGCAGCGCGCCAGACGCCGTGCAGTACGCCTTGGAGTCTGCCTCGGTTCGGGAGGGGGCGGCGGATGCCGATACCGAGTCCGCAGGGGAGATCCTCGCCGAGCTTGGCATCTCGGGCTCGGTCAAGCCCGGCACTTATTTGTCCTGGCCCAACCTAGTGCAGATTTTCCGGGAAAGGCCCCGCCGCAGTTTCTGGTGGTGTGAGCGTTCGCCCCGCGAACCGCCCCGCCAGGTGACCCACAGCGGCGATCCGGACGCCGACCTCTTCGTCTTGCTGCTGAGCGTGCGGAGAGAGGCGTGAACGCCAAGCGTTTGGGCGGAGTTTTCCTCCCCACCTTGCTGGACCGGCTGATCGAGCATCCCGACGGAGCGCCGGGGCCGGCTTCCCGGGCCGCCTATGAGGAGGCGGTCCTGCGGGACCTGCGTTGGCTGCTCAACTCTACCGCCGTGCTGTCGGAGGACGCGCTCGAGCCCAATCCCTGGGTCCGCACCTCCGTGCTCAACTTCGGCATCCGCAGCAACTACGGATCTGCCCTTTCGGGAGACAGAATTAGGACAATGGCGTCCGAGATTAAGACCGCAATCCTTGCGTTTGAGCCGCGGGTGTTGCGCGATAGCGTGTCGGTATCGCCTGAAAGCGAGATTGAAGATGGGCGCTCGGCCCAGGTGACATTCAAAATTAACGCCACCTATTGGTACGAGCCCTATCCAATCGAACTTTCAATGTGGGCGAGGTGGGACATCGATTGTGGCTTGTTGGCACTTGACACGGAGAGGTGATGCTTCCCCATTCTCACTGAGCGGTCTGCATAGCAGTGACCGGCCGCCCGTAGGTTGTCGGCGATGTGGCCGAGGGACGGCCCGAACAGCTTGGACCCGCCGGTGTCGATCAGCACGAGATTACTGCCGGTTTTGACCAGGTAAGCGTTGATCGCGGCCTCCATGGCCGACCCCTTGAGGAAGGCGGGCGCCAGGAGCCTGCGCATGTCCCGGGGCCACAGCGGTTCTTGACTTCCATGTCCATCAGGCGCTGAGCCACGAAGGCGATCATGTCGCGAACGATATCGTCGGCGCCGGCCTTCTCAAGCAGCTCGGAAAGCTGCATCCTGCCTTGGGTCATCGGGTTCTTCCTCACGCTGTTACGCCACTTCCCGGGACACCGCCCACGTTTCGATGCGAATCCGCCTGCGCATCCTGATCATCGAAGAGGTCTGCGAACGTACGCCTGGTTTGGGTTGACGGGTTGTCTTGCGCGAGGCTAGGCAGGGACGGATTGCCCGGCATGGCCGGAACAGTGCCGGCGCTCTTTGGGTGCGGTGCGGATCTCGTCCAAGCGGGATGCGTTTGCGTCTGGGGTGCCTCCAGTTGAACTGACGTGGGCGCTTGGGGGGAGCGGCTCTGCGGTGTGACGTATTTGTCACAATCGGGCCGGACAATCCAGGCTCGTGTACCCGGAGCCCGTCATGGAGAAAACCGAAGCTGTAGCCAGTCTGGGCCAGACCGAACTGCTGAAGCCGGCGCGCGTGCGCGCCGCGCTGGCTGCCAACGACCGGCTCAAGCTCTATCTGAGCGCCCTGCAGGCAGCGCAGGCGCATGCCATGGGCGGCGAGTCGCAGGCGGTCGATCTTTCGCACGAATTCGCTGCGGTGGGTGTGAAGGCGCCGTGGCTGCTGGAATTGCCCTCCAGCGCGTTTCGCGATGGCTCGCGGCTGCACATCCCCGATCTGCCGAGACTGCGTTCCAGCATCCTCGTGGATCTGCGGATCATGGGGCGCCCCGTTGCGGGGGATCCGTCCCTGGATGGCCGCATAGATCACTGGTGCGCGTGGCTGGAGCAGTTGCAGCCCGATACGCTGTCGGCAGGCGACATCCAGGCGCTGACGAGCGGCAAGCGCGGCAAGGACGACAGTCTCCATTTGCTGGTCATGGACCTGCACAAGGCGATCAATCGCCTGGCCGCGGATCTGTCGAGCGAAGCCATCGACGGCGCGCACGTGTGGCAGATCGATGATGCTGACCGTGCGCGTGTCGCGGCCTTCATGCGGGGTGTCAACCGTACACGCCCGCTCAAGCTTGAGCACCCGGGGCTCGACACGGCCGCGACGCGCGACGGCGACCGGCTGCTGTTACAGAACGATATCGGCACCAATGATGCGCACGTTTTGGTCATGCAGGTGCAGGACCGGGTCATCACCTTGACATACTCGGATCTGCACCACCGCCGCTTCGCCTTCTTTCAGTCGCTGTTGAGCGAGGTTGCTGCGGTGTGGAGCGAACCTCAGGCGCGCAGCACTGCCGGGCTGAATCTCGGCGCCACCTATTACGTCGGCACCGCGCGCTTCGAGTGCGATGACGACGAGGAGGTGGCGCAGACGCTGGAGTGCATCGGCGAGCGCATCGTGTTCCTGATCGACTGGAACCGTGCGCGCAAGCGTCTTGAGCAACTGGTCAGCAAGTCCGATGCCGTCGCCATCCTGAATGAGGCTGCACGCAGGCAAGTTGGTCACATGGCCTGGCTCGAGGCGGGGGGCGAGAAGCTGGTGTTCGGGGCCATGCAGGCGCTGGGTGCAGGCTATTTCCGCATTGGCGACCGGCTCGACGTGGTGATGGGAAGCGAGAAGGCGACGGCGTTTCTGCTCGACGTGATGGCGCAAGCCCTGGCGGCGGTGCGGCAACGTCAGCCCCAGACACTGGTCGCCGACGATACGCGCTTGCTGCTCGCGGGCTATCTGCGCAGACATGACGAGTTCGACCTGCTTGCCGAGCACGCTGCCTACTGCCATGCCATGGCAGAGGGCTTGCGCGATGGGCTTGCGCACAACCATGAACGCGACAAGAAGGCCGCGCGCAGGTTTGCAGAGCGGGCGAAGGAGTGGGAGCGCAGTGCCGACCAGCTGGTGATGGATGCGCGTGCACGGGCCGAAGCACGCCCGCGCTGGGAGGCGTTCGCCGAGTTGGTCGAAACCGCCGATGACGTCGCTGATGCGCTCGAGGAGGCCGCATTCCTGCTTTCGCTCATCGCCGCGGATCATCACCAGGGGTGGCGGGGTCAGGTCCACCAGACCATGCAGTTGCTTGCCGACACGGTGCTCGGTGCCGCACAGGATCACGTGCGCGCGCTCGAGATCGCTCGCACGCTCGGTGAGGACAGCAATGCTGAGGATCATGAGGAGTTCGTGTCTGCGCTCTGGCGGGTGCTCAATGCAGAGCGCCAGTGCGACGTGCTGCTTCGTGACGTGCGCCGTGCGCTTGCAGAACACATCAGCGATGCGGCGACACTCAGCCTGAGCACTGATTTTGCGCAGGCACTCGAATCCGCCTCGGACTGGATGCTCGCCACCGGTTATGGCTTGCGGCGGCTCGCCTTCAGCCGGGTAGGGGGCGGACAATGAGCGGGCGTGCGGCGGATGTGAAGGGTGCGGAAGCAGTGCCGATGCGGGCGGACGAAAGGTGTGTCGTGCAGACGATCGAACGGGATGCGCCGCTGCCTGCCCATGGGAGTGCGCGCGTGCTTGGTGCCAAGGCCTGGAATCTTGCGCGAATGGCTGCGCTGGGCTTGCCGGTGCCGCCAGCCTTCGTGATCGGGACGGGCTGGTGCGCGCAGTCGAATGGCATCAGAAGCCATCACTGGCTGCCGGCGCTGGAAACGCTGGAGCGATCCTGCAGGCTGCGCCTGGGGGATCCACGTCACCCCTTGCTGGTTTCGGTGCGCTCCGGAGCGCCAGTGTCGATGCCAGGCATGATGGAAACACTGCTCAACGTTGGCCTGACGGAAGAAACCCTGCCGGGGTTCGTGCGCATCACCGGGCATCCGCGTTTGGCCTGGGACGCTTACCGGCGACTCATTGCCGGTTATGGTGAAACCGTGGCGGAGATCGATGCAGCACACTTCGAGGAAGATCTCGAGGTGCTGCGGGGAGCGCTCGACGAGCGGGAACTCGATTTCGCCACGTTGCGCGAGCTTTCACGACGCCACCTCGCAACCTACCAGCGCGAGGCCGGGGAAGCTTTTCCGCAGAATGCACACGAGCAGCTAAGGCAGGCAATCGCTGCCGTGATGGCCTCCTGGCAGCGTGAAAAGGCGGTCACCTACCGCAGGCTGCACGGTATAGACGATGACCTGGGGACGGCGGTCATCGTGCAGCGTATGGTGTTCGGCAATGCCGGCGGTGTTTCCGGGGCCGGAGTTGGCTTTACGCGTGACCCGAGCAGTGGCGAGCGCCGTCCATGGGTCGATTTCCTGTTCAATGCACAGGGCGAGGACGTGGTGAGCGGGCGACGCAGCGCGCTCGGGCACGATGAGCTTGCCTCGGTCGCACCGGCTGTCTGGCAAGCGCTGCTTGAGCTTGTGGGCTTGCTCGAACGCAACTTCGGGGACATGCAGGACTTCGAGTTCACCGTGCAACATGGGCAACTCTATCTGCTGCAGACGCGCAACGGAAAGCGGACGCCGCTCGCGGCAGCGCGCATTGCGCTCGATCTGATGGACGAGGGCGTGATCGACGCCGGTACGGCGGCCCGACGGACACACGGCCTCGACGCTGCCGCATTGACGCAGCGGCATGTCGCCGCGAGCGATGGCACCTCGATCGACCCGGTCGCGCGAACCTTGACACTGGCTGGGCGGCTGTTGCACGAAGGGGCTCTGATCACGCTCGATGGCAATGAGGGCACGATCTACCTGGGCGCAACGAAGATCGTCGAAAGCGTCCCACAGGAGATCCTCACCCGCCTCGAAGGCTTGCGTTGCGGGCAGTCGATGGCGTCGGGTGGGTGATACCCGGTGTACGTTTCGGTATCGACGTATCTGCCGGTCTGGTACGGGCGCTCGACGAGATCGACGCACGACCCGGAGAAGGTGTGCAGTGCGGGGATCGGGCAGGTCAGATGGTGGAGGCAGGGTGGCGCAAGCCGGTGTCGATCCCCCGATCGACGTGTTCCGTCGCCTGTACCAGGATCCGGTCGAGGATCTCCGGCACCTCGAACAAAGCCCGGTTTTCCATCTGGCGGACGCGGGCCTTGAATGCATCCATGCCACTGAGAAGTTGGGCTACTGCGCGCTCGATGGTGCGGAAGCTGCCGTGGACGATGCCCACGCCGTTCTCTCGCACCCATTGTGCGTTGTAGCGCTCCTGCGGCATGGTCCATGCGTTGTCGACGACGATCACCGGGAGGCCCTGCTGCACGGCCTCGCTGATGCTGCCCGGCCCCGGCTTGCCGATGAAGAAGTCGGCAAGTTGCATGTAGTAGGGGATGTCCGAGGTGAACTCGACCACCCTTCTCGGTGCGATCACGGGAAGCTGGCGCAGGCGTGCGGCGAGCGCCCTGTTATGGCCGCAAATCAGGATGAGCTGCGTCGTTGCTGCCAGGCGCTGCGCGATGCCGAGCATCGCCTTCGAGCCGTGGCCGCCGAAAAGCACCAGGCCGGTAGGGCGTCTGGGGTCCAGACCGAGGCGCAAGCGTTCTTCCGCACGGTCGACCTTGGCGGGTGCATAGAACTCCGGGCGGATGATCATCCCCGAGGTGAGATGAATGCGCCTCGTGTCGTGGCCGAGGATCCGTGCCTGCTCGGCGGCCCGGGGCGTACCGCAGATGAAGTGCTGTAGCTGATCGGGTTCGATCCAGAAGCTGGGCGGCAGATCGGCCAGATCGGTCAGCAGCGTGACATAGGGCACCCCCGGAAGGCTTGATGCAAGGCTTTCGTGGAGCGCCCGGTTGAAGTTCGGTACGAGCGAAACGACCAGATCGGGCTCGGTACGCAGCCAGTGCTGCTGCAGGGACCGAAGCAGCAGGGGGTGGGCGAAGCGTATCGCCGCCTGCAGCAGCTTCAGTTCCTGCGCCATCCCTAGCGTCCAGCCGCGGGAGAGGCGCTTGTTGTACCAGTCTTCCGGGCCGCTGCCGGTAATGGACCGGAACTTGTCCTGCGGATCGAGCACTTCGAACAGGTTCACCAGGCGTACCTGCCAGCTGGGCGCCTGGCGGTGCAGCGCCGCCTCCAGAGCCAGCGCCGAGGCGCGGTGCCCGCCACCGGCATTGAAATAGATCAGATCGATCTTCGTCGTCATGCGCCTCTTCCTACTGCGTCGCCGGGGGCCGGATCGGGGTGGGTTTCCATCTCCAGCCCGATCGGAGGGAGAAGGTCTTCCAGTGCGAGCGTGTGCAGCAGTTTCTCCCTGAACTCGGTTGGTGAGGCATGGATGAAATCCTCCGGGACGCCATGCGTTTGGCGCAGCCGGCTCCGGTCCTCTGCGCCGTAGGCGACGATCAAGGGATACATGCCGGCACCGATGGCCGCGAGGTAATCGCTGAACTCGTCGCCGCAGGCATAGCAGCGCGCCGGGTTGATGCCCAGGCGCACGCGCGCATCGCGGAAGGACGCCGTCTTGTCGCCGCGCAGGGGAATGCATGCGAAGTGATCGAACGCATCGATGTCGATGGCGTGGCGTGCGAACAAGCGCCGGAGCGTCTGTTCCGGGTCGATCGTCACATTGCGCGTCACCATGCCGATGCGAACGTGCGGCGTGGCGATCAGGGTCTGCAGCAGGGCTGCGATGCCGGGGTAAAGAACGGCTTCGTCGCGGTAGAAGTCGGTCAGTGTCTCCAGCAGGCGCTTCCGATTCTGCTTGCCGAACTGCTGGCGCAGGTTGTTCGGGAACTCGCGCAGCCCGCCCAGATACTTGAACAGCTTGCGCCGTCGCTGGAAGCGTTCGAGATCGCCGATGGCCATGCCATGGCGAAGAAAACTCTGCTCGATCGCATGGAAGGCGTCGATGGTCGTGCCGTCGGCGTCGAAGATGACCAACTGATCTCGGTTTGGGTAGGGGACCATGCAGCAAAACTAAGCGAACATTGCGACGAACGCGTGACAGTCCTGTATGTAGCGCTGCTACAGGCCCGGTTCGTTTGCTCAAGCAGGAACAGGCAAGGATCGGATGGCGTCCAGGGGGCGGCGTGACTCCTGACACAGCTCCAGCCTCAGGCGTCTGGTTGTAAGGATTTGCCAGCGCCTCCGACCAAGGAACAAACCGACCCGGAGCAATGCAATGCGCGATACCTTCCCCCTGTTGGTCAAGACCGACTTCCCCGCGCTCACGCGCGGCCGTCTCGAAGTGCTGCAGGCAAACCTTGGCTATCGCTGCAACCAGGCCTGTCTGCACTGCCATGTGGCAGCCAGCCCGCGCCGCACGGAAGAAATGAGCTGGGACACGATGGCGCTGTTGCTCGAGGTCGCCCGCCGACATCGGGTGAGCACGCTGGACCTCACCGGCGGCGCGCCGGAGATGAATCCCAACTTCCGGCGGCTTGTCGCCGAGGCTCGGGCGATGGGGCTTCATGTCATCGACCGCTGCAATCTCACCATCCTGGGCGAGCCGGGCTATGAAGGACTGGCCGATTTTCTGGCCGCGCAGCGGGTCGAGGTCATTGCCTCGTTGCCGTGCTACCTGGAGGACAACGTAGATGCCCAGCGGGGCGAGGGCGTGGGCCGGCAAAGCATGGAGGGTTTGCACCGGCTCAATGCGCTCGGCTATGGCCAGGCGGACTCAGGGCTTGTGCTCAACCTGGTCTACAACCCGCTCGGCCCCAGCCTGCCGCCCGACCAGCAGGGACTGGAGCAGGCGTACAAGCGCGAGCTGGCGGCACGTTACGGCATCGTATTCAATCAGCTCTTCGCGCTGGCCAACATGCCCATCCAGCGCTTCGGCAGTCAGCTCGTTTCGCGCGGGCAGTTCGATGACTACATGGCATTGCTCAAGGGCGGCCACCGGCAGGAGAACCTGGGCGGGGTGATGTGCCGCACGCTGGTGTCGGTCAGCTGGCAGGGGCAGGTGCACGACTGTGACTTCAACCAGATGCTCGGGCTGCCGCTCGGCGCCCGGCCACAGGTCACGCATCTGTCGGATCTTCTGGGCGATGGCCTGGAGGACGGAGAAATCCGGGTTGGCGAGCATTGCTACGGCTGCACCGCCGGGCAGGGGAGCAGTTGCGGCGGCGCGCTCGAGCATTGAGCGAATCGGCAGGCATCCGGATGAATCCGCGCAAACTCGTCGTGCTGATGGTTCTCGCTGCCGCGATCGGCAGCTTCTTCCTGTTCGATCTCGGCCAGTACCTCAACCTGCAGACGCTCAAGACGCACCAGGCCGCCATTGCGGATTATCGTGACCACAACCCGGTCTCGAGTGTCGCCCTCTACTTCGTCATCTATGTGCTCGTCACCGCCTTGTCCGTACCCGGCGCGGCCTTGCTGACGCTGGCCGGCGGTGCCGTGTTCGGGGTGCTGTGGGGCACCGTGATCGTCTCCTTCGCGTCCACCCTGGGTGCCACCGCGGCTTTTCTCATCGCGCGCTTCCTGCTGCGTGACTGGGTCGGGCAGCGCTTCAGCCAGCGCCTGACGGCCATCGACGAGGGCATCCAGCGCGAGGGTGCGTTCTACCTGTTCACGCTGCGCCTGGTGCCGGTGTTTCCCTTCTTCCTGGTCAACCTGCTGCTCGGCCTGACGGCGATGCGCACCTGGACCTTCTTCTGGGTCAGCCAGCTGGGCATGTTCGCAGGCACCGTGGTGTATGTGAATGCCGGCACCCAGCTCGCGCGCATCGACAGCCTGGGCGGCATCCTGTCGCCTGCCTTGCTCGGCTCGTTCGCCATCCTCGGCGTGTTCCCGCTGCTTGCGCGGCGCGTGGTGGAACGCATCCGCCGCAACCGGGTCAATGCGCGCTGGCCCCGGCCGAGGCGGTTCGATCGCAACCTGGTGGTGATCGGTGGTGGCAGCGCAGGTCTCGTCACGTCCTACATCGCCGCGGCGGTCAGGGCCAAGGTGACGCTGGTCGAGCGCCACAAGCTTGGCGGCGACTGCCTCAACACCGGCTGCGTGCCGTCGAAGGCGCTGATCCGCTCGGCGAAGTTCCTGTCGCACGTCGCGCGCGCGCCCGAATTCGGCATTGCCGCGGCCGATGCGCGCTTCGACTTCGCCGAGGTCATGGAACGCGTGCAACGCATCATCGCCCAGGTCGAGCCGCACGATTCGGCCGAGCGCTACGCCGGGCTGGGGGTCGAGGTGGTGCAGGGCGCTGCGCGCATCGTGTCGCCGTGGGAGGTCGAGATCGACACCGCCGACGGCGAGCGCCGGCGCCTCACGACGCGCGCCATCGTCATCGCCACCGGCGCGCGGCCGACGGTGCCCGCGCTGCCGGGCATCGAGGACATCGATTACCTGACCTCCGACACCGTCTGGTCGCTGCGCACGCTGCCGCGCCGACTGCTGGTGCTGGGCGGCGGACCGATCGGCTGCGAGCTCGCCCAGGCCTTCGCCCGCTTTGGCGCCCAGGTCATTCAGGTCGAGCGCGGGCCGCGGCTGCTGCCGCGCGAGGACGCGGATGTGTCCGAGCTGGTGATGCAGCGCTTTCGCGACGAGGGCATCGACCTGCGCCTTCAGCACCAGGCCAAGGCTTTCGTGAAGGAGGGCGAGCAGAAGATCCTGATCGCCGAGCATGCGGGCGAGGAGGTACGCATTGCCTTCGACACCGTGCTGATCGCCCTCGGGCGCAGCGCCAACCTGAGGGGCTACGGGCTGGAGGAACTCGGCGTGCGCTGTGGTCGCACGATCGAGACGAACGCGCTGCTGCAGACCAACTACCCGAACATCTACGCCGCGGGCGACGTGGCGGGGCCTTACCAATTCACCCACACCGCGGCGCATCAGGCCTGGTATGCGGCGGTCAACGCCCTGTTCGACCCGATCAAGACCTTCAGGGCGGACTACCGCGTCATCCCGTGGGCCACCTTCATCGAGCCCGAGGTTGCCCGGGTCGGACTCAACGAGCAGGAGGCCCGCGAACAGGGCATCGCCTATGAGCTCACCACCTTCGGCATCGACGACCTCGACCGCGCCATCGCCGACAGCGAGGCGCACGGCTTCATCAAGGTGCTGACGGTGCCGGGCAAGGACCGCATCCTGGGCGTGACCATCGTCGGTGAGCACGCGGGCGACCTCATCGCCGAGTACGTGCTGGCGATGAAGCAGGGCATTGGGCTGAACCGCATCCTCGGCACCATCCACATCTACCCGACCCTGGCCGAAGCCAACAAGTACGTCGCCGGCAACTGGAAGCGGGCACACGCACCCGAGCGCCTGCTGCGATGGGTGGAACGCTTCCATACCTGGCGCAGGGGGGCTGATGAAGAGAGCGCAAGCCATCGTGCCCTCGCCAACGGCTGCAGATCTCGTTGGTGGGCCGTCGATCGTGATGCCAGTGCTCGATGAGGCCGTCGGCATCGTCGCGCGCCTTCAGTCGCTGCAGCCGCTGCGCAGGCAGGGGGTCGAGCTGATCGTCGTCGACGGCGGCAGCCAGGATGAAACCGTCGCACTGGCGGGGCCGCTGGCGGACCGGGTCGTGGCCACGGACAGGGGGCGCGGGCGGCAGATGAACGCCGGTGCCGTCTGCGCTCGTGGCAACGCGCTGCTTTTTCTCCATGCCGACACCGTGCTGCCCCCCGACGCGATGTCGGCGGTGCGCCAGGCGCTCGCAGGCGGTGCCGCGTGGGGGCGCTTCGATGTTCGCATCGTGGATGGGCCTGCGGGCGTCGCGGTGGTCGCCTGGGCGATGAACCTGCGCTCGCGCATCACCGGCATCGCGACCGGAGACCAGGCCATGTTCTGCACGCGCGAGGCCTTTTCGGCGGCGGGGGGCTTTCCCGAGATCGCGCTGATGGAGGACATCGTGCTGTCGCAGCGACTGCGTGCGATCTCGCGCCCGGCCTGCCTGCGCCAGCGGGTGGAGACATCCGGCCGGCGCTGGGCGCGTCATGGGTTGGTGCGCACGGTGCTGACCATGTGGTGGCTGCGGCTTCGCTTCTGGCTCGGCGCCTCGCCGGATGCGCTTGCCCGCGCCTACGGATATACCCCCCGATGAACGACGACGCCTCGACGCGCATCGAGCTGGCAATCCTGGCCAAGGCGCCGCTGCCCGGCTTGTGCAAGACCCGGTTGATTCCGTACCTCGGCGCGGCCGGCGCGGCGGCGCTGCAAGGCTGGCTGCTGCAGTGCACGATGGCCACCGCGGTGACCGCCGACATCGGGCCGGTCAGTCTGTGGTGTGCCCCTGACGAGACGCATCCCGACTTCCAGCGCTGCCGGGCTTTCGGGGACGTCCGTCTGCTGCCCCAGCCACAGGGCGATCTTGGCGCACGCATGCAGGCCGCCGTTGCCGCATCGCGCACACCGGCGGGCACGCTGGTCATCGGCACCGACTGCCCGGTGCTAACGCCCGACTTGATCCGGCAGGTGGCCGATGCCCTTGACCGCCACGATGCGGTGCTGGTCCCGGCCGAGGATGGCGGCTATGTGCTGATCGCGCTGCGTCGCGCAGATCCATGGCTGTTCGAGGCCATCGACTGGAGCACGGATCGTGTCATGGCACAGACGCGCCAGCGCCTGCGCGCGCTCGGCCTCGACTGGCACGAAACAGCGCCGTTGTGGGATGTCGACCGCCCGGCGGATTTCGAGCGGCTGGCCACACGCTTTCCGGCGCTGCGCTCGGTGCTCGCCTCGTCGGGGCAGGCATGAAACGGCTCGTACTTGCAGGCGCAGGGCACGCCCACCTGCACGTGCTGCGCGCCCTCGGCGAGGCACCGTGGGCGGGCGTGGAGGTCGTCCTCGTGACACCGTATCCGCGCCAGATCTACTCCGGAATGGTGCCGGGCTGGATCGCCGGGCACTACCGTCTCGACGAATGCGTGGCCCCCGTCCTGCCGCTGGCGGGTGCGGCTGGTGTGCGCGTCGTCCAGGATGCCGTGTGCGCGCTGGATGCGAACCGGGGCCATGTCACGCTGGCCGACGGAGGCACCATCGAATTCGACGTGTTGTCGCTCGACACCGGCGCACGTCTCGCCATGGATGCAGGGCTCGCGAATCACCCGGGGTTGCTGCCGGTGCGCCCGCTCGAGTCCTTCGTGGCGAAATGGGAGCAGGCGCTGCCAATGCTTCTCGGCGATGACAACGCGCGGGTGGCGGTAATCGGCGGCGGCGCGGCGGGTGTCGAACTCGCACTTGCGGTCGCGTACCGGCTGCGTCGTGAAACCGGCGTCACCGCGCCGCGGGTGATGCTTGCGTGTGGGGGTGGGCTGTTGCCCGGGCACGCGCCTGGCGTTGTCCGGCGGGCACGCGCGGCACTGGCAGGGCAAGGCGTCGAGCTTGTCGAGCAGCGGGTGCGGGCCGACGGATCCGCGCTGGAAACTGAGGCGGGCGTGCCGCTTGCCGCTGACTGGGTGATTGCGGCAACGGGTGTGGGCCCACCGGACTGGCTCCCACAATCGGGGCTGACGCTCGCGCCGGATGGCTTCATCGCGGTCGGGCAAGGCCAGCAGAGCGTGTCGCACGCGAACGTGTTCGCCGCGGGCGATGTGGCCTCGCGCATCGATGCACCCCATGCCAAGTCGGGCGTCTACGCGGTGCGCGCCGGACCGGTACTGACCGGGAACCTGCAGCGTGCGCTCGCGGGGCGTCCCCTCGAGCCCTATCGGCCGCAACGCCGCAGCCTCTACCTGCTGGCCACCGGGCCCCGGGAGGCGATCGTCTCCTGGGCGGCATTCTCCGCGAGCGGCCGGCTTGCGTGGCGATGGAAGGACTGGATCGACCGGCGTTTCATGAGGCAGTATCAGTCGTCGACTCGCCGCGGGACACTCGCCGACAGCCGGAGCCGTAACTGAAACGCATCTGCTGGCGTATGCGGGGCTGTGGCGCATGGCTCCTGCGGAGTCCTCGTGCTGTCACGAGATCTTCATATTGGCGTCACACTCGCGCATCTATACTTCAAAACTTCTAAAAATATCGTTGTATTGGAGTGTGACATGAGAGTGGGTATCAACGGCATGGGCCGCGTCGGTCGTCTGGCGCTGCGCGCGGCGATGGGGGCGGCGGAACGGCAGGCGGACGATCCACGTGCGGGCAACCGGCTGGAGGTGGTGCACCTCAATGAACTGAAGGGCGGCGCCGCAGCGACCGCACATCTGCTGGCCTTCGACAGCGTGCAGGGCAGGTGGCGTGCGGACTTCCGTGCCGAGAGGGAAGATACGATCCGCATCGAAGACCGCACGCTCTCCTTTTCCTCGCATGCCACCCCAGCCGACATCCCTTGGGGGGATCTGGGCGTGGACGTCGTACTCGAATGCACCGGCAAGTTCATCACGCCTGAAACCCTGCAGGGCCATCTGGATCGCGGCGCCAAGCGGGTGATCGTCGCCGCGCCGGTAAAAACGGGCGGCGTGCTGAACATCGTCGTCGGCATCAACCATGAGGCCTACGATCCCTCGCGCGACCGTATTGTGACGGCGGCCTCCTGCACGACCAACTGTCTCGCCCCCGTGGTCAAGGTGGTGCACGAGAGCCTCGGTATCCGCCACGGCCAGATCACGACCATCCACGACCCCACCAATACCAACCTGGTGGTCGATGCGCCGCACAAGGATCTGCGTCGCGCGCGCAGCTCGCTGATGAGCCTTGCACCCACGACGACCGGCAGCGCCACCGCGATTGCGCTGATCTATCCCGAGTTGAAAGGAAAGCTCAACGGCCATGCGGTGCGGGCGCCGGTGCTCAATGCCTCGCTGACCGACTGCGTGTTCGAGCTGCAGCGGGAGACCACGGCGGAGGAGGTCAATGCGCTGTTCAAGGCGGCCGCGGAAGGCCCGCTTGCCGGCATCCTCGGTTATGAGGAGCGCCCGCTGGTGAGCGTTGATTACGCCCGTGATACACGCAGTTCGATCGTCGATGCGCTGTCTACGCTGGTCACCGACGGTACGCTGCTCAAGGTGTATGCCTGGTACGACAACGAAATGGGCTACGCCTGCCGCATGGTTGACCTCGCCTGCCACATGGAAGCCATTGGCATCTGAATCATGGACAGGCCTGCACGCTCAACGCGCTCGCTACCCCCCGAGGGGGCTGATCCCCCCTTGGGGAGGCCCGGCGGAGGCCCGCACCACGCCGTGCGCAATTACGCCATCGTCACCGCTGCCTACTGGGGCTTCACGCTCACCGATGGTGCGCTGCGCATGTTGGTGCTGTTGCACTTCTATCGCCTGGGCTACTCGCCGTTCACGCTCGCCTTTCTGTTTCTGCTGTACGAGGCGGCGGGCGTGCTGGCGAATCTGGTGGGTGGCTGGCTGGCGACGCACTTCGGTATTGCGCGCATGCTTGCGGTCGGCCTGGTCACGCAGATCACCGGCTTCGTGCTGCTGTCGGCGCTCGATCCGGGGTGGACAGCGGCGATGGCGGTGGCCTGGGTGGTGCTGGCACAGGGGGTCTGCGGCGTGGCCAAGGACCTGACCAAGACGGCGAGCAAGTCGGCCATCAAGATCACCCAGGCGGAGGCGAAGGCCGAAGGCGCCGGCCAGCTCTTCAGGTGGGTCGCGTGGTTCACCGGCAGCAAGAACGCGATGAAGGGTATCGGCTTCTTCCTCGGCGGCTTGTTGCTCGAGGTACTGGGCTTCCGGGGTGCCCTGTGGGCGATGTCGGGCTTGCTGGCCGTGGTGCTGTTGGGTGTGCTGTTGTCGCTGCCGCCGATGATGGGCAGGAAGAAGGCTTCGCGTTCGGTGCGAGAGCTGTTCGCTAAGAGCCCCGGCATCAATGTGCTGGCCGCCGCTCGCGTGGTGCTCTTCGGTGCGCGTGACGTGTGGTTCGTGGTCGGGGTGCCGGTGTTCCTGTATTCGGCGGGGTGGACCTTCACCATGGTCGGCACCTTTCTCGCCGTATGGACGATCGCCTATGGCCTGGTGCAGGCGCTGGCGCCGCAGATCGTTCGGCGCAGCACCGACGGCTTGAGCCGCGAGGTGCCGGCCGCACGCCGTTGGTCTGCTGCGCTGGCCGTGATTCCTTCCGCCCTCGCGGCGGCGGTGTGGCTGGAGGCGCCCAATCTGGAGTGGGTGGTGGTAGGTGGCCTCGGACTGTTCGGCTTTGCCTTCGCGGTCAGTTCATCTGTGCATTCGTATCTCGTGCTGGCTTATGCGGGCTCGGAGAAAGCGGCCGAGGACGTGGGTTTCTATTACGCCGCCAACGCGCTCGGTCGCTTCATCGGCACCCTGCTGTCGGGGCTGCTGTACCAGTGGGGCGGACTGCTGTATGCACTCATAGGCTCGGCGGTGATGCTGGTGTTGTGCTGGCTGGTGACGCTGGCGCTGCCGCTCGAACGACCTGCATTGACCCGGACGGTGCCTTGAGTGTCGGCCCAAGGAGAACGATCGATGGAAAAGAGCGCCGCCGTTCCGGTCTTCGAGGCCTTGTCCTCGGGCGTGCGACTGGATGTGTTCCGGCTCTTGGTGCGGATGGGCCCGCAAGGCATGGTGGCCGGTGAGCTTGCCGCCGCGCTCGATCTGCCCGCGACCAACATGTCCTTTCATCTCAAGACCTTGGCTCAGGCTGGGCTGGTCTCGTCCGAGCAGGAAGGGCGTTACCAGCGTTACCGCGCCAACATGCCGCTGATGCGTGCGTTGATCGCCTACCTCACTGAAGAGTGCTGTACGGGTATGCCAGAAGCCTGCGGCATCCCGCTGCGTCGCAACGATGTTTCCCAGACCAAACCGGAGTTTTCCATGTCGGACAAGACTTACAACGTGCTATTCCTGTGCTCGGCCAACTCTGCGCGCAGCATCATTGCGGAGGTCGTGCTCAATGAGCTCGGCAAGGGGCGCTTCAAGGCCTACAGTGCCGGGAGCCACCCGAGTGGCGCGGTGCATCCGCTGACCTTGCAGGTCCTGCAGGCGCAGGGTTATGAAACCGGGCATCTGCGCAGCAAGAGCTGGGAAGAGTTCGCCCGCCATGATGCGCCAAAGATGGACTTCGTGTTTACCGTGTGCGACCAGACGGCCGGTGAGGTCTGCCCGACCTGGCCGGGCCAGCCGCTGACCGCGCACTGGGGATTCGCCGACCCCGTGAAGGTCGAGGGCAGCGAACAGCGCCGACTCGATGCCTTCAGCCTGGTGCAGAACCAGCTCGTTAATCGCCTGCGCCTGTTCCTGAGCCTGCCGCTGGACAAGCTCGACCGCCTTGCGATCAGGCAGGAGATCGACCGCATCGGGCTGGAGCCGGTCGACACGGGGGCCTGAGGTGGGGGTATTCGAACGCTACCTGACGGTCTGGGTCGGCCTCGGCATCCTTGCGGGCGAAGGCCTCGGGCTGCTCGCGCCCGAGGCCTTCGGGCTCATTGCCGGGCTCGAGTGGGCCCGGGTGAATCTCGTGGTCGCGGTGTTCATCTGGGTGATGATCTATCCGATGATGATCCAGATCGACTGGCACGCAGTGAAGGACGTGGGCAAGAAACCACAGGGCTTGATCCTCACGCTGGTGGTGAACTGGCTGATCAAGCCCTTCACAATGGCTGCGCTCGGGGTGTCGTGTTGCCGCTGCTGGCCGGGATGGCGACGCGGAGCGTGCTGGAGCAGCGCTCGGCGCTCGCGGTGGGTGCGTTCGTCGGCCGCCTGATTGGTACCTCGAATTTCTTCGAGCTTGCGGTGGCGGTCGCGATCTCGCTGTTCGGGCTGAATTC
Source organism: Thauera sp. ZXT1-4 (assembly GCF_052598215.2). Lineage (NCBI taxonomy): Bacteria > Pseudomonadati > Pseudomonadota > Betaproteobacteria > Rhodocyclales > Zoogloeaceae > Thauera > Thauera sp. ZXT1-4. Next base: position 90,592 of record NZ_JBQWSN020000011.1, on the reverse strand, counting down.
GGGTGCGGCGCGCGTTGCGGCGCGAAACGCGCCCCCGGAGCCGAGGTAGCGTTGAGGTTCGTAATATACGGTTGTATATTACGAACCTCAACGACTCCGAGGATGGCTCCATGGGGCTGCGCAGGATCACGAAAGAAGTGCTTGCGGCGATTGTGTTCGCTGCCGCGGCAGGGTGCGCACATGCGGGCGAATTGACCGTTTCCGCTGCGGCAAGTTTGACCAATGCGTTCAGGGAGATCGCCCAGGACTACGAGGCGCGGCATGCCGGTAGCAAGGTGCTGCTGAATTTTGGCGCCTCGGGCGCATTGTTTCAGCAGATGGCGAAGGGGGCTCCGGTTGACGTATTCGCTACTGCGGATCAGGAAACCATGGACGAGGCGGAGCGGCAGGGCCTGCTGGTTGCCGGGGCCCGACAGGACTTCGTGCGCAACACGCTGGTGGTGATCGTCCCCATCGAGAGCACGCTTGTTCTTGAGGACCTGCGCGATCTGCGGCAACCCGGTGTTGCCCGGGTTGCCGTCGGTAATCCCGCAAGCGTGCCGGTTGGGCGCTATGCCAAGCGTGCGCTGGAAGGTGCGGGCCTGTGGTCTGTGATCGAGGCGCGTGCGGTTGGCACACAGAGCGTCCGTCAGTCGCTGGACTACGTCGCGCGTGGAGAGGTCGACGCTGGTTTCGTGTATGCGACCGATGCCGCGGTGATGAGGGACAAGGTACGGATCGCTTTCGAGGTGCCGATCGAGGTGGCGATCCGCTATCCGATTGCGCGCATCGCGGCCAGCACCAATGCGGAAGAGGCGAATCGCTTCGTTGCGCACGTGCTGTCGCCCGCGGGGCAGGCTGTGCTGAGCAAGTACGGCTTTCAGAAACCCTGACCGGGACGTGGCTGCAGGATGGATACGGCATGGACCGCGCTCGCCCTTTCCCTGCAGGTGGCCGGCTGGGCGACGGGGATCAACCTGGTGCTCGGCGTGGCGGTTGGTCTACTGCTGGCACGCGGCCGTTTTCCCGGGCGTGACCTGCTCGACACTGTGCTGACCTTGCCAATGGTGATGCCGCCCACCGTGCTGGGCTACTACCTGCTCGTGCTCATCGGCCGCCACGGCACCCTGGGTGCGTGGCTGCACGAGACCTTCGGAATCAACCTGATCTTCACCTTGAAGGGTGCGGTGATCGCCGCGACCGTCGTGTCCTTTCCGCTCGTCTTCAAGCCAGCACGTGCGGCCTTCGAGGCGGTCGATGGCCAACTGGAGCAGGCCGCGCGCGTACTCGGCCTCGCGGAGGCGGCGGTGTTCTTCCGCGTCACCCTGCCGTTGGCCTGGCGCGGCATTCTCGCCGGCGTGCTGCTCGCCTTCGCACGTGCGCTGGGCGAGTTCGGCGCGACGCTGATGGTGGCCGGCAGCATTCCCGGCAAGACGCAGACCCTGTCGGTGGCGGTCTACGAGGCGGTGCAGGCCGGGCAGGACGACGCTGCCAACCTCCTCGTGCTGATCACCTCGGTGGTGTGCATCGCAGTCCTGCTCGGTGCCGGGCGGCTTGCCCCGGGCCGTATCGCCAATCGTGCGGGATGAGTCCTCATGCAGCTTGATCTCGACATCCGCAAGACCCTGAACGCGGGCAGGCGCACCTTCTCGCTGCACGTGCGCCTGCGGTCGAATAGCCAGCGCATCGTCATCGTCGGGCCCTCCGGTTCGGGCAAAAGCCTGACCTTGAAGGCGATCGCTGGCCTGCTGCGACCGGATGCGGGCCACATCCGTCTCAACGGCCAGGTGCTGTTCGATGCGGCGGCCGGTATCCACCTGCCGCCGCAGGCGCGCGAGGTGGCCTACGTGTTCCAGGACTATGCGCTGTTCCCACACCTCACCGTGCGCCAGAACATTGCTTTTCCCCTCACGCCCGGCTGGTTCAACCCGGGTTCGCGCCACCGCGATGAGACGGTCGAGTACTGGCTGGCCGCCTTCCGCTTGCGCGCGCTTGCGGACCAGTTCCCCTGCGAACTCTCCGGCGGGCAGCGTCAGCGCACTGCGCTTGCGCGCGCGCTGGTGTCGCGCCCGCGCGCGTTGTTGCTCGACGAGCCGTTCTCGGCGCTCGATCCGATGCTGCGCGCGACCATGCGCAATGAACTGGACGAACTGCAGCTGCGCCTGCAGGTGCCGATGGTGCTGATCACCCACGACCCGGAGGATGCTGCAGTGTTCGGGGAGCACGTGCTGAACCTGCAGGACGGTCGGCTGGAGCCGATCGGGACCGCTCATCCCATGGCGGAGTGGGCCACATGAGCGGCGGGCGTCCGACCGGGGCAAGGCATGCCCGCGATTTCGATGTGCGTTTCATCTACAGCGGCCGATGCATGGCCGTGCGGGGCACCGGTTGCTCAAACACATGAAGTTGGGAGCCGAAGGATCATGAAGGGTACGAGTTGTCTGCACGACCACGAACTGGCCCGCTTGCTGGCCGAGGACGCCCCATACGGCGACCTGACCACGGAGGCGCTGGGGATTGGAGGCGAGGGTCATGTGGTGTTCCGTGCGCGCCACGCAGCGACGGTGTGTGGCGCCGAGGAGGGGGCTCGGCTGCTCACGCTCGCTGGCGCAACGCCCACCGTCCTGTGCCCAAGCGGCAGCCTGGTCGAGCCCGGCACCGTGCTGCTCGAGGCCACGGGGCCGGTGGCGGCACTGCACCGCACTTACAAGAGCGTCCAGGTCCTGATGGAGTGGGCTGGCGGCATCGCCAGCGCTGCCGCGGCGATCGTGGCCGCGGCGGGTGGCGTGCCGGTTGCGTGTACGCGCAAGAACGTGCCGGGTACCCGCGCACTCTCGGCCAAGGCGGTGCGGGCGGGCGGTGCGCGACTGCACCGGCTGGGCCTGTCGGAAACTCTGCTCGTGTTCGACGAACACCGGTTGTTCCTCGATGAGGACCCGACGACGACGATTCTTCGCCTGAAGGCGGCAGAGCCGGAGAAGAAGATTGTTGTCGAGGTCGCAGAGGTCGATGAGGCGCTGCGCTGGGCGCAGGCCGGAGCCGACGTGCTTCAACTGGAGAAATTCGCGCCGGAGCGTGTCGCGGCCTGCCGTCGCATCGTGGACGTTGCCCGCCCCGGCGTGAAGCTGGCCGCGACCGGTGGCGTCGATGCGGGCAATGCGCGCGCATATGCGGCCGCAGGCGTGGACCTGATTGTCAGCTCGGCGCCCTACTGGGCGCCGCCGCGGGATGTGAAGGTGGTGTTCGCTCGTTTGGGTGGCCCCTGCGTTGTCCCTGCTTGAGCGACGCCGGGGATCTCATCGAGCATCGTCTCGGCTCGGCGGGATCGTGGTTCTGCTCAGGCAGGTGTTGGTTCGGCACGCTCCGTCGTGCGGTGCCCGGAGCCGCAAACAGCTATCCTCTCCCCGGTTGCGAACAGGGAGTCGGTGCATGGAAGGCAAGAAAGCGGGGATCGAACTGCACGGATCGATCTGGATGACAGTGGGCGGTGCCAACCTGGGCGGCCCAGGCCGGATCGAACTGTTGTCGAGGATCGCCGACTGCGGCTCGATCACACAGGCGGCCAAGGCGATCGGGATGAGCTACAAGGCCGCTTGGGACGCCATCGACACGATGAACAATCTCGCCGGCGAGCCACTGGTAGAGCGTGTCACGGGGGGCAGGGGAGGCGGTGGTACGCGGCTCACCCGGCGCGGGGAACAACTGGTGGAGAACTTCCGCCTGATCGAGCGCGAGCACCGCCGCTTCGTGGACCTGCTCAGCCAGCAGGCCGAGGGCATTGCGGACGACTATCTTCTGATACGGAGAATGAGCATGAAGACCAGCGCGCGGAACCAGTTTCTGGGCAAGGTCATCGAGGTGCAGCGGGGTACGGTGAATGACGAGGTGGCGCTTGAAGTGGCTGGCGGCCACCGTATCGTCGCCATCGTCACCCACGGCAGCGCGGAGGGCTTGTCGTTGCAGCAGGGTGCGGAAGCCTTCGCCCTCATCAAATCGTCGTCGATCATTGTCGTGACCGATGACGAGGGCGCGCGCTTCTCCGCGCGCAACTGCCTGTCCGGCACCGTGTCGCGGGTGCAGCCGGGCGCGGTGAACACCGACGTGGTCATCGACCTGCCCGGCGGCGGCGCGGTTGCTGCGATCGTCACCAATGAGAGCAGCGATGCGCTCGGGCTCGTGGTGGGCAAAGCCGCTTCGGCAATCTTCAAGGCCTCGAGCGTAATCATCGGCGTCCCGGCCTGATGCTCCAGCGAGCGATCCCTGCCTTGCCAAGGGTCGGAACGCTTCCCTGGCCGAGCGAGGGCGAAGCAAGCCTGGACGGGGCGCGCCCGTTAATGGGGATGCTCATTGCGGCGCAAGGATGTGGCTGCAGCGAGCCCCGCGAGCATCATGATCATCACTGCCGAATAGACTTGGTCGAGTGCCAGTGCGAGCCCAAAGGCGAGCACATGGGCCGTGGCCCCAAGCGTCGCTGCCTGCAGTACGGCAGCCAAGGCAACAGCTGGCGCGCAAGCAGGGACTTCGATACGGCACCGAGCAGCATGATCCCCGATGCGGCTGAGGTACCGTACACGGCTACGTCCCGCCACTGCACGAGCAGGAGCTGCCCCTCGACTGCAGACGCTGAAAGCAAGCGCACCTGTGCGTGGTTGTCGGCTAGAAGGAGGCTGGCGCTCCAAGCCAGAAGCATGACCAGGAGGTGACGTGAGCTTGCCGCCACGGTTGCTGGCTTCGGGGCCCACAGGCTGACGCTGGCCGCCAACATCGCGAGCCCCCAGGCGCCGATCAGTGCCGGCAAGCCTGTGATGGCGGCGATCATCGCGCCGAGCACGGCGACCTGAGCGTGGCTGAAGGCCGATAGCGCCTCGTCGCGCAGACGCAGGAGGACGCCGAGCGCTGCGAGCACTGCGGAAAGCACCAGCCCGAGCACGAAGCCGGGTGCGAAGAGCATCATCTGTTCAAGCATCGGGCAAAGCCTGGAGGTGAACGCGACTTGCTGCCTGGATCGTCTCGGCGTCGTGCGTTACCACCACAATCGCAGGGCCCCGGGACCGCGCGGCGGCCCCTTCCAGCCAAGCCAGGAAGGTGAGGCGGCTTGCGGCGTCAAGATGCTGGGCCGGTTCGTCGAGCAGCAGCAGGTCGCAGGGGGCCGTGAGCGCCATGGCGAGCAGCAGACGCTGTCGCTGGCCGCCGCTGAGCTGATCGACCCGCTGCCTGGGGTTGCCGGGCACCCACGGGTGAACAAGCGCGGGTGTTCCCGCCAGACGGAGTAGGTCATCTACGCTGAATGGCCCTCCTGGCAACTGGGCCGCATGTTGACTGAAATGGCAGATGCGCAGGCCAGGTGCGGGCTGCACAGTGCCTGCGAAGGGTGCCTGCTCCCCGGCCAAGGTGCGCATCAGGCTGCTTTTTCCGACGCCGTTCTCCCCGCTTACCAAGGTGACGGAGCCGGCATGCAGGGCCAGGTCGATCGGTGCGAACAGGGCGGTGGCCAGCCCGGCTTGCAGGCCGCGCGCCTGGAGCAGCGTTGATGTATTCATCGCGCGAGGTTGTCCACCCAATGCTCCATGAGGGCGAAGTAGGCCTCGGCGTCTGCACGCGCAGGCTCAAGCGCGAGCGCGTGCAGGGACCACCCGAGCTCGTCGGCAACCCGCCGGGCTCACGATAGGTCGCGACCACCGACTGCTCGTATGCTTCGATGCGCGCGCGCCGTGCCCGGCGCGGGGTGACGAAGTCCATCGTGTCCGCCATCAAGATTGATGGACACGATCTTCAATGGGCCAAGCCGCTGGGGGAAGGTGGGTTCGCCGGGCGTGGGTTCGCCGGGCGCTTACGATTCTGCCAATCTCTGGCTGCCACTGCTTGAACAATAGGGCGAGATGATGGATGGCATGAAACCAATCATCGCTCTAGATGCCGACGGCGTTCTGCTCAATTATCAGGAGGCCTAGTCAGGCCGAGGGCGGCAGCTTGTCTTGGGTGCGGGTGTCGAAGTCGCTGGCGTCGTGGCGCTCGTGCAGCTGGTTGTCCAGCGGTCCCATCACGCGGTTGACCATGCGCCCGCGCTGCACCGCAGGGCGTGCGGCGATCTCGTCGGCCCAGCGGACGACGTTGCGGTAGTCCTGCACCTGCAGGAATTTGCCGGCGTCGTACAGAAGGCCCTTCGCCATGCCGCCGTACCAGGGCCAGATCGCCATGTCGGCGATGGTGTATTCGTCGCCGGCCACGTAGCGGTTGTCGGCCAGGCGGCGGTCGAGCACGTCCATCTGGCGCTTCGTTTCCATCGCGAAGCGGTCGATGGCGTACTCGATCTTAGTTGGCGCGTAGGCGTAGAAATGGCCGAAGCCGCCGCCGATGTACGGCGCGCTGCCCACCTGCCAGAACAGCCACGACAGGCACTCTGCGCGTCGGGCAGGGTCGGTCGGCACGAAGGCGCCGAACTTCTCGGCCAGGTACAGCAGGATGGCGCCCGACTCGAACACCCGCACCGGCTCCGGTCCGCTGCAGTCGAGCAGGGCGGGGATCTTGGAGTTCGGGTTCACATCGACGAAGCCGCTGCCGAACTGGTCGCCCTCGTTGATGCGGATCAGCCAGGCGTCGTACTCGGCGCCGCTGTGCCCAGCGGCGAGCAGTTCCTCCAGCATCACCGTCACCTTCACGCCGTTGGGCGTTGCCAGCGAATACAACTGCAGGGGGTGCTTGCCGCGCTGCAGCGCGCGGTCGTGGGTGGGCCCGGCGATGGGGCGGTTGATGCTGGCAAACTGCCCGCCGCTCGGCTTGGTCCAGCTCCAGACCTTTGGTGGGGTGTAGTCGGGGGTGTTTGACATGGCGTGGCCTCCGTGAGGTGCGATCCCAAGTCCGCATCATAGAGCGATGAACCCCGGCGCGCATCGGAGGTTGGCCACCCACTTAAGCGTGGATTAATCCTGGCTCCTCACCTTGGCGGCAACTCGTTTCCAAGGACCGTCATGTCTGGCGCACTCCAATGTGCTTCAACCGTTTGTCCCATGGCGCGTCGTTATCCCACGTGGTGGCGGGACACCCTCTTCGCCGCGCCGCCGAGGCATTCATACGGGCCACGTTCAGGAAAGCCTACGCGGCCGACGTGCCCGCGTTCGCGCCGAATCTCACGTTGATCGAGCAGGATGCACGTCCGCTCGCTGCAGTGGGCTGGCGCAGCGCGGCCGAAGAGGGGCTGCTCCTCGAACGCTATCTCGATGCCCTCGCGTCCCACGACAAGGATGCGCCCCTGCTCGTCTCCGGCCAGCGGTGCTGGTGGGCGGCCGAGATCGCGGACGAACTGCGCGTGCTGCAGCCACGGCTGGCGGAATCGAAAGTGGTCGCCGTGCTTGCGGACAACGGGCCGGCGTGGGTGATGGCCGATCTTGGCATCCAGCTTGCGGGCAAGGTCCATCAGCCGCTTCCGGCCTTCTTCACTCAGGCCCAGTTGCGTCATGCACTCGAGAGCAGTGCGGTGGACGCCGCCCTCGCCGACACGCCGGAGCGCATCGGCGCACTCGACCTCGGTTTCTGCCACACGGGGCGGTGGCAGGGCCTTTACTGGATGCGGCGGGTCGTTCCGGTGGCAGCCTTGCCCGAGGGCAAGGCGAAGATCTCCTTTACTTCGGGCAGCACGAGCACACCCATAGGGGTGTGCCTGTCGCGCGAGGGCTTGCTCGACACGGCCACCGCCGTTGGCGAGGCGACGCTGACACTGGGGTCGATCGCCATCTGGCCGCGTTGCTGCTGGCGCTCTGCTCGAGAACGTGGCCGGCGTCTATGCGGCGCTGCTGCGTGGCATTCCCGTCCATCTGCCGCCGCTTGGCGAGATGGGTTGGCAAGGCGGCGCGGGCTTCGATCCGGCGCCGGGTGCCGATTCCGCAGCCCTCGCGGCGCTGATATCTCGGCAGGGTGCATCGTTTGACCAGAACCGTTTCCGCAGCCGAGTGCATCGGTCGCGCAGTACTTGTCGCATCCCCAGCAGATACGTTCGGGATGCTTTGGGTTCAAGGGAAAAGGTTTGCGCATGTCATGCTCTCCTTCGGATGTCGAGGGTTCGCGCTGGTGTGCCTCGCTGCCGTGCCTTTGGGGCCAACGCGGAGCCCGCGCAGAAAAAGAACAGCGACACTTTACATCATGCTGTGATATAAAAGATCTCCTTCAGCTCTCCCCGCTCCCGATCGATCATGTTGCCCCTTCACCTGCCGCCAATGCTCTGGTCCTCTGATGCTGCTTGGGGCGAGCTCTCCCGCCGTCCGCCGTCGTTGATCGCGACCGCCTTCGGGCTGGCGCTTCCGGCAGCGATGGTGCCCCCCGCCATACTGTTGCACGCCACGGATCTCGGCTCTGCGCACTACTTGCCTGCGCTTTCAGCCTCGGGTTGGCAGTTCGTCGAGTTGGCGCTGATTGCCGCACAACTGGTGGGTTTCCTGATGGTTCTGTGGTTGGTCAGGGCGGTTGCAGGGACACGTGGCGCAAAAGCGAGCGCGCGCGATGCATTCATGCTTACGACGGTGTCCCTGTTGCCACTTTGGCTGTCGTCCTTGGCGCTCATCCAGGACGAGATCCTTCCCGTTCTGGCGATCCCAATAATGGCAATCTGCGCTTCCGTCGCACTGCTGAAGAGGGGCGTGCGCTGCGTGCTGGGAATCCGAGAAGACATCGTTGCACTCGAGCTTGGCCTCGTCGCAATTCAAGGGGGAGTCCTGGCTTGGGCTGCAACGATGGTCGTGCTTCTGATTCCCGGCCTTCCGGCTGCGCCTCACCCGGCTAATTGACGCAGGCCTCCACCCCGCAGAGCGTATCCAAAGGCGCGCTGCGTAAGGCGTGCGGGCATGGCAGCGGCCGGCACTGCGTCACCCTGTGGTCTATGGTTCGAATACGAGCCATTCCGCCGCCGCTGGCGGAGGCTCGAACTGTCGGGGGGCCCATATGGAAAGGCATTCTCGTCGCTTGCCGGTATTCCTGAATCTGGCGCAGATCCGCTTTCCGATCGGTGCGATCGTGTCGATCGCGCACCGGGTGGCAGGGGTGCTGCTGTTCATTGCCCTGCCCGTCGTTGCCCTGATGCTCGACGCCTCGCTGCGCACCGAGGCGGGTTTCGTGGCGGCGCGCGATCTGTTTTCGTCGCCCTTATGGGGCGTGACGGCGGCGGTGCTGTTGTGGGCGCTCGTGCATCACGTGCTGGCCGGGGTTCGCCACCTGCTGATGGACGCTGGCGTGGGCAGCGAGCTTGTGCGGGCACGAGCCAGTGCGCGCTTGATCCTGGTCGCCGCGCCCGTGCTCACTCTGCTGTTTCTCGTCTGGGGGCTGACATGAGGCTGTTCGACGGCCAGCGGGCATGGGTGGTGCAGCGCATCAGCGCCTTGCTGCTGCTTGCGCTGATCGTGTTCGGCGTGCTCGCGCTGCCCTTTGCCGCGCCGCTCGATTTCGCCGGGTGGCGCGCCTTCGCCGGCGGCGTGCTGGGCGGGCCGCTGATCGCGCTGCTGTTCGGCGCCTTGTGCGTGCATGCCTGGGTCGGCATGCGTGACATCGTGCTTGACTACATCCAGCCGCGCGGACTGCGGCTGGCGGTGCTGAGCCTGATCGCGGTCGTGCTGCTCGGCGTGCTCGTGCGCGTGCTGCTGAGCCTGGCCACGGTGGTGCTGGCCGCCTGAGAGGCGAAGGGACGGACATGAAACTGAGCATCTATCGCTACGACCCGGAGACGGGCGATCCGCCGCGAATGCAGACCTACGACGTGCAGCCGGAGGCGGGTGACAAGAAGCTGCTCGACCTGCTGATGCGGCTACGTGTGCAGGATGACAGCCTGTCGTTCCGGCGCTCGTGCCGCGAGGGCGTGTGTGGCTCGGACGCGATGAACATCAACGGCCGCAACGGCCTCGCCTGCCTCACCTGCCTCACCACCCTCGACGGGCTGAAGGAGCCGATCGTGCTGCGGCCACTGCCGGGCTTCCCGGTGATCCGCGACCTGATCGTGGACATGACACAGTTCTTCGCCCACTACCACTCGATCAAACCCTGGCTGATCAACGACCAGCCCCTACCCGAGCGTGAACGGCTGCAAAGCCCAACGGAGCGCGAGCGCCTGGACGGGCTGTACGAATGCATCCTGTGTGCCTGCTGCAGTGCGTTCTGCCCGTCCTACTGGTGGAATCCGGACAAGTTCATCGGGCCTTCGGGCCTGCTGCAGGCCTACCGCTTCATCGCCGACAGCCGCGACACCGCCATCGCCGGGCGTCTCGACTTTCTCGACGACGTCTATCGCCTCTACCGCTGCCGCACGATCATGAACTGCACCGAGGTCTGCCCGAAAGGCCTGAGCCCCTCGCGCGCGATCGAGCACATCCGCCTGGCGCTGCTGCGGCATTCATCCTGAAACACCGCGCCCTGCTGCGTTCCCTTCACCGCGCGCGCAAACGAAAGTGGGCGCTGCAGCCTTCGAGTTCGAGCAGGTGAGGCAGCAACTCGGAGTGCTCGTGTACGTGGAACACGAAGCGCGGCACGTCCCGCCCGGTCGCCTGGGCCATGAAAGGTTCGCCCCAGAAGCTCAGCAGGGCCTCGCAACTGCCGCTGTGCTGGCTGTCCGCGAGAATGAAGGAGAGTGTGCGCTCCAGCTTGCACCAGCGTGGCGGGCGAACGCGCGCATGACCGGCGCAAGCGGCGATCTGGGGCGCGATCGTGCTGTCCCACAGCTCGCGCTGGCTTTCATCGAGCACAAACTGGATCGACCCGACCGCCGGGTTGTCGATAGCCGGTCGCAGCAGGGCATCGAAGAGCGCGGGGGTGCGGTACATCGACAGGCACACGTTGAACCAGATCGAGTCTCCGCTCATCGCAAGCAGGAACCGGTGATACGCCGTCTGCAACTGGCGCGGCCCGATCAGGGCCGAGCCCGGACGCTCGAGTGTGGCCTGCAGGCTGTCGACCGTATGCCCCATGCGCTCGACCTGCTCGGCGGTCAGCTCGTTGTTGCGGCTGTGGCGCATGAAATTGATGAACAGCAGGCCCACGAGCGCCAGCAGGATCGGAAGCACGACCGTCTCATCGACGATGTGCAGCAGGTGCAGAACGATGGCCACGAAGGCGGCGGCGATGCCGGCGATCGCGTCCCACTCCCAGTTCATGGCCTGACGGATCTTCATCGCTTTCCCTCCACTATTTTTCCAACATAGCACAGCCCCCCCGAAAGGCCTTGGCACCGGCCTTGGCTTCGGTCCGGCGCTCGGCCAGTTCCTTGATGGTGACGCGCCGCTCGGGGCAGGCCTCGAGGTAAATGAGGGCCCGAAGCGCGTAGCCGGTGTGCTGCGTGATGTTCATAGCCACAGCGTTCAGGTAAGTGACTGCCAACAGCATGCTAGCAACAATAGAGTCATATCAGTTGACTCTTCAAAAGAGGAGTTCTAAATTCTTCTTTAAAAGAGTCATCACAGGAATCCGCCATGAAGCGCCACACCCGCCTCGCCCAGTTGTCCCGTGAGCATCACACCGCGCTGCGTCTCGGCAGGCACTTGCTCGCCGGCGGCGCCCGGGCCGAACTCGGCGCCGAGCTTCCCGGCATCGAAGCCCATTTCGTGCAGGAAGAGCGCGACCTGCTGCCGCTGCTCGTGACCGATCGCCACGGCGCGCTCGCCGAACGGCTGCGTGAAGAACACACACAGCTCCGGGACCTGCTCGCGGCGGCGCTGAGCGGCAGGGACGAAGCGCAGGCCGGGCAGGCACTGATCGATCACGTGCGCTTCGAGGAGCGGGAGCTCTTTCCCGTGCTCGAGACCCTGTTCGAGGAGAAAAGGCCATGACCCATGTCGTCACCGAGGCGTGCATCCGCTGCAAGTACACGGATTGCGTGAGCACGTGTCCCGTCGATGCCTTCCGCGAAGGCCCGGATTTCCTGGTGATCGATCCGGAGGAGTGCATCGACTGCACCTTGTGCGTGGCCGAATGCCCGGTGGATGCGATCGTGCCGGAAGGTGAGCTCACCGATGCGCAGCGTGAATACCTCGCGCTCAATGCCACCCTGGCGAAGGCGTGGCCGCGCATCGTCGAGGCGCATCCGGCGCTTCCCGATGCGGACGTGTGGGCGAAGGTGGGCGAAAAGCGGGAGTGGCTCGAAGCCTCGGGAACGAGTCACACAAGCGGTGCTTCGCCGGCCGTTCGGCCAGTTGCCGTCGCTTAAAGCGGTCGCTCGAACGGCGGCGTCACTCAGAAAACTGTCCTGTGATAACACCAGCATGTTCTTCGGGTAGTGTTCTGATCACTTTGCAAGATCGTTTGCACTGGTCACAAACACAGGCGCAAACCCTCCGCCGGGCGTCCGGAAATTGGTTGTCTGTCCCTTGTACAGCCTCGCTGCGACCAGACGGATGGCGCCGGCATACGCATAAGCACGGACATCGAGCTTCAGATCGCTGCTTTGCCCATCAGCTGCAACCCGCCGTTCTGAAGGGACGGCAAGACTTTGCGCGACATAGCCACCAGCGAGAATCTCCTGCCAGACGCGTTGCGTGAGCTTGTCGCCTCGGTAGGTTGCGCGACTGCCGAAACCGGCGAAGGGTTTGAAGAACAGGCTGCGCCGTGCTGCCCACAATGCCTCTGCTCCCTCAGGAGTGACTTCGACCGTGTGGGGCACCCCCGTGATGAGGCGGTTGATAACGGGCTTTGGAACGCCGAGTTCGGCAAGGCGTGCGGCATTGCTCAGGATGCAGAGGTTGCGCTTGTCCGCATATAGCGCGTGGGCGCGCGGGTGTGGAGTCAGCACGATCGCACCGGCTTCATGGGCCGCCCGCAAGGGCGCCAGCGCCGGCGCTTGCAGGTAGAAATCGGTCAGGCGGTTGTAGACCAGGTCGATCGGCGCGCCGGCATGCATCAGACGTCCCGATTCGAATGACAGGTCGGCGGGGTCGCAGATGACGGCGTCGATGCCCGCACGGCGGAACAGGTGGCGAAAGAGCAGGAACTCGGGATGCAGATACTGCGTCGTGGGGTGTTCGTCCACGATGGCTACGCGTGCAGGCCGGCCGTTTCGCCCCTGCAGCGACCATTCGGCGAAAAAGTCGTCCAGCCAGCGCTGGTCGAGCGTCTCGAGTTCTGCGGTAGGCCGAAGGAAGGGCCGGATCTGCTCGCAGCAGGCTCTTTGAGCGCGTGCCAGGGCGCTGTTGAGCAGGGCGCCGCCAGCGTTGGTGTTGATCTCGATGAGCCGAGGGCCGGCTTCACCCAGATGGAAGTCAAAGCCCATGAACACCGACTTCGGCCCGAAATCGACGCGGGCAATCGGCGGGGTGCGGTCGAACGCCATGGCCTGGTAGGCGGGCAGCGCGAGGACCGATTCGACCGCCGCGATGATGCGTTCAATGGCCAGGAGCGTTTCGGGCGCAATGAATACGGCGGTCGCCGAGAACAGATGCGGCCGGCTGCGACCGATCTCTGCCGCGAGGCCGAGCAGGCTCGGCTCGGCCTCGAGCTGCAGGCGCAAGCGCTCAGGGTCTAGGCTTCGGCAGTCGCAACCGTGGTTGATCGCAGTGGCCAAGTCGAGCGCACCAACCTGCCGGGTGAAGCTGAAATCGGCTGAGTCCATGCCCATGCTCACTGCGCGGCTTCAAGGCGCAAATACGCCCGGCTCACGTTCCCCCGATGCAACTCTTCGTAGTTGGCGAGGCGGGCGGCCCTGGTTCGTCACGAGAGCTTCACTCTGTCCTTACATGCTCGCCTCTACGTTTCAAGAGTTCTATAAATATCATTATAATTGCTTCCGATGCGCTCGTCGGTTCGTAGGTGATGCTGCTGATCTGCTGGATGGTGATGCCGCCCCGTCACGATGCCGCCTAGGTGGGGCCCTGAGCGGCACCCTGAGCGATGGACCCGGAGAACAAAGTATGGAAAAGAACGCCGCACTGCCGATCTTCGAGGCCCTGTCCTCGGGCATCCGCCTGGACGTCTTCCGCCTGCTCGTGCGAGTCGGCCCTGCGGGCATGGTGGCGGGCGAGCTGTCGGCCGCGCTCGACGTCCCGCCCACGAATCTGTCCTTCCACCTCAAGACGCTGACCCACGCCGGCCTGGTGTCGGCGGAACAGGAGGGCCGCTTCCAGCGCTACCGCGCCAACATGGCGCTGATGCGCGAACTGATCGCCTACCTCACCGAAGAGTGCTGCACCGGCATGCCCGAGCTGTGCGGCGTCGATGCCTGTGCTTCGGGACTGAATTGCTGAGCGGAACGATCGCCCAGCCCGGGCTCATAACGACAGATAGGCCTCCAATGTCCGACAAGATCTACAACGTGCTCTTTCTGCGCTCGGCCAAGCCGCGCCGGTCCCCACTTGACCATATCGGCCAGACGCCGACAGAGGGCTGAGATGGGGCTGTTCGAACGTTACCTGACGGTCTGGGTCGGGCTGGGGATTCTCGCCGGCGTCGGCCTGGGGCTGGTCGCGCCGGGCGCGTTCCAAGCCATCGCCGGCCTCGAGTTCGCCCAGGTCAATCTGGTGGTGGCCGTGTTCATCTGGGTGATGATCTACCCGATGATGATCCAGATCGACTGGCATGCGGTGAAGGACGTCGGCAAGAAGCCGCAGGGCCTGCTCCTGACCCTGGTGGTCAATTGGCTGATCAAGCCCTTCACGATGGCGGCGCTCGGCGTGCTGTTCTTCCAGCATCTGTTCGCGCCCTGGGTCGATCCGGCTTCGGCCAGCGAGTACATCGCCGGCATGATCCTGCTCGGCGTGGCGCCATGCACCGCGATGGTGTTCGTGTGGAGCCAGCTGGTGAAGGGCGACCCCAACTACACCCTGGTGCAGGTGTCGGTGAACGACCTCATCATGGTGTTCGCCTTCGCCCCGATTGCCGCCTTCCTGCTCGGTGTCACCGATCTCACCGTGCCGTGGGAGACACTGCTGCTGTCGACGGTGCTCTACGTGGTACTGCCGCTCGTGGCCGGCATGGCGACCCGGCACGTGCTCGAACGCCGCTCGTCACAGGCGGTCGCTGAATTCGTCGGCCGGCTGAAGCCCTGGTCCATCGTCGGCCTGATCGCCACCGTAGTGCTGCTGTTCGGTTTCCAGGCGGGTACGATCGTGGCGCAACCACTGGTGATCGGCCTGATCGCGGTGCCACTGCTGGTGCAAAGCTACGGCATCTTCCTGATCGCCTATGTCGCAGCGAAGGCGATGAAGCTGCCGCACAACGTCGCAGGGCCGGCCTGCCTGATCGGCACGTCGAATTTCTTCGAGTTGGCGGTGGCGGTGGCGATCTCGCTCTTCGGCCTGAACTCAGGCGCGGCGCTGGCAACGGTGGTCGGCGTGCTGGTGGAAGTGCCGGTGATGCTGTCGCTGGTGGCCATCGTCAACCGCACCCGATACTGGTTTCCCGGTGCCGCCGAGGCGCGCCGCAACTGAACAAGGACAGACATGAGCGATATCACGATCTACCACAACCCGCGCTGTGGCACTTCGCGTAACACCCTGGCGATGATCCGCAACAGCGGGGCTGAGCCGGAGGTCATTGAGTACCTCAAGACGCCGCCCACCCGTGAAACGCTGGTTGCGCTGGTCGCGGCTGCCGGTCTCGGCGTGCGCGGCATCATGCGCGCCAAGGAGACGCTCTTCACCGAACTCGGCCTTGACGACCCGGCGAAGACCGAGGACGAGCTGATCGATGCGATGATCGCCCACCCCATTCTGATCAACCGCCCGATCGTCGTCACCCCGCTCGGCACGTGCCTTTGCCGGCCCTCCGAAGTCGTGCTCGACATCCTGCCGCAGCCGCAGTGCGGCGCCTTTGCCAAGGAGGACGGCGAGCAGGTGATCGATGCGGAGGGGCGTCGTGTCTGAGTCGCTGCGCGGCACTTCCCTCCCTGATCTGTCCAACATCGAGGCCGCGCTGTTCCGCGTGCCAGATCCCGCGCGATTGCAGGTTCAGCAACCGTCCGTCCATCCGCCACGTATCGCGCTGCTCTACGGTTCGCTACGCGCACGCTCTTTCAGCCGCCTGCTGACAGAAGAAGCTGCACGCCTGCTGCGCGCCATGGGCGCAGAGACACGCATCTTCAATCCCAGCGGCTTGCCGCTGCCCGACGATGCCCCCGACACACACACCAAGGTGGTCGAACTGCGCGAACTCACCCAATGGGCCGAGGGCATGCTGTGGTGCTCGCCCGAGCGCCACGGCGCGATGACCGGCATCATGAAGGCGCAGATCGACTGGATTCCGCTGTCGGTCGGCGCCGTGCGTCCGACCCAGGGCAAGACGCTGGCAGTGATGCAGGTATGCGGTGGCTCGCAGTCCTTCAACGCGGTGAACCAGATGCGCGTGCTTGGGCGCTGGATGCGGATGCTGACCATCCCCAACCAGTCGTCAGTCGCCAAGGCCTTCCTCGAGTTCGACGACCACGGCCGCATGAAGCCCTCGGCCTACTACGACCGCGTTGTGGACGTGATGGAAGAACTGGTGAAGTTCACGCTGCTGACGCGCGACATCGCGCCTTACCTGGTCGATCGCTACAGCGAGCGCAAGGAGAGCGCGGCCGAGTTGTCGGCGCGGGTGAATCAGAAGTCGATCTGACGATGCCAGGAGCGCACGCGTGACGGTCCCATGCTTGCTTGAGGCTTGGTCGGCGCATGAAGCCGGGCTCTTGCGCTACCTGCGGCATCGCCCCTGCCAGCCGGCCGAGGCCGAGGATGTGCTGCATGGTCGGCGGCGGTGGAGTGGCTGATCAGGTATCGCCTGTGGGTCGAGTCGAGCGGATATCAGGTTGCAGGATTCCTTGCTGGAGCGGGTAAAATGGACATGGTGCTTTCCTGGGTGATGCCCGTCCTGTACGGCGGTACGGGCAACCTTGCCGCCTATCTCGCAGCGCATGTTCTGCTCTGCCTGCTGCCCGCGTTCTTCATCGCCGGCGCGATGTCTGCGCTGATTCCCAAAGAGACGGTTACCCGCTTCCTCGGTCGCAACTCCAGCAAGGCGGTGTCGTATCCCGCTGCAGCTGCCGCCGGGTCCTTGCTTGCGGTGTGCTCGTGCACCATCGTTCCGCTCTTCGCCGGCATCTACAAGAAAGGGGCGGGGCTCGGACCTGCGATCACCTTCCTGTTCTTCGCCCCGGCGGCAAATATCCTGGCGCTGGTCTACACCGGCGGCATCATCGGCCCCGACCTCGCCGTAGCTCGCTTCCTGCTCTCGCTGACTTTCGGCATCGGCATCGGCCTGATCATGGCCTTGATCTTCCGCAGCGACGATGCCGCGCACGACCGCGCCACCGACACCGCCTTCGGCGCGCAGGGCGCGGGCATGGGGCGCATGGCGCTGGTGTTCCTGTTCGTGTGGGTGGCGCTGTTGCTCGCGGGAACGCTGAAACTCGACGTGCTGACCGGGACATATCTCGACTTCAGGCTGCCGCTCGCCGACGCGCAAGGCTGGCAGGCCGTGCTCGACCGCCTGGTGCCCTACGACGCCGCCAGGGGCCAGGAGGGCGTGTCGCTGCAGGGCGTGGTGCTGATCGGGCTGCTCGGCGCGATCGGCTTCGCCGCCTGGCGAGGGATGGAAAACATCGCCGACGGTGCCAATGCATGGACTTGGATCAGTCTCGCACTGATCGCGGCGACCTTGCTGGTGGCCGCGCTGGCGGTGCAGCCGGTGGAAGGCGGGCTCCGCGTCGGCCTCACCGGCAAGTTCTTCGGCGTTGCCGCCGCGCTCGCGGTGCTGAGCCACATCGTCCGTCACCGTCTGAACGAGGACGAGCTGCGCGACTGGCTGTGGGAGTCCTGGCGCTTCGTGAAGCAGATCTTTCCGCTGCTGGTCGTGGGCGTGTTCATCGTCGGCATGATCCGAGTGCTGATCCGCCCCGAATGGATCCAGATGCTGGCGGGCACCAACTCGCTCACCGGCAACATGGCGGGCGTGGTGTTCGGCGTGTTCATGTACTTCCCGACCCTGGTCGAGGTGCCGATCGCCAGGATGTTCCTCGAGCTCGGCATGCATCGCGGCCCGCTGCTCGCCTACCTGATGTCCGACCCCGAGCTGTCGCTGCAGAGCATTCTGATCATCTCGGCGATCATCGGTCGCAAGAAGACCTTTACCTACGTCGGGCTGGTGGCGCTCTTCAGTGCCGCCGCCGGCCTCATCTACGGCGCCTGGATCGACGGCGCCTCACTGCTTGTGCTCGCGCTCTACCTCGTGGGCTTCATCGCGCTGCTGGCGGTGCTGCTGTCGGTCGCGAGCCGCCACGCGTCCTCACTGAAAGGAGTCTGATCATGCTCGAAATCAAGGTGCTCGGCCCTGGCTGCGCCAACTGCCGCAAGCTGGAAGAACTCGTCCGCGAAGCCCTTGCCACGACGGGGATCGAAGCCAAAGTCCTGAAGGTCACCGCCATGGACGAGATCCTCGCCCATGACGTGCTCAAGACCCCGGGGCTGGTGATCGGTGGCAAGCTAGTTTCGTCAGGGCGGATTCCGACGACGGCGACGATTGCGGAGTGGATACGGGCAGCCTGAAATCGACCGACCGCAACAAACGCGGAGTGATATATGGGCCCCGCTTGACAACTCTTGCCATGTCTCCTGCTCCGATAATGAGGAGACAGGTGTAGCTACCTCTGATCGATTGCAGCAAAAATGCAGCAAAAAAGTCGATCAAACCGGGTCGAGCCTGATGGTGCTACGCAAGCCGTTGTTTTTTAATGGTACCCGGGACGGGGCTCGAACCCGTAAGGCTTGCGCCGGCGGATTTTAAGTCCGCTATGGTTACCAATTTCATCACCCGGGCGCCCGTTGCTTAGCGGTTCTGCTCCGGCAGCACGATGTTGACCTCGAGCACGTCCATGTTGTCCTGCTTGTCGAGCTGGACCTTGATGTCGTCCGGGTTGACGGCGACGTACTTCGAGATGACTTCGATCAGCTCGCGCTGCAGGGCGGGGAGGAAGTCGACGGTTGGCGTGCCGCCGGCGCGCTCGTGGGCGATGAGCAGGGAGAGGCGGTTCTTCGCAATCTCCGCGGTCTTCTTCTTTTCGCCGAAGAGTTTGGACAGGAAGGACATGTCACTTCCCTCCGAACAGGCGCTTCATCAGGCCGGGCTTCTCGTAGTTGACGAAGCGCAGCGGGCGGTCCTCGCCCAGGAAGCGGCTGACCACGTCCGCGTAGGCCTCGGCGACATCGGTGCCCTTGAGGTGGATGGCCGGCGTGCCTTGGTTGGATGCGTGCAGGACGGATTCGGACTCGGGAATGACGCCGATCAACTGCACGCGCAGCAGTTCCTGCACGTCCTTGTACGACAGCATCTCGCCGTCCTCGACGCGCTTGGGCGAATAACGGGTGATGAGCAGGTGCTCCTTGACCGGCTCGCCGCCGTCGCGCGCGCGCTTCGACTTGCTCTGCAGGATGCCGAGGATGCGGTCGGAGTCGCGTACCGAGGACACCTCGGGGTTGGTGGTGACGATCGCCTCGTCGGCGAAGGTCAGTGCCATCACGGCACCGCGCTCGATGCCGGCGGGGGAGTCGCACACTACGTAATCGAAGCCCATGTGCTCGAGTTCCTGCAGCACCTTCTCCACGCCTTCCTCGGTCAGCGCGTCCTTGTCGCGCGTCTGCGAGGCGGGGAGGATGAAGAGGTTTTCGCAGTGCTTGTCCTTGATCAGGGCCTGGTTGAGGCGGGCTTCGCCATTGACCACGTTGACCAGATCGTAGACCACGCGGCGCTCGCAACCCATGATCAGGTCGAGGTTGCGCAGGCCGACGTCGAAGTCGATGACCGCGGTCTTGAAGCCGCGCAGGGCAAGGCCGGATGCGAAGGCTGCGCTGGTGGTGGTCTTGCCGACGCCACCTTTGCCGGACGTAACGACGATGACTCTCACGGTTTCCCCTTGTGGATATGGTGCAGCTGGCTCAGTCGAGCTTCAGCGCTTCGAGGTTGAGTGTATGCTCGGCGCCGGTCAGCCGCACCAGGGTGGGTCTGCCGGCGAAGGATTCCGGGATGCCGCGCTCGAATGTGCGGTACACGCCCGCGATCGACACCAGCTCCGGGCCGAAATTGCTGCTCATAATGCGCGCCGCATGGTCGCCCTGCGCGCCTGCGATCGCGCGACCGCGCAACGGACCGTAGCAGTGGATGCTGCCGTCGGCAATGACTTCTGCGCCCGGGCTTACGCCGCCGAGCAGCACGAGATCGGCGCCGCGGGCATAGATCTGCTGCCCGGAGCGCAGGGGGCGGTCGATGAACATCGTGGCGTTCGGGGCGGGCTGCGCAGCGGGTGCCGGGGCCGGCGCATCGGCTACCGGCTTGGGTGTGGGTGCCGGGGCGGTGCTGTTCTCGGCGGGGGGCCGGGCGCCGCTCAGGGCGCCGTCGAGCAGTGCCAGGCCGGCGCGGCGGGCGTCGTCGTGATGCGCTTCGGCCAGTCGCGTCACGCCGATCGGTTGCAGGCGGTAGCGGCGCAGCAGCGATTGCAGGCCGGGCCAGTCGAGGCGCTGGGTCGTGCTGGCGAGACCGCCGCAGTCGAGCACCACGGCTTCGCCATTGAAGAAATCGGGCATTCCGCCAAGCATCTTGTGCAGGGCATCTGCAAGCTCGGCAGGCTCGGCGGCCTGCAGCACTGCGACGGTGACGCCCAGCGTGGTGTTACGGAATTCGATGGGGCGGGTGCTTGCGCTGGCGGCCATGGGTCGGGAGGGCTACAAAGTCATGCGAGTGTACTGACCAGCCGGGATTCGGGCAAGGCGCGCAACGGTGGCGCACAATCGCCGCGCGCATGCAGCGCGGCGCCGGGAGATCGGGGCGGGCGAGAGGCGTAGGGGCAGGGCAGGGGCGAAGCCGCGGGTGCAGGCGTGTTCGCCGCGCGTCCGACCGGGTGGGGGCTGGCGTAGCTGCTCAGTCGCCGTCGATCAGCAACTCTCCGTCCGGCCCCCTGCGGACCTTGGTGATGCCGGGGGATTCCGGCTTGAGCCCGCGCAGTTCGAGCTCCTGCGGGCTGATGCGTCGGGGCATGGGGTTACCTCGGAATGCGCACGAAGACCTGCAGTTGGGGCAGGTTCTCGGCCTCGGCATAGTCGGCGATCTGGCGGATGATGCCGCGTGTGAGCGTGAAGTCCGCGGCCAGCATCAGATAGCCTTGCCTGGACATCAGGTCGCGCGTCAGCACCATGCCCGGCTCGAGCATGTCCACGTTGAGCGCGCGCTCTTCAGTGTTGCTTGCAGGCGCTTCCACGGCGCTGGTGACGGCCAGGAAGGCCTCCACCACGTCCGGGTCGTAGCGCTTGCCGCTGTAGTCGACGATGAGCCGGGTCGCGGCCTCTGCGCTCATGCGGCGCGGGGCGATGGTGCCGATCTGCAGGCTGTCGAAATCGTTGGCGACCGACAGGATGCGCGCGCCGATCGGGATGAACTCGCCGAGAAGGCCGTCGGGAAAGCCCTTGCCGTCGAAGCGTTCATGATGCCCGCGCACCAGCTTCGCCGCGCCGTGCAGGTCTTCCAGCGCCATCAGTGCCTGCTCACCCGTTACAGGGTGCTTCCGATAGAGGTGCGTATCCTCGCCGTTCATGTCGGTCACCGAGCGCGCGAGCAGGGTGTCGGGGAGCCCGATCTTGCCGATGTCGTGGAGCAGGCTGGCGAGGAAGGCCAGATCGGCGGGAAGCTGGTTGCGCCGTGCCAGTTCCTGGGCAGCGATGGCGGTTGCGGTGGAATGGCGCCAGAAGTGCTGCAATGAGAGCCCGGGGCATTCCCTTGGCTGCGCGCCCGACAGGCTGGCGGCGATGGCCAGCGAGCGCACGCCGCGCAGGCCGATCAGCATGATCGCATCGCGGATCGAGTGGATCCGGCCCGGCATGCCATAGAAAGAGGAGTTGGCGATGCGCAGCAGGCGCGCCGCCAGGGTCTGGTCGCGCGAGATGATCTCGGCCAGTGACTCGGCGTCCGCCTCCTCCGCGTCGAGCGAGGTGATCAGTTCCACCGCCACGCTGGGCAGGGCGGGCAGGCGGGCTGCGGCTGCGCGCAGGCTGTCCGTGTCGAGTGGGGGCAGGGGCGCATTCATGGCTCGGCCCCAAAGTGCAGCGCAAAGGCGATGCGGTGCTGCCCATGGCGCGGCAGTCGGCACGAAACGCGCCGCCATCCAGCGTCAGCCTTGTGGAGGCGGGATCGGTGCCCCGCATGAGCGGTTGCAGGGGGGCAGGTAGCGCCTCGGCGGCAATGCTGCAGAGCAGGGGTTGGTTGGCAGACAGCAAGCGCTCGGCATGTGCGTTCACGAACACGATCATGCCTTCGGTGTCGACGCCGAAGATACCCGCGGGAACTGCGTGCAGCACTTCTCGGGCGACATCGAGCGCGGCATTGTCAATAACCAGCTCATGCTCCTTGGTGGTAAGCAAGGCTTCCAAGCGTGCGTTCGCGGCAGCCAACTCTGCATTCGAGACCCGCAGTGCTTCGGTGAGGCGATGGTTCTCCTGGGCCAGTTCCCTCAGCTTGAAGGCCTCGGCGATGTTCGTACGCAGTTGCTCATCGTCCCAGGGCTTGGTCAGGAACTTGTAGATCGCGCCTTCGTTGATGGCATCGGAGTTCGCCGTGAGGATGTCGTAGCGGTCGCGACGCAGCGCGCGCTTCAGTGCCGCGAGGATGTTCTCCTCGTCATCGACCAGGAGCAGGGTGCGGCGGCGTGTCTCCACTGCAGGTGGGGCGGTTTGCTCAGGACGAGTAAGGGTGGACATCTTGCGGCTCCCGGGGATGTGCCGGTGTGGTGGAATCCGTTTCGGCAGACTCCAGGGGTAGTTCGATGCAGACCCGGGTGCCGGCGCCGGGTTGGCTGTCGACGAGGATCTGGCCGCCGTGGTCGCGCACGACGCTCCACGACACACTCATGCCCAGGCCGGTGCCCTTGCCGACGGGTTTGGTGGTGAAGAAGGGTTCGAACACGCGCTCCAGGTCTTCGCTCGCCATGCCGACACCGTTGTCTCCGATCTCGATCCAGGCCCATGGCCCACGGGTACCGGTGCGTACGGTGATGAGTCCGTGCGTCTGGATGGCTTGTGCGGCGTTGACCAGTACGTGGGTGAACACCTGATTGAGTTCGGACGGGCTGCACACCAGGGGCGGGACGATGCCGTATTCGCGGCGCACTTCCGCCTTTTCGAGGACGATGTGCCCGACCAGCCCGAGCGTGCTGTCGATCTCGTCGTGGATGTCCACCGTTCGCCGACCCCGGCTGCCAGGGCGGGCGTAGTCGAGCAGATTGCGCACGATGCGGGTGATGCGCTGCAGCCCGTCATCGGACTCATCGAGCAGCATCGCCATGTCCTCGCGGATGAAGGATAGGTCGCAGTCGACGCATAGCTTGCGCAGTGCCGCCTGTGTCTCGGGAGCCTGAGCGAGGAGCGGCTCGGCCTTGGTGTAGGCGTCGATGATCTCCAGCAGATCGCAGGCGTAGTCACGCAGGGTACTCAGGTTCGAGCGCACGAAGCCGGCCGGGTTGTTGATCTCGTGTGCGACGCCTGCCGCAAGCTGGCCGGTTGCGGCCATCCTCTCGCTGTGCATGAGCCGGGCCTGCGTATCGCTCAGGTCGTGCAGGGCAGCCTCGAGCGCGCGCTTCTCTTCCTGGAGGTGCGCGTTTGCCTGTGCCAGTTCCTGGGTGCGCCGCTGCACCTGTTCTTCCAGGCCCTGGTTGGTTGCGGAGAGTGAGTCGTAGAGGTTGTGGATGGTATCGAGCAGGGTGCGGACCATGAAGCCGGACTGGTCAGGGTCGGAGGATGCATTGGCGCTCGCTGCATCCCTATTACCCGAAAGCAGTGGCTTGTCCTCCTGCAGGATGTGGTAGGTGAGCCATGACAGCGTGAAGCGATGGATGGCCTTGAGCTTCTCCCGGTTGGGCAGGGCGGCGCGCCGGATGCGATCGAGGTCGGTGCCGAAGCTGGCGTGACGTGCGTGATGATGTGCGACGGCGCTCGGCGTCACGCCCGCCCGCGTCATGCACGCCTCCTCGTTGGCGAAGTGCTCGAGGGCGTAGCGACCGAGCTCCGCGCAGAAGTGGTCGCAGCGGGACTCGTTCTTCTCCACGATCGCATCGCCGAGCTCGTTGGCGAGCTCGATCAGGCGCCGGTGCTGGGCATCCACGCTGGCTACCCCCGTTTCGAAATGTTCACTCCATTCAATGACGCGGGCGGGCATGCGCAGATCCTCAGGAAAGGTGCGGCGAAGGGAGGTGGTCGTTGAAACGGTCGAAGGCCATGCGCACCTCCTGGCGCAGCTCTTCGGGGTCCCACGGTTTGGTCAGGTAGCGGAACACTTCGCCACGGTTGATCGCGCCGGTCACGGAGTCGATGTCGGCGTAGCCTGATAGCACTATGCGCACGACGTCCGGGTAGAGCTTGCGCACGCGCTGCAGGAACTCGACCCCGGTCATGCGCGGCATGCGCTGGTCGGCGATCAGCACGCCCACCGGATTGCGCGCGAGCAGGGCAAAGGCCTCGTCCGGCTCGGTTGTCGTCAGGATGCGGTAGCCGCTTCGGCGGAGCACGCGATTCAGGGCATTGAGGATTTCCTGCTCGTCATCGAGCAGCAGCAGGGTGGGGCGGTGTTCTCCGACGTCCCGGGCGGACTCTGACAGTGCGGTGGCATCGCAGAGGTATTGCGTAGCCTGCGCGGCAGGCAGGGGGCGGCTGACCAGATAGCCTTGGATCTCGTCGCACAGATGCTTGCGCAGGTAGTCGCGCTGGGCTTCTGTCTCCACGCCCTCGGCGATGGCGCGCAGCCCCAGGCTGTGCGCCATGGCGATGATCGCGAGCGAGAGCGAGGCATCACCCGGATCGTTCACCAGGTTCTGGATGAAGCTGCGGTCGATCTTCAAAGTGTTGAACGGCAGGCGGCGCAGATAGCTCAGGCTCGCGTGCCCGGTGCCGAAGTCGTCCAGTGCTAGTGAAACACCCAGCGCGCTGATCTGCTCAAGAATGGCGCTTGCACGGTCGATATCGTCCATGACCGCCGACTCGGTGAGCTCGAGCTCGAGCCAACTGGCCGGCAGTGCGTGCCGCGCCAGCGCCGCGGCGACCGCATCGGCCAGCCCGGCTGTCCGGAGTTGGTGGGCGGAGACGTTGATCGCGACGCGGATCGGCGGCAATCCGGCGTCCATCCATTCGCGCGCCTGGCGGCAGGCTTCGTTCAACACCCATTCACCCATGGGCTGCACGAGGCCGAGGGTTTCGGCCAGGGGAATGAACTCGCCCGGCGGCACCAGCCCGCGCTCGGGGTGTTGCCAGCGCACCAGGGCCTCCACACCGCAGATGCTTCCATCGTGCAGATTCAGCTTCGGCTGGTAGTGGAGAACGAATTGTTCGCGCCGCAGCGCATGGTGGAGTTGGTTCTCCTGCGCGAGCAACTGGTGCGAGCGGCGGTCGGAGTCGGGGGAAAAGCAGCAGAACCCGTTGCCGCCGCTGCGCTTGATGCGGTGCATGGCGAGGTGCGCGTTGCGCATCAGGTCGTCCGGGGTCACGCCGTCGTGCGGGTGCACGGCTACCCCGATGCTGGCGGTGAGGAAATACTCGACCTGATTGACCCGGAAGGGCTTTGCGAGCGTGCGCAGTACGGCGTGGGTCGGACGGGTCGGGTCGTCACCCGGACGCAGTCCGTCCAGCACGATGGCGAACTCGTCATCACCCAGGCGCGCAACGGTATCGCCCTCGCGCACGCATTCGCGCAGGCGCTGACCGAACTCGATCAGCAGCTTGTTGCCGGCGAAGTTGCCGAGTTCGTCGTTGATGAGCTTGAAGCGGTCGATGTCGATCAACACCACGGCTGCATGCAGGTCCTGCCGGTCCGAGCGGGTCATGGTCTGCGAAAGCCGGTCGATGAGCAGCGAACGGTTGGCCAGCCCGGTCAGGCGGTCGTGCGTGGCGAGGTAGCTCAGCTGCTCGGACTGTTCGATCCGGTCGGTGACGTCGGTCAGGATGCTGACGAAGTGGCTGACCGTTCCCGTGTCGTCGTGGACCGGAGCGATGTTCAGGTCGGCCCAGAACAGCCCGCCATCCTTGCGCTGGAAGCGCAGCAGCACCGCGGCGGTCTGCCCCCGGCGCAAGGCGTCGCGCAGCTGGGTGAGGGCGGGCTGGTCGGGGTCGTGGGCGACCAGGAAACGGGCGTTGCGGCCGACAACCTCTGCCGTGCTGTAGCCGGTGATGCGGGTGAACGCGGGGTTGGTGAAGATGATCGGCCGGTCCCCGGCGGTCGAGTCGGAGATCATGATCGCGCTCGCCGACGATAGGACGGCAGTGCGATACATGCGGGCGAGCGTCTCACCGTCGGCACCCCCGTCGGGGTGCGCGATGGTGTTTCGCAAGGCCGTGTTACCTGTCATTACGCTAACCCTTGTGTTCTTGGGCCTGCGTGGCGGTCTTGCGCGAGCGCCTGGACACAGAGCCGGATCGTCCGGCGGATGCTAGGTTGTACGCCCGATCATTGCAGTGGCGGATTTCACGGATGGGGTGAGATCGTGCGGGAGCGGACAGCGGTGGCTCAGTGCAGCGTGGGCGGGCGAAACAGGGCGTCGACGTCGTCTGCGTCGAAACGGTAGGTGTGGTTCGAGAGGTCGTCATGGACCACCACTTCGCCATGTTCGTCGAGGATCGCTCGGACCTCGTCCTCGCCCAGCGCGCGCAGCATGGCCGTGACTTTGTCCGGGTCGGCAGGCCAGTCGTGCGTGACCGGGCGGGCGTCGAAGAGGCGAACGTTTTCTTCCGCGAACAGGCGGCGCAGGATCTCGGCGGCGTCCAGGCCGAGCAGTTCGTCGTCGCGTATGGTGTTTGCGAGCTGCTGAATACGGGACCAGCCGTCCAGATCCTTGAGGTCGGCGCCCGGCAGCTTCTGCACGAAAAGCGCGACTGCGGCGTTGGGGCTGCAGGCCAGCCACAGGCCTGCCGGCTGCTGTTCGGACTGGGCGAGGTAGTGCTCGAAGACTGCGCCGATGCTGTCGCCTTCCAGCGGGACCAGGCTTTGGTAGGGCTGATCCATCGCTTCGATGTCGAGCGAGAGTTGCAGACGGCCGTCGCCGACGAGCTCGGCCAGGGTGCCTTCGGCTGGGGCCGACTCCGCCTTGGCGTATCCGCGCAGGTTGAGCGTTTCGGCGCAATCGATCACGAGCAGGCGCACCGGTCCGTGGCCGCTGATCTGGAAGGTGAGTCGGCCAGGCTGCTTGAGGTTGCCGGCGATCACGGCGGAGACCGCACTCATCTCGCCGAGCAGGTGTGCGACCGCCGGGGGGTAGTCGCGCCCGGCTTGCATGGCCTGCCAGACGTCGGTCAGGCGCACCACGGCGCCGCGGATGTCGAGGTCTTCCAGCAGGAAGCGCTGGATGTAGCTCTTGGGAAGCGTTTCGCTCATCGATGAGGGTCCAGTGTGCGAGGCGGGGTTCAGCGTGCGCTCAGGCGTTCGAATGCTGCGGCATCGAGGCCGACGACCAACTCGCCGCTTGCAAATTCGACGACCGGTCGGCGGATCAGGCTGGGTTGTGCCTGCATGAGGGCGATTGCACCCTCGGGATTGGTGATGCGCTGCTGCTCGGGAGCGAGTTTGCGCCAAGTCGTGCCGCGTTTGTTGATCAGCACTTCCCAGCCGAGTTTGTCGCACCAGCGCGCGAGCGTGGCGGTGTCGATGCCGGCCTTCTTGTAGTCATGAAAATCGTAGGCGACACCGGCCCCTTCGAACCAGGCGAAAGTCTTTTTCATGGTGTCGCAGTTCTTGATGCCGTGGATGATCGGGTTCATGAAGGCGTCCGTTTGTTGGTCGATTCGCGCAGAAGCCGGGCTCCCACGCACAGGGGAGCGATTCTGCCGGCGATGGGCGCCAGGTTGCGGGAGCGGGCTTGCCCACGCACCGTTGCGCTCGATCGGTGCGTTCACTTCCCCCCGCGGGCCCGGGCGAAGGCCTCGGCCAGCGCGTTGCCGGCCGCGGGGCGGGAGGCTTCCTGCCGTGCGCCGCCCTTGCCCTGCGCGGGCGGACGGCGATTTTCGTTGCCGCGCGGGTGCTGCTCGCCACGCGGCGGCTGGCTGCCTTCCGCGCGCCGCGGCGCGCGTTCGTCGCGTCGGGCGCCCGATTCGCCGCGCTTTGGTGCGACCTCGTCGCCCAAGCGCATGGTGAGCGCGATGCGGTGGCGCGGGATGTCGACCTCCAGCACCTTCACCTTCACCACCTGGCCGGCCTTGACCACGCTGTGCGGGTCCTTGACGAAGGTGTTCGACAGGGCGGAGATGTGCACCAGGCCGTCCTGATGCACGCCGATGTCCACGAAGGCGCCGAAGTTGGTCACGTTGGTGACCACGCCTTCGAGCAGCATGCCGGGCTCCAGATCCTTGAGCGTCTCCACGCCCTCGCGGAAGCTCGCGGTGCGGAACTCGGGGCGCGGGTCGCGGCCGGGTTTCTCCAGCTCGGCGAGGATGTCCTGCACCGTGGGCAGGCCGAAGCGCTCGTCGGTGAACTCCCCGGGCCGCAGGCTCTTGAGGAAGCTGCCGTTGCCCATCAGCTCGCGCACGCTCTTCTGCACCTTGGCGAGGATGCGCTCGACCACCGGGTAGGCCTCCGGGTGCACTGAGGAAGCGTCGAGCGGGTTGTCGCCGCTGGGGATGCGCAGGAAGCCGGCGGCCTGCTCGAAGGTCTTGGGGCCGAGGCGGGGCACGTCCTTGAGCGCGCTGCGGCTGCGGAACGGACCTTTGGTGTTGCGGTACTCGACGATGTTGCCGGCGAGCGTGGCGTTGAGCCCCGAGATGCGCGCGAGCAGCGGCGCCGAAGCGGTGTTCACGTCCACCCCGACCGCGTTCACGCAGTCCTCCACTACCGCATCCAGACTCTTCGCCAGGCGGCCCTGGTTGACGTCGTGCTGGTACTGGCCGACACCGATCGACTTGGGGTCGATCTTGACCAGCTCCGCCAGTGGATCCTGCAGGCGGCGGGCGATCGACACCGCGCCTCGCAGGCTCACGTCCACGTCCGGGAACTCCTTCGCCGCCAGCTCGGACGCCGAGTACACCGAGGCGCCGGCCTCCGACACCATGACCTTGGTGAGCTTGAGCTCGGGGTAGCGCTGCATCAGCTCCGCCGCCAGGGCGTCGGTCTCGCGCGAGGCGGTGCCGTTGCCGATGGCGAGCAGTTCGACCGCATGCTTCTTCGCCAGCGCGGCGATGGTGGCGATCGAGGATTCGCGGTCGCGGCGTGGCTCGAAGGGATACACGGTCGCGGTGTCGACCAGCTTGCCGGTGGCATCCACCACCGCGACCTTCACGCCAGTGCGGATGCCCGGGTCGAGGCCGAGGGTGGCGCGCGTGCCAGCGGGCGCGGCGAGCAGCAGGTCCTTCAGGTTGCGCGCGAAGACGCGGATCGCCTCTTCCTCGGCGCGTTCGCGCAGTTCGCTCATCAGCTCGAGCTCGAGGTGGATGGAGATCTTCACGCTCCATGCCCAGCGCGCGGTTTCGGCAAGCCAGCGGTCGGCCGGGCGGCCCTGGCTGCGGATGCCGAAGCGTACCGCGATGCGGCCTTCGCAGGGGTGAGGTGCCTCGGGGTCCGGGCGGTCCACATCCAGCGCGAGGCGCAGCACGCCCTCGTTGCGGCCGCGCAGTAGTGCCAGCGCGCGGTGCGAGGGCATGGTGGCGATCGGCTCGGCAAAGTCGAACCAGTCGCGGAACTTGGCGCCTTCGTTCTCCTTGCCCTCGATCACGCTCGAGCGTACCTGGCCGTGCTCGTGCAGATAGCTGCGCAGTTCGCCGAGCAGGGTGGCGTCCTCGGCGAAGTGTTCCATGAGGATCTGACGTGCGCCGTCGAGCACTGCCTTGGTGTCGGCGAAGCCCGCTTCGGCATTGAGGTACTTCTCCGCCTCACGCTCGGGTGTCAGCGTCGGGTCGGCGAGCAGGGCCTCGGCCAGTGGGCCGATCCCCGCTTCGCGTGCGATCTGTGCCTTGGTGCGGCGCTTGGGCTTGTAGGGCAGGTAGAGGTCTTCGAGGCGCTGCTTGGTGTCGGCGTGCTCGACCTCTGCACGCAGTTCGGCGCTGAGCTTGCCCTGCTCCTCGATCGAGGCCAGCACGGTGGCGCGGCGGTCCTCGAGTTCGCGCAGGTAGCCGAGGCGCTCTTCCAGGTTGCGCAACTGGGTGTCGTCCAGGCCGCCGGTGACTTCCTTACGGTAGCGGGCGATGAAGGGTACGGTTGCGCCATCGTCGATGAGCTGGACGGCGGCGATGACCTGGCGCGGCGAGACGCCGAGCTCGTCGGCGATGCGGTGTTCGATCGGGGGGAGCATGGGGCGGAGGCGGTGAAGCGCAAAAGGGAAGGGCGGGATAGTGCAACAGGCTACCGGCCAGGATCAACCCGCCGGCAGCACGATGCCTGGTCCGAAGCCCGGCTGCAGGGTGGAAAAATCACCACCGGAGCGGGCTTGCCCGCGAAAACGGAGGCCGGCGGACCATTTTTTTGAAGTCACGCCCTCACAGGCGGGTGCGCCTGCAGGGCAGCCTCAGAGCGCGACCAGGGTCTGCCGGCCCCACCAGGTCCCGCCTGCCGCCAAGCGTATCGGTTCGCGCGCAGCGGCAGCCTCGATGCACAGCATGCGACGGAAACCGTCGTTGGGCAGGTCGGCGAGGGCCGCGCTGCGCTCGACCCAGGGGTTCCATACCACCACGTCGGGGAAACCGTCGGCGTTGATGCCCAGGCTGCGATCGTATTCACGCAGCAGCACCGGGCGGGTGACGTCTTGATAGACGCGGTCGGTCTCGGCCTCGATCAGCACCGCGTCGCCGGAGTCGCGTCGGACGCGGTTGGCGTCGGTCTTGTCGCGGTAGGAGAAGCCGTGCAGACCTTCGATGCGCGACTCCTCGACCTCGCGCACGGCAAGATAGGTATGCAGCGCCGCGGTGAATTCGAAAGGCTGATCGCTGGTGTTGCCGATCTCGAGCTCGAGATCCAGCCGGCTGTCCTCGATCAGGATCGAGAGCTCCGCACGAAAGGCATGCGGCCACTGCGCGCGCGTGTCGGCATCATCGGCGAGCTGCAGCCCGATGAGGGCGAAGTCCTCCCCGCAGCGCTCGGTGACGAGCGTCCACGCCCGGTTGCGTGCGAAGCCGTGGGCGGGCAGGGCGCCAAGGTCGGCGAACTGCGGAAAACAGACCGGAATGCCGCCCCGGATCGCGCTGTGCCCGTCGAACAAGGCTCGCGGGCTCAGGTACAGACGCTCTTCCCCGCCGGGCGGCGTCCAGGACAGCACCTGCGCACCCTGCAACGCCACCACCGCGCGTGCGCCCGCGGCGGTCGACAAGCGCAGCGCAGGCTGGCCGTGAAACTCGATGCGCTCGATCGTTGCAGCCATCGCTCAGTCCTGCAGCGCCAGCACGCCCAGCTTGACCGAGCTGTCTTCCGGGTCGCTGCTGAGCACGAAGCCGAGCTTCTGCACGAATTTCAGCATGCGCTCGTTGTTGGCGAGGAAGACCCCGTTCATGTACTGGATGCCGCGGCTGCGCGCGGTCTCGATCAGCACGCCCATCAGCTTGCGGGCGAGGCCGCGGTGCTGCCAGTCATCGGCCACCACGACCGCAAACTCGCAGGATTCGCCGTCCGGATTGACCGCGTAGCGGCACACGCCGATCTCCTTTTCCATGCCGTCGACCGCGAGCGTGGCGACGAAGGCCATCTCGCGGTCGTAGTCGATCTGGGTCAGGCGCGCGACCATGGCGGGCGGCAGCTCGCGCATGGTGTTCATGAAGCGGTAGTACTTGGTCTCGGCCGACAGCGTACGCACGAAGTCGACCTCGAGCTCGGCGTCTTCGGGCTTGATCGGGCGGATCGTCACCGTGGTGCCGTCCGGCACCGTCCAGGTGCTGATCAGGTGCGACGGGTAAGGGTGGATCGCCATGTGGTCGTAGCGGTCCGCGGTGGGCGAGACGTTCTCCACCGTGATGCTGCCATCGACCGCGACCACGCCGTTCTCGTCCACGATCAGCGGGTTGATCTCCATCTCGGTGATCCACGGCAGTTCGCACACCATCTCCGAGATGCGCAGCAGCACCAGTTCCAGTGCGCCCATGTCCACCGCGGGCATGTTGCGGTATTCGCCCAGGCGGGTCGCGATACGCGTGGAGCGGATCATGTCCTTGACGAGGAAGCTGTTGAGCGGGGGCAGTGCCACGGCGATGTCGCGGTTCTCGTCCGCGAGGTTGCCGCCCTCGCCGAAGCTGATCGCGGGGCCGAACACCGGGTCGCGCTTGACCGCCACCACCAGCTCGCGCCCGTTGCGCTTCTGGATCATCGGCTCGATCGCGATGCCGTTGATCACTGCGTCCGGCTGCACGCGCTTGACCTCGTCGATGATCTCCTGATAGGTCGAACGCACCGCGGCCAGGCTGCGGATGTTCAGCCGAACGCCACCCACGTCGGACTTGTGCACGATGCTCGGCGAGTCGATTTTCATCACCACCGGAAGGCCGATTTCGGCCGAGAGCACCATGGCTTCGGCGGCCGAGCGTGCGACCACGGTCTGTGCGATCGGGATGCGGAAGGCGGCGAGCAGGGCCTTCGACTCCATCTCGTTGAGCTTCTTGCGCCGTTCGGACAGCGCCATCTCGATGACCAGACGCGCGCTCTCGATGGAGGGCGAGGGCAGGTGCGAAAGTGAAGACGGCGTCTGCATCAGCAGCTTCTGGTTCTGGTAGTAGGCCGAGATGTGGCTGAACAGCTCGACCGCCGGCTCCGGCGTGCGGAAGTGCGGAATGCCACCGGCGCTGAACTTCTGCCGCGCTTCGGTGACGAGTTCCTCGCCCATCCAGCAGGTCACGACCGGCTTGTCCGCCGTCTTCTCGAGTTCGATGACGACATCGGCCACCCCTGCCGGATTGCTCATCGCCTGCGGCGTCAGCATCACCAGCACGCCGTCAACGTTGGGGCCTTCGAGTACGGCCTTGAGCGCCTTGCGATAGCGCTCTGGGTCGGCGTCGCCGAGGATGTCCACCGGGTTGCCATGCGACCAGCCCGTGGGCAGGGCGGCGTTGAGTTTCTCGACTGTGCCTTCGGACAGGTTGGCGAGCGGGATGCCGATGTCGGCAGCGCGGTCGGCCGCCATGACGCCCGGCCCGCCACCGTTGGTGATGATGGCGAGGCGGTTGCCGCGCGGGCGGAAGTGCGAGAACAGCGCGTTTGCCGCGGCGAAGAGCTGGCCCATGTTGTACAGGCGTATGACGCCGGCGCGGCGCAGCGCGGCGTCGAACACCGCGTCGTCCCCCATGGGTGCGCCGCTGTGCGACAGGATTGCGCGCGAGGCGTCGGGATGACGGCCGGCCTTGATCAGCAGCACGGGCTTGACGCGCGCCGCGCCGCGCAGGGCGCTCATGAAGCGGCGTGCGTCGCGGATACCCTCGACGTAGAGGAAGATGCTCTCGGTGCGCGGGTCCGAGATCATGTACTCGAGCACTTCGCCGAAGTCGATGTCCGACGAAGAGCCGAGCGACACGACCGAGGAGAAGCCCACATTGTTCGGCTTGGCCCAGTCGAGGATGGCCGCGCACAGCGCGCCCGATTGCGAGATCAGGCCGATGCTGCCCTTGAGCGCGCTGGCATGGGCGAAGGTGGCGTTGACGCCCAGCTGCGGACGCATGATCCCCAGACAGTTGGGGCCGAGCAGGCGGATGCGATGGCGGTGCGCGGCTTCGATGACCTGGCGCTCCATCAGCGCGCCGCGCGGCCCGGCCTCGGAAAAGCCCGAGGACAGGATGATCGCGGCCTTTACGCCGGCGCGTCCGCACGCGTCCATGATCGCGGGTGCCTTCTCGGCGCGCACGGCAATCACCACCAGGTCGAGGCGTTGCGGCACGTCCTCGACGGATTTGTAGCAGACTACCCCGTGCACCTTCTCGTGCTTGGGGTTGATGGCGAACAGCTTGCCCTTGTAGCCGGCCTCGAGCATGTTGCGCATCAGGACATTGCCCAAAGACGCCTCACGTTCGCTCGCGCCGATGATGCCGACCGAGCGCGGTTCCAGCAGCGGAGTCAGATAGTGCTTGTCTTTCATGATGGGAGCCTGGTCATGGTGTGCAGGGTTGGATATGCGATTTGCAACATGTCTGTCATCTCATCCGGCGGAGAAGGCGCGGGGGGACTGGACGCGATCTGATTATACTGCAGTGCACAATCGCGGGACGGCCACCTGTCGCTTTTTGTGCACTTTACGACAGTACGTGCGAATTCGCAGGCCGTAGAAGCACGCACGCGGAAGCACATGGAGGCTGTCCCGTGCCGCGCCAACCGGGTTGCTGCGGCGCTAGAATGGCCTCGGCCTTCAACCCGAACCGAGCGAATCCATGCACCCGGCGCCTTCTCCGATTTCGAGCCACGACGCGCATCTCCCGACCGGTGAGCCATCGCCATGGGTCGTCCGCTTCACGCCCTTGCTGCCCCCCGGAGGGCGGGTGCTGGACCTGGCCTGCGGATCGGGCCGCCACACGCGCTGGTGTGCCGCGAACCGCCTGAAGGTGGTGGCGGTGGACCGGGATGTCGAGGCACTGTCGCACCTGCAGGGACTCGAGGGCGTGGAAACCCGGGTTCTGGACCTGGAGGCCAAGGCCTGGCCGCTGGATGGGGAGTCGTTCGATGTCGTGCTGGTGAGCAACTACCTCTTCCGGCCGCATTTTGAGGCGCTCCTCGCATCGGTGCGCCCGGGCGGCGTGTTGCTGTACGAGACCTTCATGCGCGGCAATGAGCGCTTCGGCAAGCCCTCCAATCCGGATTTCCTGCTGCGACCGGGAGAGCTGCTGCAGCGCTTGGATGAGGCATGGACCGTGGTCGCCTTCGAACAGGGAGAGGTTGCCCGTCCACGGCCCGCCGTGGTGCAGCGTCTGTGCGCGGTGCACGCAGGTGGTGGCGGAGAGGGATACAGGCTGCCCGCGCTGCCGTGAGTCTGCGCAGTTGCCGTGCTCCCGGCGCGCAGTTTCAGCCTGCGTCCGGAGAGGTGGGCGGTGCGGCGTGCTGCGCCAGGATGCGTTGTGCGATTTCGCGGATGCCTCCATCACCGAGATCGGCACTCTGCACCCGCAGGGCGTCGGCGTAGCCGGCGTAGTTTGTGTGCTGCGAGCGGTTGTAGAGCGGGTCGTAGTGCAGGTCGATGAGTTCGCCGAAGAGTTCGGGCAGCGCGTGGGTTGCGGCGAGCGCCTTCCAGCGCTCCAGGGTTTCGCGG
Source organism: Thauera sp. ZXT1-4 (assembly GCF_052598215.2). Classification (NCBI taxonomy): domain Bacteria; kingdom Pseudomonadati; phylum Pseudomonadota; class Betaproteobacteria; order Rhodocyclales; family Zoogloeaceae; genus Thauera; species Thauera sp. ZXT1-4. Next base: position 55,473 of record NZ_JBQWSN020000011.1, on the reverse strand, counting down.
CTCTGGTGTTCGCGCAGCCGGTGCAGTTTGTCCTGCAGCGCGGCGACATCGTCACCGAGGTAGGCGTAGTCACGGACCAGGAACGCGAGCCTCGCCTCGCGCGTGGCGTCGACCAGGATGCACGGTGCGCGACGCATGGCCAGGATCAGTGGCTCGGGCACGAAGACAAGGCCGATCTTGCGGCTCTCGGCTTCCACGAACACCGGCTGTGCCGGGTCGAGCCGGCGCATCCTGTCCCACAGCAGGGTTTCGAAGCGCTTTTGCGCAGGCTGCGGGCGGTCGGGCAGGGCGCCGAGCACCGAGCCCTTGTGCGCGGCCAGGTCTTCGAGGTCAAGCACCTGTGCGCCTTCGGCGGCGAGCGCCTCGAGGATGCGCGTCTTGGCGCTGCCGGTGGGGCCGCTGACGATGCGCAGGTCGAGCTGCTGGGTGATGCGCTCGATCTCGGCGATGACGTGGTGGCGGAAGGACTTGTAGCCGCCCTCGAGCTGGCATGCATCCCAGCCCACCATGCGCAGCCAGGTGGTGAATGAGCCGCTGCGCTGGCCGCCGCGCCAGCAGTAGATCAACGGGCGCCAGTTCTTCGGCTTGTGCTGGAGCTTCTCCAGCATGTGGCGCGAGATGTTTGCCGCCACCAGCGCGCCGCCAAGGCGGCGCGCGTCGAAGGCGGACTGCTGCTTGTACATCGTGCCCACCACGATGCGCTGCGCGTCATCGAGCACGGGCAGGTTGATTGCGCCGGGAATGTGATCCTCTGCGAACTCCGCAGGCGTGCGCGCATCGATGATCTCGTCAAACCCGGACAGCTGTGCTACGGTCGCCACGCCTTTCTGCATGATGCTCACGCGGCTGCGGGCGCCTTGCGCGCAGTCAGCCGCTTTCTCCTTTTCAGAACATGAATCAGATCAAACTGACCGAATTCTCCCATGGCGGCGGCTGTGGCTGCAAAATCGCGCCCGCCGTGCTCTCCGAACTGCTCGCCAGCATGCCGGCCGGGCTGGTGCCGCCCGAGCTGCTCGTGGGCACCGATACCGCCGACGACGCCGCGGTGTACAAGCTCAACGAGCGCCAGGCCATCGTCGCCACCACCGACTTCTTCACCCCCATCGTCGATGATCCGCGCGATTTCGGCCGCATCGCCGCCACCAACGCGCTTTCCGACGTCTACGCGATGGGCGCGACCCCCATCCTCGCGCTCGCGATCGTCGGCATGCCGCTGGACAAGCTGCCGGCGGAGGTGATCGGCGAGATCCTGAGGGGGGGCGCGGACGTGTGCCGCGACGCGGGCATCCCGCTCGCGGGCGGGCACTCGATCGATGTGCTGGAGCCGATCTACGGGCTCGTGGCGCTGGGTGTTGTCGACCCCGAGCGGGTGCGTACCAATGCGGGGGCGAAGCCGGGCGACGTGCTGATCCTCTCCAAGCCGCTTGGCATCGGCATCCTGTCCGGTGGCCTGAAGAAGGGCATGCTGTCCGCTGAGGGCTACGCGCAGATGGTGCGCTGGACGACGACGCTGAACCGCGCCGGCGGCAAGCTCGCGGACATCGATGGCGTGCATGCGGTGACCGACGTCACCGGCTTCGGACTGGCCGGTCATTTGCTCGAGATGTGCCGCGGCGCTTCCCTGACGGGCGTGGTGCGATTCGATGCGCTGCCAGTGATCGACGAGGCGCGTGCGCTGGTCATGGCGGGCGTGGCCACCGGCGCGTCGACGCGCAACTGGGCGAGCTACGGCACGGGGGTCGAACTGGCCGCGGATGCGCCGGAATGGCAGCGCAAGCTGATCACCGACCCGCAGACCTCGGGCGGACTGCTGATCGCGTGCGCGCCCGGGGCGGTCGAGGCGGTGCAGGCCGCAATCGTGGAAGCGCAGGGCGAGCCGGGGGTGGTGATCGGCGAGATGCAGGCGGGCGTGGCGCGGGTAGTGGTCCGCTGAAGGTAGCCTCGCGGCCGATGTGCCTTGGAGGCCTCCCGCGCGGCAACTTCAGCGGGCTTTCGCGTGGGGGCTAGAGAGCATCGGCTGCAATCCTGCCCAGACGGTGTCCAGGATCAGCGTCTGCGCCTCGGCCGTGGGGTGGATGCCGTCGGCCAGGAACAGCTCCGGGCGGTCGGCGAAGCCGTCCATCAGGAAGGGAACGAAGGGTACGTCCTCTTTTTTGGCCAGGTTCTGGTAGACGGCAGCAAAGCGGCGGGTATAGAAGGGGCCGTAGTTGGGGGGCATCTGCATGCCGACGAGCAGCACACGGGCGCCGGCCTCGCGTGCCTCGGTGATCATCGCGCGCAGGTTGTCCTCCAGCACTTGCGGCTGGAGGCCGCGCAGTCCGTCGTTGGCGCCGAGTTCGAGGATCAGGATGTCGGGGGCGTGCTCGGCAAGTGCGGCGGGCAGGCGCGAGCGGCCGCCGGAGGAGGTCTCGCCCGAGACGCTGCCGTTGGCGACCTGATGATTGAAACCTTTCTCGGCCAGGCGCGTCTGCAACAGGGCTGGCCACTCCTGGCCCCTTTCCAGTCCGTAGCCGGCCGACAGGCTGTCGCCCCACACGAGGATGGTCGCCGCCTGAACGGTGGCGGCGAAGAAGAACATGAACACGAAGGTAGCGATGAATCGCAGCGGCATTGAGCACTCCAGTCCGGTCATCGAGGTCGATGGCCTGAGCAAACAGGTGAGGCTGGCCGATGGCCAGGGCGACCTGCATATTCTGCAGGACATCCGGTTTGCGGTGTCCGCGGGCGAGTCGGTCGCCATCGTGGGCGCCTCCGGTTCGGGTAAGTCGACGCTGCTGGGATTGCTCGCCGGGCTGGATGTTCCCGCCCGCGGCACGGTGCGCTTGCAGGGGCAGGACCTGTTCGCGCTCGACGAGGATGCGCGCGCCGCGTTGCGCGGCGAGGCGATCGGCTTCGTGTTTCAGTCCTTTCAGCTACTGCCGGCGCTGACCGCGCTGGAGAACGTGATGCTGCCGCTGGAGCTGGCCGGTGCGGATGCGGCACGCACGGTGGCCACGCAGTGGCTCGAGCGGGTGGGCCTGGGCAGCCGGCTTCGCCACTATCCGAAGCACCTTTCCGGTGGTGAGCAGCAGCGCGTCGCCCTGGCGCGCGCCTTTGCACCCAATCCGCGCGTGCTGCTGGCCGACGAACCCACCGGCAACCTCGATGCGGAGACCGGCAAGTCGATCATCGAACTCATGTTCAGCCTCAACCGCGAGGCGGGGACCACGCTGATCCTCGTCACCCACGACGAATCGCTCGCGCGCCGCTGCGGGCGCATGCTGCGCATGCAGGCCGGGCGCTTGATGGAGGAGGGGCACTGAGGCAGGGGGGGCTGAGGCAGGGTGCGCGCTGAGGCGGATTGCGCTGCCCACGAAACGCCCGTCGCGCGCGAGCGTCAGCCGCCGAAAATGTCGAGGATGCCGTCGAGCCCGGTGTGATCCAGGCAGCAGTGCGCCACGTCACGCAGCACGGGTTTGGCGCGGAAGGCGACGCCGAAGCCCGCTGCACGCAGCATGGGGATGTCGTTGGCTCCGTCGCCCGCTGCGATCACCTGCTCGGGTTTGAGCCCGAGCTCGTCGCGTACGCGCTCCAGATGGGCCGCCTTGGCCTCGCCATCGATGATGTCGCCAACGACCTTGCCGGTGAGCTTGCCGTCGATGATCTCAAGCTCGTTGGCATAGGCGTGATCGAAGCCCAGCCGCGCCTTCAGGCGCTCGGTGAAGTAGGTGAATCCGCCCGAAACCAGTACGGTGCGGATGCCGGCGCGCTGCAAGCCCTGCAGCAGGCGCTCGGCGCCCGCGTTCAGCTGCAGACGGTGATCGAACACCTCGGCCAGCGCCGTCTCCGGCAGCCCGGCGAGCAGCGCCACGCGGCGGGTGAGTGATTCGCGGAAATCGATCTCGCCCTGCATTGCGGCCTCGGTGATCGTCGCAACCTCGTGCTTGAGACCCTGCATGTCGGCGATCTCGTCGATGCACTCGATGTTGATCAGGGTCGAGTCCATGTCGGTGACGAAGAGGCCGAAATCGCCCAGCTTGCGACCTTCGGGCAGCCACACGTGGTCCAGTCCGCCCTCGGCGCATGCGGCCACCAACCCCTCGTGGGGCTTTGCGCCCACGAGGCGGAAGGAGCGCGTGGTGATCTGCTCGACCTCGCGTGCCTCGGTGAGCTTGGCGACGTTCTTCAGCGCGGCGCTGTCGACGTCGCCGGCCAGCACGACCAGGTTCATGCGTGTCGCTCCGCGCGGGGCAGCACGTCGCGCAGTACGGCCGCGGCGTTGCGGATCATCTCTTCGGTGGTTTCCCAGCCCACGCAGGCGTCCGTGACCGAGCAACCGTACTTGAGCTGCGATAGATCAGCCGGGATGGGCTGGTTGCCCGCCTCGAGGTTGCTCTCGATCATCAGCCCGACCACGGATTGGTTGCCTTCGCGGATCTGGTGCATCACGTCTTTCATCACCAGCGGCTGGAACTCCGGTTTCTTCCACGAGTTGGCGTGCGAGCAGTCGACCACGATGTTCTTTGGCAGCTTGGCCTTGGCCAGCGCTTGCTCGGCGAGCGAGATCGACACGGTGTCGTAGTTGGGGCGGCCGCCACCGCCACGCAACACGGCGTGGCCGTACCGGTTGCCGCGGGTGCGGGTGATCGCCGACTGTCCCTTGCCGTTGATGCCGAGGAAACTGTGCGGGCTGCCCGCCGAGAGGATCGCGTTGATCGCCACCTCGAGGTCGCCGTCGGTGGCGTTCTTGAATCCGACCGGTGTCGACAGGCCCGAAGCCATCTCGCGGTGGGTCTGCGATTCCGAGGTTCGCGCGCCGATCGCGGTCCACGAGATCAGGTCGCCGTAATACTGCGGTGCGATCGGGTCGAGCGCCTCGGTGGCGGTGGGCAGGCCGATCTCGCACACGTCGAGCAGAAACCTGCGTGCGCGCTCCATGCCCACGTCGATGCGGAAGGAGTCGTCCATGAACGGATCGTTGATGAAGCCCTTCCAGCCGGTGGAGGTACGCGGCTTCTCGAAGTACACGCGCATCACCAGCAGCAGCACGTCCGAAACCTCGTCGGCCAGCTTCTTCAGCCGGCGCGCGTAGTCGAGGCCCGCCTCGGGATCATGGATCGAGCACGGGCCGACCACCACGAACACCCGCGGATCCTTGCGGTCGAGGATGTCCATGACCGCCCGCCGCCCGGCCACGACCGAAGCGGCCGCGGGCTCGGTGAGCGGCACGTGCGCCTTGATCTCGTCGGGCGAGGGCATGTGGTCGAACGCGAGGACGTTGAGGTTTTCGGTCTGGGTGAGCGGCATTGCTGAGGGCTCCGGATTGCGGCCTGGAAAGCCTGCAATTGTAGCGCCCGCGATGGGCGATGTCGTTGCGGATTTGACGCGGATTTGGCGGCGCCTCGACGCGCGCGCGAGGGTGTCCAGGTGGGTGGGCGCTGGCGGGCCGGATGCGAGGTATGTGCCTTTGGGATAAAGTTCAGCCCTCATTGGGGCGAGTGGCCGCCCTCCCGGGGCTGTGCCGGAGCGGAGCAGCCTGCCAGTCGATCATGAAGGGAATGCCGTGCATATCTGGGTAGACGCCGACGCCTGTCCCGCCGTCATCAAGGACATCCTGTTCAGGGCCGCCGAGCGCACCGGAGGTGCGCTCACTCTGGTCGCCAACCAGTACCTGCGCGTACCCGCCTTGCCCCAGGTCCGTATGATTCAGGTGCCCGGCGGCTTCGATGAGGCCGACAAGTACATCGCCGCCCACGTGCAGGCTGGCGACTTGGTGATCACGTCCGACATCCCGCTCGCTGCCGACGTCGTCGCCCGCGATGCCCACGCCCTGTCGCCCAAGGGCGAGTTGTATGGCAAGGAGAACATCCGCGAGCTGCTCGACCTGCGCAACTTCATGGACACCCTGCGCAGCACCGGGGTCGATACCGGCGGCCCCCCGCCGTTCAGCATGGCCGACCGGCAGAGCTTCGCGAACCGCCTCGATCGCCTGCTGCATGCATCGGCGCAGCGCAGGGGCTGAGCGCCCCACAGGATCGCCTCGCTTCGTTTCCGGAGAGATCTACCATGTCCCAACGCTGCGCCTGGTGTGGCACCGACCCCCTGTACGTGGCTTATCACGACGCCGAGTGGGGCGTGCCCAATCACGATGACCGCCACCTGTTCGAGATGCTGGTGCTCGAAGGGGCGCAGGCGGGGTTGAGCTGGATCACGATCCTTAAGAAGCGGGCCCACTATCGCCGGGTGTTCGACGATTTTGACGCCGAACGCGTCGCACGCTACACGGAAGAGGATGTGGCGCGGCTGCTTGCCGACCCGGGGATCGTGCGCAACCGGCTGAAGGTCGAGGCGGCGATTGCGAATGCACGGGCAACGCTCGCGGCGCGTGAGCGTTTCGGTTCGCTCGATGCGCTTCTTTGGCGCTTCGTTGATGGCGCGCCACAGGATGGTGCGCGGGAGACGCTCGCCGACGTGCCGGCCGAGACGGCCGAATCGAAAGCCATGAGCCGCGAGCTCAAGCGGATGGGCTTTCGCTTCGTCGGGCCGACCGTTTGCTACGCTTTCATGCAGGCGGTGGGCATGGTTAATGACCACGTGGTGGATTGTTTCCGCCATGGTGAGATCCGGGCGCTGCATGCCGCAGGCGAATGGTGAGCCTGTGGCCGTGCGCTATACTCCGCGGCGGATTTCCTGCTCGCCATGACCGTAGAACAGAGCCTCTTCGCCTTCACGCTTGCCGCCCTCGTGCTGGCGGCGACGCCCGGCATCGACACCGCGCTGGTATTGCGCATGTCGATTTCTGCCGGTGCGCGGCGCGGACTGGGCGCAGCGCTCGGGATCGCGGCCGGCTGCCTGCTCTGGGGGGCGGTCGTGGCGACCGGGCTGGGGGCGCTGCTGGCGGCGTCGGACACGGTGTTCACCATCGTGAAGCTGCTCGGTGCCGCCTACCTCGTGTGGCAGGGCGTGCTGCTGCTGCGGAGCCGGGGCTTGCGAGCCGACGCGCCTGCGCTTGCGGCAAGCGGTGAGACCGTGGGCTCGGCCTTCGCCAAGGGTTTCCTGACCAATGCGCTCAATCCCAAGGTCGGCATTTTCTATCTGACCCTGCTGCCGCAGTTCGTGCCGGCAGGGGCAGGTATGGCTGGGTTCAGCTTCCTGCTCGCGGCGATCCATGTGGCGATGTCGGTGCTGTGGTTCGTGCTGCTGATTGCACTTGCACGGCGCTCGGTCCGCTTCCTGCAGAAGCCTGCCGTAGTTGCCGCGCTCGATCGGCTCGCCGGCGTCGTGTTCCTCGGCTTCGGGCTCAAGCTGGCGGTGTCTCAGCCAGGCTAGTGTTTCGTACCCCGTGCGCCAGGGCGCATGACGAAGTGCCCCAGGCCGAGAATGTCCGACTTGCGTACTTGTTGGTGTGTAGCCCAAGGCATGGCCTCGGCGTTGAGCAAGCGCCCCACGCATCAAGGAAGGCAACTCGGCGTGCAGCGCTGCGGTCTTTCTACAGCCACTTCGCCTTGCGGAAGCGCCACCAGAGAAATCCGCTTGCGCTGGCGATGATGCCAAGGCCGAACAGGTAGCCGTATCTCCACTCAAGCTCGGGCATGTGGGCGAAGTTCATGCCCCAGATGCCGGCGAAGGCCGTGGCGACCGCGAAGATGCCGGCCCAGGCTGCGAGCCGCTTGCTGATCTCGGTCTGGTCGATCGTGACCATGGACAGGTTCACCTGGATTGCGGTGCCGATGGTCTCGCGGATGCTTTCGAGCGAGGCGTTGATGCGGGCGAGGTGGTCGTACACGTCGCGGAAATAGTGCCGGCTCTTGGCGCAGACTTCGGGTACGCGCCCGCTGTGCAGCTTGCCGGCGGCTTCCAGCAGCGGCATCACCGCATGCTTGAGCATCGTGACCTTGCGCTTGAGCCGGTACAGGCGCCGGATGTTGGAGCGGGCCGCGCCCTTGGTGAAGATCCGGTCCTCCAGTGTCTCGACCTCGGTCTCGAGCCTTTCGATGAGCGGGAAATAGCCGTCGACCACGGCGTCCATCAGCGCGTAAAGCACGTAGCCGGGGCCCTTGGCGAGCATCTTTGGTTCGCGCTCGCAGCGCGCCCGCACGCCGAGGAAGTCGCGCGCATGGTTGTTGCGCACTGAAAGGACGTAGTTGGCGCCGACGAAGACGTGCACCTCGCCGACCTCGAGCTTGCCTTCCTTCTCCTCGATCAGATGCATGACCGCGAACAGTTCGTCGTCGTACTCCTCGACCTTGGGGCGCTGGTGGCGGTGGTTTGCATCCTCGATGGCGAGTTCGTGCAGGCCGAACTCTTCCTTCATCCGCGCAAGCTCTTCCGGCGTGGCGTCCTTGAGCGCGACCCAGACAAAGGTGTCGCCCTGCTGGAGGGTTTCGCGGATGGCTTCGACCGGGATGTCGGCGAGCTTGTGGCCGCGCTGGTAGGCGGTACAGTTGATGAGCATCTGTCGGGTGTGCGCGTGTGTCAGGCTGGGGCGGCGCACCCTGGGTGAGATGCGCCCGTTTGTGGCGGGCAACTCTCCGGGAGAAAGTGACCAGGGTGCTTGAGGTCCTGAAGGATCAGCATCTCGGCCTGGGAGGCCGTGACCGGGCGCGAGTACATGAAGCCTTGGACATGGCTTGTGCCGAGCGCGTGCAGGAGGGTTTCCTGCTCGACGCGCTCGACGCCTTCGCAGATCACCTCGAGGTTGAGCTGCCGGGCAAGACTGAGGATGGTCTCGACGAAGCTGCGATCGGTGGGGCGGGTGTCGATGTGCTCGATGAAGGAACGGTCGATCTTCAGCGCATCGATCGGCAGTCGGTGAAGGTAGGACAGCGAGGAATACCCGGTGCCGAAATCGTCGAGCAACAACTTCAAGCGCGAACGCTTGAGCGCAACGAAGAGTTCGATGGCACGCTCGGCGTCATCCATCATCGCGCTTTCGGTGATCTCCAGCTTCAGATGGCGCGGTGCGAGCCCGCTTTGGCGCAGACTCTGGCGGATGTCCTTGAGCAGGTCGGGATAGGCAATCTGGCGTGCGGCAAGGTTCACGCTGACGGTCAGCGCCGGGCGGCGAGGATGCGCGCTCTGCCAGCGCTTGAGGTCGGTACAGGCGCGCTCCAGGATCCAGCGCCCGATCGGTACGATGAGGCCGCTTTCCTCGGCCAGCGGGATGAAGCGGGCCGGCGCGATGAGGCCTCTTTCGGGGTGGTTCCAGCGTGCCAGGGCCTCGAAGCCCACCAGCCGCCGGTCTCTCACCCGTACGATGGGCTGGTAATACACCTCGATCTGGTTGCGCTCCAGGGCGCGTCGCAGATCGAGTTCGAGATCCAGCCGGTTGAACGCCTCTTCATGCAGCTTGCGATCGAAGATCACATGGGCGCCACCTCCTTGCGTCTTGGCGCGCTTGAGGGCCATGCCCGCGTCGCGCAGCATTGCATCGGCCTCCTCATACTCCGGTGCGGACAGGGTCATGCCCGCCGACAGGCTGGCGACGACCTCCTGCGCGTGGAGTTCGAAGGGCAGCGTGCACTGCGCTTGCAGGCGCTTGATCACGCGGATGGGCGAGGTCTCGTCGCGGATGTCCTCCAGCAGGATGCCGAACTCGTCGCCACCCAGCCGGGCCACCATGTCGGTGGGACGAGTGGAGCGCCGCAGCAGGTTCGCGAGTTCGACCAGCAGCAGATCGCCGATGCGGTTGCCCAGGCTGTGATTGATGACGCTGAAGCGGTCGATGCCGCAATGGATGACTGCAAACCGGGAGTCGTTGTCCCGCCGGGCACGCTGGATGGCGTGTCCGATGCGATCGACGAAGAGCCCACGGTTGGGAAGCCCTGTGAGGCCGTCGATCAGCACCTCCGGCAGACCGCCCGCATCGGTGCTCAGGCGCACGCCGGTTTCGTGCGCGGAGACATAGTAGAGACGGTGTTCGCGGTCGAGATTGACGCTCCAGGCGAGACCGACGTAGTGGCCATCGGCGTGGCGGCAACGGCAGGAGAAACGCAGGGTGGTCTTGTTCTCGTCGAGTTGCGAGAGGCGGTCACGGACGCCGTTGCGGTCAGCGTCGTGGATGAGTGCGGCAAATGGGCGCCAGCGCAGGGCCGTCTGATCGATTCCGAGGACATCGTTCCAGGCCTCACTCATCATCTGAACGTTCCAGTCCTCGTCCAGGACCATCAGCAAGGTGCCGGGCAGGCGGAAGAAGGCGCTTTCTGTAGGGAAGGCTTGAGGTGGTTTGCGGTAGACCTTGATCATCGGGGGCGCACCGGTGCGCAACGAAACGGTAACGCCGCGATGTTAAGCGCTTCCCGCCGGGTCCGGCTAGCGAATGGTGTCAGAGAGCGTGGCTCTGGGAAGGAGGGCGGGTCCGATGCGCGCCCTCATCCGCAGTGTCTGCCAGGCGCCAGACCGGCGCCTGCGCCCGGGCTATCCCGCCTTCACCGCATCCAGCAGGTCCTTCACCGCCTTCACCCGCTCCTTGAGGTTGGGCAGGCTCACGCGACGCACCAGCTTTTCGGGGCCGGCCATCTTGGTGCTGCGGTCCTTCTGGATCAGGAAGATGACTTTGACCGGGTCGATCGGTGCGTCCTTGGCGAACTGCACGCTGATCTGCGCGTCCGAGGCGTCCAGCTTGTTCACCCCGTAGTCCTTCACCAGCATGCGCAGGCGGTGGGTCTCGATGAGTGCGGCGGTCTGGGGCGGCAACTCGCCGAAGCGGTCGATGAGTTCCTCCTGCAGCGCGCGCAGGTCTTCTTCCAGCTCGCAGTTGGCCAGGCGCTTGTAGAGCGTCAGGCGCTCCTGCACGTCGGGGCAGTAGTCGGTGGGGAGCAGGGCGGGGGTGTGCAGGTTGATCTCGGACACCACCTCCAGCGGCTGCGACAGGTCGGGCTCCTTGCCGGCCTGCAGGTCCTTGACCGCGCGCTTGAGCATTTCGGTGTACAGGCTGAAGCCGACCTGCTGGATCTCACCCGACTGGTTCTCGCCCAGCACCTCGCCGGCGCCGCGGATCTCGAGGTCGTGCATCGCCAGGTAGAAGCCCGAGCCGAGGTCTTCCATCATCGCGATCGCCTCCAGCCGTTTTTGCGCCTGCGCGGTGGGCTTGGCGCCCGGCATGGTCAGCAGGTAGGCGTAAGCCTGGTGATGGCTGCGGCCGACGCGGCCGCGCAGCTGGTGCAATTGCGCCAGGCCGAAGCGGTCGGCGCGGTTGATGAGGATGGTGTTGGCGGTGGGGATGTTGATGCCGGTCTCGATGATGGTGGTGCACAGCAGCAGGTTGGCGCGCTGCTGGGTGAAGTCCCGCATCACACGCTCGAGCTCGCGCTCGGGGAGCTGGCCGTGGCCGACGACGATGCGCGCCTCGGGCAGCAACTCCTCGAGGTCGTCCTTCATGTTGTCGATGGTGTCGACCTCGTTGTGCAGGAAGTACACCTGCCCGCCGCGCTTGAACTCGCGCAGCACCGCCTCGCGGATCACGCCGCGGCTGGACGGCTGCACGAAGGTCTTGATCGACAGCCGCTTCTGCGGCGGTGTGGCGATTACCGAGAACTCGCGCAGGCCCTCCATCGCCAGGCCCAGCGTGCGCGGGATCGGGGTGGCGGTGAGGGTAAGGATGTCGACCTCGGAGCGCAGCTGCTTCAAGGCCTCCTTCTGGCGCACGCCGAAGCGGTGCTCCTCGTCGATGATCACCAGTCCGAGGCGCTTGAAGAGGACGTCCTTCTGCAGCAGGCGGTGGGTCCCGATGATGATGTCGACCTTGCCTTCGGACAGTTGCTGCAGGGCTTCGGCCTGTTCCTTGGCGGACTTGAAGCGCGACAGCTCGGCGAGCTTGATCGGCCAGTCGGCGAAGCGGTCGGCGAAGGTCTGGTAGTGCTGCTCGGCGAGCAGGGTGGTCGGGCACAGCACCACCACCTGCTTGCCGTCGGCGACCGCGATGAAGGCGGCGCGCAACGCGACCTCGGTCTTGCCGAACCCGACGTCGCCGCACACCAGGCGGTCCATCGGGCGGCCGGACTTCATGTCGCTCACCACCGCGTCGATGGCCGACTGCTGGTCGGGTGTGGTCTCGAAGCCGAAGCCCTCGGCGAAGGCCTCCAGGTCGTGCTGCTTGAAGTCGAAGCGGTGGCCCGGGCGCGCGGCGCGCTGGGCGTAGAGCGCGAGCAGCTCGGCGGCGGTGTCGCGCACCTGCATCGCCGCCTTCTTCTTCGCCTTCTCCCACTGGCCCGAGCCGAGGCGGTGCAGGTCCACGGCCTCTGGGTCGGCGCCGGCGTAGCGGGTGATCACGTGCAGCTGCGACACCGGTACGTAGAGCTTGTCGCCGCCGTTGTATTCCAGGTGCAGGAACTCGGTGTCGCCCTCGCCCAGGTTCATGTGGAGGAGGCCGAGGTAGCGGCCGATGCCGTGCGAGACGTGCACCACAGGGTCGCCGACCTTCAGCTCCGACAGGTCGCGCAGCCAGCCCTCCATGGTGGCGGCCTTGCGCGCGTCGCGGCGCACGCGGTTGCGCGCGGTGGCGGCGTAGAGCTCGGTCTCGGTCAGCACCGCGAGCTTGGCAGCCGGCAGTACGAAGCCGCGCGCGAGCGGCGCGACGCCGAGCGCGAGGCGGGCGTCGCCATCGAGGAAGGCGCCGAAATCGGTGCTGGCCTCGGGCTTGACGCCGTATTCGGCAAAGAACTCGGCCATGGTCTCGCGCCGGCCGGGCGAGTCCGATAGCAGCAGCACGCGGCCGTCGAAGCCGTCGAGGAAGGTCTTCAACTTGTGCAGCGGGTCGGTGGCCTTGCGCTCGACCGCGACCGCGGGCGGGGGCAGGGCGAGCGCATCGGGGGTTTCGGCGCTCGCCTCGGCACCGATGCTCAGGCGCGAAAGGTTCTTCAGCGCGACGAAGAACGCCTCGTCGGTGAGGAAGAGCTGCTCGGGTGCCAGCACAGGGCGGGTACGGTCGCCCTTCAGCAGGTCGTGGCGCGAGCGCGTGTCCTTCCAGAACTCGGCGATCGCCGCCGGTACGTCGCCGTGCAGCAGCACCGGTGTCTCGGCGGGCAGGTAGTCGAGCAGGGTCGCAGTCTCGTCGAAGAACAGCGGCAGGTAATACTCGATGCCGGCGGGCGCGATGCCGTTGGAGACGTCCTTGTAGATCGAGGCGCGCGTCGGATCGCCCTCGAAGGTCTCGCGGAAGCGGCTGCGAAAGCGCGTGCGGCCCTTGTCGTCGAGCGGGAACTCACGCGCCGGCAGCAGGCGGATCTCCTTGGTCGGGTAGACCGTGCGCTGGGTGTCGGGGTCGAAGGTCTTGATGCTCTCGACCTCGTCGTCGAAGAGGTCGATGCGGAAGGGCAAGGGCGAGCCCATCGGGAAGAGGTCCACCAGCCCGCCGCGCACCGAGAACTCGCCCGGGCTCACCACCTGCGTCACGTGTGCATAGCCGGCGAGCGCCATCTGTGCCTTGAACTGCTCCACATCCAGCCGCTCGCCCTGCTTGAGGAAGAAGGTGTAGGCGGCCAGATAGTTCGGCGGCGCCATGCGGTAGAGCGCGGTCGAGGCCGGCACCAGCACGAGGTCGGTCTCGCCGCGGCTGATCGCGTAGAGCGTCGACAGGCGCTCGGAGATCAGGTCCTGGTGAGGGGAGAAATTGTCATAGGGCAGGGTCTCCCAGTCGGGCAGCAGGTGCGCGCGCAGGCCAGGGGCGACCCAGGCGATCTCGTCTTGCAGGCGCTGGGCGTCGAGCGGGTTGGCGGTGATCACCACCAGCATGCGGCCGCGGCTGGCGAGCTGGGCGATCGCGAGCGCGTCGGCGGAGCCTGCGAGCGGAGCAAGGTCCAGGCGGGCGCCCGGCTTGGGCAGCTTGTCGGTGGCGAGGCGTGACAGGAGAGAGTCGAGGGTGTTGGGCATGAGGGCTGCGTCTAAAGCACGGCACGACGCCCGCGTAGGGCGTGGGGGTCGTGCGATCGGAATGCGTAATTATAGGAGAGCCACAGCTCGTTCATGCGCGATTGCGCGTCCCGCCCTCCGCCTCACGCTCACGTTGACGTGAACGGCATGTGGACACACCATAGGTCTTCGCGCCAAGAAGGCTTTCATTCATCACAGGCTCAACGAGAGATTGCAATCATGACCACTCCGCTTCAGTCCGCCGTCGACCAGGTCATCGACAGCCGCCATTCCTGCCGCGCCTTCCTGCCGCGCACCGTTCCGAAAGAAACCATCGCCGAGATTCTTGCCGTGGCCTCGCGTGCGCCCTCGGGCACCAACATCCAGCCCTGGAAGGCCTGGGTGCTGACGGGCGACGCCAAGGCGAGGGTCACGGCCAGACTGCTCGCGGCCTTCGACGACCCTGAAGAGGCGGCCACCCACACCGATCCGTACCAGTACTACCCGAAGCAGTGGATCTCCCCCTACATCGACCGTCGGCGCAAGGTCGGCCTCGATCTGTATGGCTTGCTCGGGATCCAGAAGGGGGATGCGAAGCGGATGCACGAGCAGTTCGCGCGCAACTACAAGTTTTTCGATGCGCCGGTCGGGCTGATCTTCACGGTCGATCGTGTCATGGAACAGGGTTCCTGGCTCGACTACGGCATGTTCCTGCAGAACGTGATGCTGGCTGCCAAGGCGCGCGGCCTCGATACCTGCCCGCAGGCGGCGTTGATCCAGTTCCACCGCATCCTTCGCCCGGAACTCGGAATTCCCGACAACGAAACCCTGATCTGCGGGATGTCCCTGGGCTACGCGGACCCGGACGCGCCCGAGAACAGGCTCAGAACCGAGCGTGCGCCGCTTGAGGAGTGGGTGGTGTTCCGCGACTGAGGTCCGGCTCAGTCCGGGGCGGCACCTTCCTCCGGAGGCAGGTGCTGCCGCAGCCAGGCCGCGGCTGCTCTTGCGGCAAACAGCTCCTGCTCGTGTGCATCTCGTGCCGGTGGAAGGGCGAGCCAGTGGTGGGCGCCCTTCATCAAAGGGTAGGCCGTTTCCAGGATGCTCGCCTCCGCGCTGCCGGGGCGGATGATCAGGCGCACGGGCGTGCGCACCGCGCGCAGGGGCTCTGCACCGGCCAGATCGGCGCGGCCATCCAGGCAGGAGATCGCGATGAAGGCGTCCGGGGCGCGCACCGCAGCGCGTACCGCGGCGGCGCAGCCTGTGCCGCTGGCCACCAGGCCGAGCGGTAGGCTGACCAGGGGCGGCTGATGCGCAGCCCATTCGACCGCGGAGAGGATGCGATCGGTGAGGCGGGGGATGTTGTAGGGGGCATCCGCGTCGCGCATCGCCTCCTGCCGTGTGAGCAGATCCACCGTCATGGTGGCAAAACCCGCTGCCTGCAGCGCAAGTTCGAGCGGGCGCGGCGGCGCATCGGGCGAAGGGTGGCCGAGGGAATGGATGCACAGCGCGAGTCCGCGAACGTCCGGCGCATGGGCGAGCACGCCGTCGAGCCAGGCGCCGTTCGATGAAATGCTGACCGGGGTGTGGCGAAGTTTCACGAAAGCTGCCTGCCAGCGCTGGGCTGGCGGTGGATGGAGACGGGGATGCGGCGGGCGCCGAAGGCTTCGTCTATCGCTGCGCCGACCGGGCCGAACCGGCCTGCGAGCCGCTCGCCGCAGCGCGGACAGGCGCCCTGCGCGTTCAGGCGGTAGCTGCGAATCTCGTACCAGTCGCGCACGATCACGGGCTCACCGCAGGCGGCACAGCGAGTGGTGTCGCCCTCCGTGTCATGGACGTTGCCGGTGTAGACATGGCGAAGGCCGGCATCGAGCGCGATCTGCCGCGCCCTGCGCAGGGTTGCGGGTGGCGTGGGGGGAAGGTCGACCATCTTGAAGTCGGGGTGGAAGGCGCTGAAGTGTAGTGGCACCTCGGCCCCGAGTTCGTCGTACACCCAGTTCGACAACGCCCGCAACTCGGTATCGGAATCGTTCTGTCCCGGAATCAGCAGGGTGGTCAGTTCCACCCACACGTCGGTCTCGTGACGCAGCCAGACCAGCGTGTCGAGCACCGGCTGCAGGTGCGCGCCGCACAGCTTCACGTAGAAGTCGTCGGTGAAGCCCTTGAGGTCGACGTTGGCTGCGTCCATACGCGAGAAAAAATCCTTGCGTGCGCATTCGCTGATGTAGCCTGCCGTCACGGCTACGGTCTGCAGCCCGACCGCATGGCAGGCGTCGGCTACATCCATGGCGTACTCGGCGAAGATCACCGGGTCGTTATAGGTAAAGGCGACGCTGTGGCAGCCCCAGTGAAGCGCGGTATCGACGATCTCCTGCGGTGAGGCCTGGTCCATCAGTGTGTCCATGTCGCGAGACTTGGAGATGTCCCAGTTCTGACAGAACTTGCACGCCAGGTTGCAGCCCGCCGTGCCGAAGGAGAAGACCTTGCTGCCGGGGTAGAAGTGGTTGAGCGGTTTCTTCTCGATCGGGTCGATGCAGAAGCCCGAGCTGCGGCCGTAGGTGGTGAGCAACATCTCGTCGCCTACGCGCATGCGCACGAAGCAGGCACCGCGCTGGCCGTCGTGCAGCTTGCACAGGCGCGGGCACAGGTCGCACTGGAAGCGGCCGTCGTCCAGACGTTGCCAGTAGCGCGCAGGAAAACGGCTGCCGATCACGTTGGCAGGCTCGGGCTGGGTGTTCATGAGGCCTCCTGTTCGGTCTCCTTCCATTTCTGTACGTGGTAGCGCGCGGCCATCAGCTCGACCACCTCGCGGTCCATCGGCAGACCGGCCTTGTGCTTGAGCGCAGCGAGGAACTGGCGTGGCTCGGGCAGTTGATCCCACACCTGTGGCAGGAAGGTCGCGCTGCGGCAGCCGGAGAAGATGATCAGGCCGTCTTCGCCTGGGCGCAGTTGGGCGAGGAGTTCCTCTTCACCGAAGAAATCGAGGAACTCCGGCTCGGACAGGACCGACACCTCGATCGTGATGGCGCTGAACTCGTCCGTGCCGAGCGGCCCGAAGCGCGTGTCTTCCATGGCGGCGGCTACCGCGTTGGCGATCACGTCCTCCCCCAGTTCGCGCGAGCGGCGCAGGCTGCCAATGCAGCCGCGCAGTTCGCCGTCCTTGAGCAGGGTGATGAAGGTGGCGCCTTTCTCGTGCAGGCGCGGATCTTCGGGGCCTGCCGGCGCGGGACCAAGCCCCAGGCGGTGTGCGATGGCCGCGCGGGCAAGTCGCAGCAGGATGGAGCCGAAATCAGTGTCGGGCATGGCTGGGGGGTTCCAGTTCACAAAAGGCGATGCTGGTGTAGCCGACGACCTGGGAGCGGTCGCCGGCCGTGTCGCCGGAGTTGCGCAGGTCCAGCAGATGGGCCTGCAGGGGATGGCTGTGTGCTGCGAGCAGCAAGCCGTTGATCGGGGTGGCGCCGCAGGCCTGTTGGTGGTCGAGCCCGGGTCGTAGTGCCAGCACTTGCTCGACGGCGGCACGGTCGGATGCCTGCGCTTCGCGGTAGCCGAGATAGTGGGAGAGATCGGAGCTGATGAGGATCAGCGTCTCGGGACCGCCCCAAAGGCTGTCGAGCACGCTGGCGGTCGCCTCGGTGCTGGCGTCGCCCACCAGTATCGGAACAATCTCGAAGCGCTCGAGCACCATCTGCAGGAAGGGCAGCTGTACCTCGAGACAGTGCTCGAAGGCGTGCGGGCGGTCGTCCACGATCACGTCGCGCCGGGCTTGCAGCGCGAGCCATGCCTGGCGAGAGAGCGGCACTTCGCCGAGCGGGGTGGCGAATACCTGCGCGGCGGGCAGGGCGAAGCCTGGCACGGCCATGCGGTGCGTGGGGCCGAGCATGACGACGCGGCGGATACGCTCGCGCAACGGCGTGAGCAGCGCGTACGCGCTTGCTGCGACCGGGCCGGAATAGATGTAGCCCGCGTGCGGCACGATGATCGCCTTGGGTGCGCCGGGAGCGTCCAGCCCCACTGCAGTGTTGAGCAGTTCGGCGAGCTGGGTGCGCAGCACGCGTTCGTCACGGGGGTAGAACTGGCCGGCCACCGCCGGCGGCCGGATCGCTGCGAGCGCCATGATGGATCCTGCGGAAGGTTGCCTGAATGAAAACGGGGTGTTCGTGCCCATTATAGGCGCGCCGCGCGCGATCGCTCGCGTGCGCGGCTAGAATGCGCGCCATGCAGAATCATCGCCCCCGCCACTACGCCATTGTGCCTGCCGCCGGTAACGGTTCGCGCATGGGCTCGCCGCAGCCGAAGCAGTATCTCGAACTGCTCGGCCGCCCGCTCATCCATCACACCCTTTCGGTGCTGTGCGAGGCGCCGGAGATCGACGTGGTCTACGTCGTGCTCTCGGTCGATGACGCGCAATGGGCCCACTACGACTGGTCGGCGCTCGGATCCAAGCTCAGGCCGTTGTTCTGCGGCGGCGCCACGCGTGCCGACAGCGTGCTGGGCGGCTTGCGCGCGATTGCCGCCGAGGCCGCGCCGGGTGACTGGGTGCTGGTCCATGATGCGGCGCGCCCCTGCCTGGCCGCCTGGCACGTGGACAAGCTGATACGAGAACTCGCGCACGAGGAGGTCGGCGGGCTGCTCGCCGTGCCGGTGGCCGATACGCTCAAGCGCGCCGATGCGCATCGGCACGTGCTCGAGACCGTGGCGCGCGACAGCCTGTGGCAGGCGCAGACGCCGCAGATGTTCCGCTATGTGATGCTGCGTCGGGCGCTGGAGGCGCACAAGGACGTGACCGACGAGGCGAGCGCGATCGAAGCTGCCGGCCTGCGCCCGCGACTCGTCCAGGGCGATGCGACCAACCTGAAGGTGACTTATCCCCTCGACCTGCATCTGGCCGAGTGGATTCTCCAGAACCGAAGAGGTGATACCCCATGAATGTTCCATTCCGGGTCGGACAAGGTTTCGACGTGCATGCCTTGGTGCCGGGGCGCGCGCTGATCGTCGGTGGGGTGACCATCCCCTTCGAGCGTGGCCTGCTGGGCCACTCGGATGCGGACGTGCTGCTGCATGCGCTGACCGATGCCATTCTCGGCGCGGCCGGGCTGGGCGACATCGGGCGCCTGTTTCCGGACACCGATCCCGCGCATGCGGGTGCGGACAGCCGGGTGCTGCTGCGTGAGGCGTTTGCGCGCGTGCGCGATGCAGGCTGGAAGGTGGTCAACGTGGACGCCACGCTGATCTGCAAGGCCCCGCGCATCCTCCCCCATGCACCGGCCATGGTCGCGAACATCGCGGCCGACCTCGCCATGGATGCCGCAGCGATCAACATCAAGGGCAAGACCACCGAGAAGCTCGGTTTTACCGGGCGGGGCGAAGGCATCGCAGCCCAGGTGGTCGCCTTGCTTGCCCGCACGCAGGATGCCTGAGGGCGGCGCCGGCAAGGCGTCCCGGACCAGACGGGAGGCCGCGCCGGCAGCGCAGGCATCCGAGCGGGAGCGGCCGGGCGTCCGCCCTGTCTCCGCACGCCTGCGGCTTTTCCTCGCGCTGTGGCCCGCCGCCGCCACCGCCGCTGCGCTCTACGCACGCGGATGCGGCCTGCAGGAGGACTGCGGCGGACGGCTGATGCGCCGCGACACCCTGCATCTGACCCTGGCCTTCCTGGGCGACGTACCCGCGGATTCGGTCATGCGCATCGAGGCGGCGGTCTCGGGCGTGCGGGGAGAGTGCTTTGCGATCGAACTCGATTGCGTCGGAAGCTGGCACGGACATCGCGTACTGTGGACCGGCACGTCCCGCACACCCGCGGCGCTTGCGAAGCTGGCAGACGATCTCGCTGGCCGCCTGCGCGCCGCCGGCTTTTCCCTTGAGGCGCGCGGGTTCGCGCCTCATGTGACGCTGGTCCGCAATGCCCGTCGCGCTCCGGTGACCGAAGTGGTGGCGGGCTTGCGCTGGCCGGTCGACAGTTTCGTGCTGGTGTCCTCCGAGCGGCTGCCCAGCGGGGCGCACTACCGCGTCCTGCAGCGCTGGCCGCTTTCCTCCTCCAGCGGTGGGGAGGCTTCGTCGGAGCAAGGTGTAAACGGGTGACGGGGCGCCCAGCGCCCCGTCCGGATCGGCCCGATCGGCCGGTGTCTCACGAGTGGAGACATGATCACCCTTCAGGTGTTGTTCACTTCAGTGAAGATTCAGCCTCTGCGCTACCTTCAAACACGTCCTCCTTTGCACCGGCCCGTGGCCTGCAGCATGTGGTCCATGAAGTTCGAAGCGTTCGCGAGTCCCTCCCTCACAGAAAAATGGTGGAACCAAGGTGCTTCCCGAGTTCTCCTTCGGGCGTCTTGGTGTAGTCCTTTTCGAAACGGTCGGTGACCATCTGCGCGGTCGGGCCGTCGAGGACGGCGTTGAGCAGCCCCATAAATGCGGGCGGTGCGATCAGGATGGCACGCTTGAATGCATTGGCGGTACGGCCGTCGTAGAGCGTTTGGGCAATCTCCTGTGCAAAGACCTTGGCCTCGTGCTGCTTGGGTAGCGTCTGCGGCTGCATCGAGCCGCCGCCTCCGTTACCGGCCATCGCGCCTGCGCGGTCTGAGACGAGATCGCCGTTTTTCTGCCTGCTTTCCGGGTGGATCAGTTCCTTCACCAGCTGCAACCCCTTGTTGGGGCCGTGATTCGCATAGAGCTTCGCCAGGCTGGCGTTGGCAACCAGAATCCAGGTGATGGCCATAAGACCTCCTTCGTTGCTGAAAGACCGTTGCATTCGACCTCGGGTGCCGCCCGGGGACGAATACGGTTCAAGCTTAGGCCAGCGATGTCCGGTGTGCAAAGGCGAATTGTGACGAACCGGTGACGACGGTCGTCCGAGGTGTGCGCCGCGGGGGCTGGCCCTCAGAACACACCCATCGCCAGTCCTGCCGCCATCGCCTCGCCGAGCGCCTCGGCCTGCAGCAGATCCCCGGTGCTGACGCCCTTGCGCACGATCAGCGGCTCGGCGACCGTCTTCCAGCCATACCCCCGGGCGATCCGGTCGATCTCGCGCACGGCGCCGGTGCCGTCGTTGCCTGCGCTGACGAAAACCGCGTAAGGCAAGCCGGTGAGGCGGCCTTCGCAGGGGTAGTAGGTGCGGTCGAAGAAATCCTTGAGCGCGCCCGACATGTAGCCGAAGTTCTCCGGGGTTCCCAGGAGCAGGCCGTCGCACGCCAGCAGGTCGTCGGTGCCGGTGTCGAAGGCGCGCTTGAGCTGCGATTCACATTCCTCGACCCGTTGCGCACCACGCAGCACGGCCTCGGCGAGCCGACCAGTGTTGCCTGACTGAGTGTGATGGACGATCAGCAGGCGTTTGCGTGCAGGTTGGAGGCTCATGGGCGCGCGTGGTCCAAGGTGCGTGCTGCGGGATCGAGGCCGTACAAGAGCGCGAGCTGTGAATGGACCTGTGGGAAGCGGTCGCGGAGTACTTCCGGTGCTTCGAAGAAGACTTCGGACGCAACCGCGAAGAACTCGCCAGGGTCTTCCGCAGCATAGGGGTCGATGGCCGTGTCGACACCGCGTTCGACCTCGGCGCAGAACGCATCGTAGGCGCTGGCGAAGGCGCTTGCCCAAGCCTTGCGGGCCATGCCGGGGCGCAGTCGGGGCAGGCCGTCGACGCCGCCGTTCTCCATGTCGAGCTTGTGCGCGAATTCGTGGATCACGACGTTCACGCCCTGCGGCCCGTCGTCCTCTTCGAACCAGGACAGCAGGACCGGGCCGCCCTCCCAGGCCTCCCCGAGCACCTCGTCGTCGTACTCGTGCAGTATGCCGGCTTCGTCCACCTCCTGGCGGGGGATCACGAAGTCGCCGGGATAGATGATCACGCCCACCCAGCCGTCGTAGGCCTGCAGTCCGATGTTGAGCACTGGCAGGCAGGCTTGCAGGGCAATCGACAGCAGCATGTCGTCTTTCAGCGCCAGACCCTGGGCGCCGTGAAACTCCTTGCGCTGGAGAAACTCGAGCGCCATCGTGCGCAAGCGTTCCCGCTCGTCCGCTGTCAGGCGGGCGAGGAAGGGCAGGCGGGCCTCGACCCGCGCCCATTGGTCGGAGCAGACCTCGGGCGGGGCAGGCCGCAAGCCGAGCAGGGAGCGGAGCATCTTCAGCATCATGCGGGCGGGCCGTCGGCAGGCACGAATCCGGGAAAGGTTCCGAGTGGCTGACCGGTATGCTACCGCAGCGCTTCCGGATGCCCAATGTGGGATAATCGGCGCCATGGTTTCCGTGACGCATGCCATCGCCCAGGGCGATACCGCAC
Source organism: Thauera sp. ZXT1-4 (assembly GCF_052598215.2). NCBI lineage: Bacteria > Pseudomonadati > Pseudomonadota > Betaproteobacteria > Rhodocyclales > Zoogloeaceae > Thauera > Thauera sp. ZXT1-4. The sequence continues at coordinate 33,386 of NZ_JBQWSN020000011.1, read as the reverse complement.
CGCCCATTGACAAGCTCGCCGACGGCCTCGCGCCGATCGAGCGTGACCGCCTTGAATCCGCATTGGAGTGGATTGCCGAACTGTACGAGGGCAAGGTCCTCGGTACCGGCGAATCGACCTGGACGCATGCGATCGGGGCAGCCCTGATCGCCGCGTCGCTGCGCCTCGATGCGGAGACGCGGCTGGCGGCGCTGCTGTTTGCGGCGTGGGAGGAGCTCGATGAGCCCGCCGAGGAGATCGGCGCGCGCTTCGGCAGTGCGGTTGCCGATCTGGTGCGTGGCCTGCACCGGCTGAACGGCTTGCGGGTGCTGACCCGGCTCACGACCAATGCCACCGCACCCGAGATCCGCGCACAGACCGAAGTGCTGCGCAAGATGCTGCTGGCGATGGTCGAGGATATCCGCGTGGTGCTGGTTCGCCTGGCCTCGCGCACGCAGACGCTGCGCTTCCACACCGATCTGCCGGGGGACGCCCGGGTCGAGATTGCGCGTGAAAGCCTCGATATCTATGCGCCGCTCGCCAACCGGCTCGGGGTGTGGCAGCTCAAGTGGGAGCTCGAGGATCTGTCCTTCCGCTTCATCGAGCCAGAGACCTACAAGCGCATCGCGAAGATGCTCGACGAGCGCCGCATCGAACGCGAGCAGTTCATCCAGGATGCGATCGAGCGCCTGCGCAGCGAGCTCGCCGGCGTCGGCATCCAGGCCGAGATCACCGGGCGCGCCAAACACATCTACAGCATCTACAACAAGATGCGGAAGAAGCGGCTCGATTTCTCGCAGGTGTTCGACATCCGCGCGCTGCGGGTGCTGGTGGACGACATCAAGGACTGCTACACGGTGCTGGGCATCGTGCATCAGATCTGGCAGCCGATCGCCAAGGAATTCGACGACTACATCACCAAGCCCAAGGGCAACAACTACCAGTCGCTGCATACCGCGGTGCTGGCGGGCGACGGTCGGGCGCTCGAGGTGCAGATCCGTACCTATGACATGCACCGTCATGCAGAGCTCGGTGTGGCCGCGCACTGGCGCTACAAGGAAGGTGCGAAGGAGGGGGGTGACTACGACGAGAAGATCGCCCTGCTGCGCAACCTGCTTTCGTGGCGCGACGAGGTCACGGACTCCGCGCACTGGATGGAGCAGTTCAAGCGTGCCTCGCTGGACGACACGCTGTACGTGCTGACCCCGCAGGGCAAGGTGATCGACATGCCGCGTGGCGCGACCCCGGTCGATTTCGCCTACCGGCTGCACACCGACCTCGGTCATCACTGTCGTGGCGCCAGGGTCGATGGCCACCTGGTGCCGCTGAACACGCAGCTCGAGAGCGGACAGACGGTCGAGATCGTCGCCGCCAAGGAAGGCGGCCCGTCGCGCGACTGGCTCGATGTGCGCCAGGCCTATGTCGCCACCTCGCGTGCGCGCAACAAGATCAAGCAGTATTTTGCCCAGCTCGACGAGGAAGAGCTGCTGTCGCGCGGGCGCAGCTTCGTGACCCGCGAGATGCAGCGCGACGGCCACGGACAGGCCAATATCGACGGCCTGGCCGAGCGCCTGGGCTTCAAGAACGCAGAGGCGCTGTATCTCGCCGCCGGACGTGGAGAGGTGGGCCCGAGGGCGGTGCAGACCGCGCTGCGCGAGGGCAGCGCACCCGAAACTCCGGCCGGGAACGAGCCGGAGTTCGTCGTCAGCCGCAGCCGTTCCGGCGACAACCAGGACAAGATCCTGATCGTGGGCGTGGGCAAGCTGATGACTTCGCTCTCGCGCTGCTGCAAGCCCGCGCCGCCGGATGCAATCGAAGGCTTCGTCACGCGCGGGCGTGGCATCTCCATCCACCGTGTCGATTGCGCCGACTTCCAGACACTCGCCCGCCAGCACCCGGAACGGGTGATTCCGGCCGAGTGGGGCGAGAAGGCGAACGACACCCGGACTGCGCTGTACCAGGTCGACATCAACGTGCAGGCGGGGGACCGCCAGGGCCTGCTGCGCGACATCTCCGAGGTGCTGTCGCGCGAGAAGCTGAACGTGATCGCCGTCAACACCCTGACCAAGAAGGGCACGGCCTACATGCGCTTCACCATGGAAGTGGGGGGCATCAAGCAGGCGCAGCGGGCGATCACGCTGATCCGCGAAGTGCCGGGGGTGATCGACGCGCAGCGCAAATGAGCCGCGCGCCCACCGGACTCGCTGTTGCGGCGGGCCCGGCCTGCGGTGCCGCGCTCAGCTGCTGGCGGCGAGTTCGTTGAGCAGGATCAGCTGCGCGGAGCGGCGCACGGTGCGCGCGTGCTTGCGCCGGTACTTGCCGTCCGGCAGCATCTCCCAGGCTTGGCAGTTGTCGCCGAGGTAGGGGCGCAGGCCTTCCTTCATCACGCGACGCTTCAGGCGCGGATCGAGCACCGGGAAGGCGATCTCGATGCGGCGGAAGAAGTTGCGGTCCATCCAGTCGGCGCTCGACAGATACATCAGATCCTTGCCGTCGGCATGGAAGTGGAAGATGCGGTGGTGTTCGAGGAAGCGGCCGACCACCGAGCGCACGCGAATGTTCTCCGACAGGCCCGGCACGCCTGGACGCAGCGCGCAAGGCCCGCGGATGATCAGGTCGATTTCCACGCCTGCCTGTGAGGCCTCGTACAGCGCTTCGATGGTTTCCGGCTCGAGCAGCGCGTTCATCTTGGCGATGACGCGCCCGCGCCGCCCCTCGCGCGCGATCTCCGCCTCGCGGCGGATCGCCTCCACCACCCTGGGCTGGAGCGCGAACGGCGCCTGCCAGAGGTGACGGAGTTCGCTCGCCCTGCCCAGTCCGGTGAGCTGCTTGAACACCGTCGCCACCTCGTCGCCGATTTCGGCGTTGCAGGTCATCAGGCCGAAGTCGGTGTAGAAGCGGGTCGTGCGCGGGTGGTAGTTGCCGGTGCCCATGTGCACATAGCGCCGCAGCCCGTCTTCCTCGCGGCGCACGACCATGAGCAGCTTGGCGTGGGTCTTGTAACCGAAGACGCCGTACACCACGTGCGCGCCGACCTCCTCGAGCCGGTTGGCGAGCGTGATGTTCGCCTCCTCGTCGAAGCGCGCCATGAGCTCAAGCACGACGGTGACTTCCTTGCCCTTCTGTGCGGCGCGCGCGAGGTGCTCCATCAGCACCGAGTCGGTGCCGGTGCGATACACCGTCATCTTGATCGCGAGCACCTGTGGGTCGTCTGCGGCGGTGCGCAGCAGGTCGATGACCGGTGCGAAGCTCTGGAAGGGGTGATGAAGCAGGATGTCGCCACTGCGGATCGCGGTGAAGATGTTGCGCCGCTTGTCGAGCGTCTTGGGCAGGCCCGGCACGAAGGGCGTGTATTTGAGGACGGGGCGATCCACCCAGTCCGGTACCTGGATCAGGCGCACGAGGTTCACAATGCCCGGGGTGCGGTACAGGTCGTCGGGGGTCAGATGGAAGTGCTGCAGCAGGAAGCTCGCCATCTCATCGGAGCAGTTGTCGGCGACCTCGAGCCGCACCGCATCACCGAAGTGGCGCTGCTGCAGTTCGCCCTTGAGCGATGCGCGTAGATCCTTGACCTCCTCCTCGTCCACGAAAAGGTCCGAGTTGCGGGTGACGCGGAACTGGTAGCAGCCGAGCACGCGCATGCCGGTGAAGAGCTCGCTGACGTGAGCATGCAGCACGGACGACAGGAAGACGAAGCAGTATTCCTGCTCGCAGAGTTCGCGGGGCAGGCGGATGACACGGGGCAGGGCGCGTGGTGCCTGCACGATCGCGGCGCCGGAGTCGCGCCCGAAGGCGTCGCGCCCCTCCAGTTCTACGGCGAAGTTCAGGCTCTTGTTGAGCACGCGCGGGAAGGGGTGGGCGGGGTCCAGTCCGATCGGCGTGAGCACCGGCATCACCTCGCGCATGAAGTAATCGCGGATCCACGCACGCTGTGCCTCCGACCACAGGCTGCGGCGGAGGAATACGACACCTTCCTGCTCCAGTGCGGGAAGGATGTCGTCATTCAGCATCTCATACTGGTCGGAGATGATCTCATGCACCTCATCGGAAACGCGGGCGAGCAGTTCGGTGGGGGTGATGCCGTCTTCGCCCGATTTCCGGCTGCCGACGCGGATCTGCTCCTTGATGCCCGAGACGCGAATTTCGAAGAATTCGTCGAGGTTGCTCGAAACGATGCAGACGAAACGCAGGCGCTCGAGTAGCGGCACGTCGGGGTCGGCAGCCTGCGCCAGAACCCGGCGCTGGAACTGCAGCAGCGAGAGTTCGCGGTTGAGGAAGTGTTCGGCGGGGTGGGTAAGCAGCGTGTTTCGGGCGATGTTCATGGCGTTTTCCGGGGCGGTGCGTGCTTCGGGATTATGTGACACTTTCGTTGCATCTTCATGACGATGATTTCCGCTCCAGGCGAGATCGGGCGCGGCTTCGAAGAAGTTTTGCACGCAACGATCCAGCGGCCCGCGGTGATAGAATCCGGGCCTCGCGTCCCTGGGGACGCCTGCAGACGGGATAACGATGCGAGATCTGATTGCAGCGATCGATTTGGGTTCGAACAGCTTCCGCCTGCAGGTGGGGCGTATCGTCAACGACCAGATCTATCCGCTCGACGGGCTGAAGGAGGCCGTTCGCCTCGCCGCCGGTCTATCGCCCGACAAGAAGCTCGACCTTGCCTCGCAGCAGCGCGGCGTGCTTGCCCTGCAGCGCTTCCACGAGCGCCTGCGCGATTTCCCCCCCGGGCGCGTGCGTGCGGTGGCAACCAATACCCTGCGGGTGGCGAAGAACGCACCCGAGTTCCTGATCCGCGCCGAGGCGGCGCTCGGCTTCCCGATCGAGGTCATCGCCGGGCGCGAGGAGGCGCGGCTGATCTATGTCGGCGTTGCGCACACGCTGCCCGATCCGCACAAGCAGCAGCTGGTGGTCGACATCGGCGGCGGCTCGACCGAGTTCATCGTCGGCAAGAGCTTCGAGCCGCTGCTGCTGGAGTCGCGCTACATGGGCTGCGTCGGCTTCAGCCTCAGGTTTTTCCCCGATGGGCGCATCGACAAGCGCGGAATGAAGGAGGCGGAACTTGCGGCGCGGCGTGAACTGCAGACGATCTCTGCCGCCTATCGCGAAGCGGGCTGGGAGGAGGCCGTCGGTTCGAGCGGCACCGCCAAGGCGCTGGCCGAGATTCTGGAGCAGAACGGTTTGTCGTCCGGCGGGATCACGCGCGAGGGCCTCGAGAAGCTCAAGGCCCTGCTGTTGCGCGCGGGCAGCATCGACGCGCTCGATCTGGCCGGGCTCAAGGGCGACCGGTTGCCGGTGATCCTCGGCGGCTTCGCCATCATGAGCGCGGTGTTCAAGGAGTTCGCGCTCGAGCAGATGGTGTTCTCCGAAGGCGCCTTGCGCCTCGGCGTGCTTTACGACCTGCTCGGACGTTACCACCACCATGACCTTCGCGACGCGACGATCAGCGCCTTCGTGCGCCGCTATGGCGTCGATGTGCGGCAGGCGCAGCAGGTTGCAGACACCGCTTGTCATCTGCTTGCGCAGCTCGAGCCCGGAATGAGCGACCCGGAAGGGGACGACCAACGCTTCCTGCGCTGGGCGGCGATGGTGCACGAGATCGGCATTTCGGTTGCGCACTCCAGCTATCACAAGCACAGCGCCTACATCGTCGGCAATGCCGACATGCCGGGCTTCTCGCGCATGGACCAGGCGCGCCTGGCCCGGCTCGTGCTGGCGCATCGGGGCAAGCTGGAGCGCGTGGCCTCGGCGATCGATCCGGGCAGTGTGGACTGGCTGTTGATCGCCTGTCTGCGCCTCGCGGTGGTGATCCACCGGGCGCGCGACGCACGGGGCTTGCCGCCAGTGACCTTCTTGCGCGAGGGCAGGGGGTTCAGCCTGACCGCCGCGCCAGGCTGGCTGCAGAAACTTCCCCTGACCGCGGTGGCGCTGGAAGAGGAGCGCCGCCAGTGGCAGGGCGTAGGGCGCTCGCTCTACATCCGCGCACTGAGCCTGCGCACCCCGGTCGCCCCCTGAACGGCCGCGGGCACGCGCATGAACCGGGTGCTCGTGGTCGATGAGACGGGTGCCCGCCTCCGGGGCGACTGGACCCTGCGCGGCCTTGCGCCACATCTGCCTGCGCTGCGCCAGCGCCTGGCCTCCGTTCCTCGAGGCACGGCCTGGTCCTTGCTGGAGCTTGCACGCCTGGACAGCTTCGGTGCCACGCTGATCTGGCAGGCTTGGGGGCGCGCCTGGCCTGCGCGCCTGCAGGCGAGCGAGGCTCAGCGTACGATCATCGCTCGCATCGCCCAGGCGGATGCACACCCTCTACCCGTGGCGAGGCGAGGCGGTCCCGTAGAGGCGATACGCCTGCTCGGGGAGACGCTGATCGCATTCCTCGCGCACCTGCGTGCATTCCTAGCACTGCTCGGGACGCTGTTTCTCGATTTGCTGCATCTGCTGCAACACCCACGCCAGTGGCCGCTGCTGGAGATCTCGGCGACGGTGCACAAGGTCGGCGTGAAAGCGATGCCGGTGTCCGCGCTGGTGGGCTTCCTGATCGGGGTAGTGCTGTCCTACCTGTCCTCGCTGCAACTCAGGACCTTCGGTGCAGATGCCTTCATCGTGGATATCCTCGGGATGGGTATCATCCGTGAGCTTGGACCGGTGCTGGTGTCCGTGCTCGTGGCCGGGCGCTCCGGCTCCGCGATGACGGCCCAACTCGGTGTGATGCGGGTGACGGAGGAGATCGACGCGCTTGCCGCGATGGGCGTGTCGCGCTCGCTGCGGTTGGTGCTGCCAAAGGTGCTCGGGCTCACCCTCGCCATGCCGCTGCTGGTGTTGTGGACCTCGGCCATGGCCTTGCTGGGCGGCTGGGTGTCCGCATGGGTTGAGCTTGACCTCAGTTTCCAGTATTTCGTCACCGCGCTGCCCGATGCGGTGCCGGTGGCGAACCTGTACATCGGGTTGGCGAAGGGCGCGGTGTTCGGGCTGCTGATCGCGCTCATCGCCTGCCACTTCGGCCTGCGCGTGCAGCCCAACACCGAAAGCCTGTCTTCGCACACCACGGCCTCGGTGGTGTCGGCGATCACGGTGGTGATCCTGGTCGATGCCGTGTTCGCGATCGCCACCCGGTCGATCGGCCTTCCGGTATGAGGGCGGCAATGAGCGAGCGGGTCGTATCCCTGCGCGGCATCCTTACCCGCTTCGGGCGCAACGTGGTGCACGAGGCCCTGGACCTCGACATCCGACGTGGCGAGATCGTTGCGCTGGTCGGCGGGTCGGGTAGCGGCAAGACCACGCTGCTGCGCCACATCATCGGGCTCACCCGGCCCCAATCGGGCGAGGTCGAACTGTTCGGCGAACCCCTGCACGCGGGCAGCGAGGCCGAACGCCTGGCACGGCGCCAGCGCTTCGGTGTGCTCTTTCAGCAGGGGGCGCTGTTCTCGGCCTTCACGGTGTTCGAGAACATTGCCTTTCCCCTGCGTGAACTTGGTATGGTCAGTGAGGCCGAAATCCGCGATCTGGTCGCGCTCAAGCTTGCGATGGTGGAGATGGAGCCCGAGCACGCCCTGCTGATGCCAGCCGAACTCTCCGGCGGCATGGTCAAGCGGACCGCGCTGGCACGGGCGCTGGCGCTGGAGCCGGAGCTGCTGTTGCTCGACGAACCCACGGCCGGGCTCGATCCCGATCGCAGTGTGGCCTTCGTGCGCCTGATCCGCTCGCTGCATGCGGAGCTGGGGCTGACCGTGGTGCTGGTCACGCACGACCTCGACACCCTGGCCGCCATGGCGACCCGGGTCGCCGTGCTGGCCGAGCGCCGCATCGTGAGCTTTGCCACGCTGGAAGAGACGTTGAAGGTGGATCATCCTTTCGTGCAGCGCTTCTTCCTGGGCGAGAATGGACGCCGGGCGCTGGAGCGCGTCAGGGGAGTGCATTGAGATGGAAAACCGGGCATACGCCTTCGCTGCCGGTCTGTTTGCCCTCGTGCTGGGGGCAGGGGTGGTGTTCGCGGTGTGGTGGTTCTCCCAGGAACGGGAGGCGACGCGGGAGTTCGTGCTCGTGGCGCGAGGGGACATCAACGGGCTGGCCGAGCAGTCGCGGGTGCGCTTTCGCGGTCTTGCGGTCGGCAATGTGCGCGCCATCCACATCGACCCGGAGGATCCAGGCAATCTGATCATCCGTGTGCGCGTGCGCGCAGACGTCCCCGTCACCCGCGGCACCACGGCCTCGCTCGGCACCATGGGGGTGACCGGCCTGGCCTTCGTCCAGCTCGATGATCGGGGGGACGATCCGCGGCCGCTCGCTGAAGGAGAGGGTGCGGATGCCCGCATTACCCTGCGCCCCGGTCTGGTCGACGTGCTCGGGGTGCGCGCGATCGCCGCCCTGGAGCAGATGCAGACGCTGGGCGAACGCATCAATGCGCTGCTGGACGACGAGAACAGCGCGCGCCTGCGCAATACCTTGGCGAGGCTCGAATCGGCTGCAGTTGGCCTCGATCGTAGTGTCGGCGAACTGCCGGAGACGCTCGCCTCCCTGCGGCGCGTGCTGAGCGAGGACAACGTCGCCCGGCTTTCATCGCTGCTGTTGCGGGCGGATGCTGCGGCCGCAGAGGTGAGTCCGGCGCTGGCCGACCTGCGCCGCCTGATGCAGCGCCTCGAGGTGGTTTCCTCCAGTCTGGACGAGGCCGCCACCTCGACTGCGCAGGGGCTGGCGGGTGAGACGCTGCCGCAGTTGAACACCTTGCTCCGTGAGCTCGTGGGCACTGCGCATCGGCTCGGGCGTTTTGCCGAGGAGATCGAAACCTCCCCGCAGATCCTGCTCACTGGCCGTGCTGCGGCCTTGCCGGGGCCGGGCGAGCCGGGGTTCGAAGGACGGTGATGATGTCAGTCTGCGTGCCTTCGTGTTCCGACCGAATTGCTATCAGGAACGCATGATGAATCTTCCCGCTCCGCTGGCTCGCACCCTGCTGGTCGCGCTCTTCGCCTGGCTGCTCGGTGCCTGTTCCGCAATCGTGCCCAAGCCGGCAGTCATGGCGCAGTACGATCTCGGACCTTTCGCCCCGCGCGGTCTGGATGAGGCGTTTGCGCCCGTCCGGATCGAGGTGACGGCGGCGCCCTGGCTTGCGTCGTCTGCCATGCAGTACCGGCTCGATGCCTCCGATCCGGCCCAACGGCGGGTTTATGTGCATAGCCGCTGGGTGTCTTCGCCGCCGGCGATGCTGCGCCAGGCCCTTGCCCGCAGCCTGGGTTCGCTCGAGGGCAACGGCGGGTGCCGCCTGCGCATCGAACTCGATGAGTTCATTCAGCGCTTTGACGGTGCAGGCATGAGCCGGGTGGAGGTTCTTGTGCGGGCCAGTCTGCTGCCCGCGCGTGGAGATCGCGTCCTTGCTGCGCGTGCCTTCGAGCTTGCGGCGCCCGCACCGAGCGCCGATGCAGCAGGGGGGGTGCTGGCCCATCGCGAGGCGGTGGGCGGGCTCGTCCAGAGGCTTGGGGAGTGGATGCAGATCCTTGGCCGCGACATGACAGGCGAGACAGGATGCGAGGGGCTGGTGCAACGGGGCAATTGACGTTAACGTTAACTTCCATCGGAGCGAAGGCTCCGGGACCGACACCTTACGGAGGAGACCCGTCATGACTGCACACGAAGAGCGTCCGAACGAACCCATCCTGCTGCGCCGCGACGAAGGCGGCATCGCCACGCTCACTCTGAACCGGCCGCAGCAGTTCAACTCGCTGTCGATGGCGATGCTCGAAGCGCTGATTGGCGCCATCGACGACATCGCGCGGGACGAGAGCGTGCGTGCGGTCGTGATCGCGGGCGAGGGCAAGGCCTTCTGCGCGGGCCACGACCTCAAGGAAATGCGCTCGAACCACGCGCTCGCCTTCCACCAGCAACTCTTCCGCCTGTGCGGCAAGTTCATGATGAAGCTGACCGAGATGCCGCAGCCGGTGATCGCCCGGGTGCACAGCATCGCCACCGCGGCTGGCTGCCAGCTGGTGTCGATGTGCGATCTGGCGGTGGCGTCCGAGAATGCGCGCTTCGCGGTGTCCGGGATCAACGTGGGCCTGTTCTGCGCTACGCCCAGCGTTGGCCTGTCGCGCAACGTCGGGCGCAAGGAGGCCTTCGAGATGCTCGTCACCGGCGACTTCATCGATGCTCGCGAGGCGCAGCGCCGTGGGCTGGTGAACCGTGTGGTGCCGCCCGATGAGCTCGATGCCGAGGTCGAGCGGCTGTGCGCATCCATCCTCGCCAAGTCGCCGCTGGCGATCCGCATGGGCAAGCAGATGTTCTACAAGCAGCTCGAGATGGGACTCGATGCAGCCTATCAGCTCGCCTCCGAGACCATGGCGTGCAACATGATGTGCGAGGATGCGGGCGAGGGGATCGACGCCTTCGTGGCGAAGCGCAAACCCGAATTCCGCGGGCGCTGAAGGCGCAGCGTCGCGCAAGGGCCAGCCCGCTCCGGAGGGGGCAGTCGATGCTGATCGATTCGCACATCCACCTCGATGCTGCCGAGTTCGACCCGGACCGCACCGTGCTCATCGAGCGTGCGCGTGCGGTCGGGGTGCGCGGCTTCGTGGTGCCCGGCGTGGCGCGGGAAGGTTTCGCCGGGCTGCTGTCCCTGGCCGCCGCCCGCCGGGATGTGTGTGTCGCGCTCGGGATCCATCCTCTGTATGTGATGCGGGCCGCGATGGAAGACCTCGAGATCCTCGACACCCACCTGGCCGCGGGCGAGGCGCATGCGGTGGGGGAGATCGGTCTCGATCACTTCGTCGCCGATGTCGACCCGGTGCGCCAGCTGGAATTCTTTCGTGCGCAGCTGCGTCTTGCACGCAGGCACGGACTGCCGGTCATCCTGCATGTGCGGCGGGCGGTGGACCCGATTCTGCGCGAGCTGCGCCGTGCGGGCATCTGCGGCGGCATCGCGCACGCCTTCAACGGCAGCCGGCAGCAGGCGGAGATCTTCATTTCGCTGGGCTTCAAGCTCGGTTTCGGCGGGGCGATGAGCTATGAGGGCTCCAGCCGGATTCGCGCGCTGGCGCGCACGCTGCCCTTGTCCTCGATCGTGCTCGAGACCGATGCGCCCGATATTCCGCCAGCGTGGGCGCCTGGCCAGCGCAATCTGCCGGAAAACCTTGCCCGCTATGCACAGGTGCTCGCCGGGCTGCGGGACATCACGGAGGAGGAGGTAGTCGAGACCACCGGGCGCAACGTGCAGGAGACGCTGGGTGGCTGGCGCCCGCGCTGAGTCAACCTGTCTGGCGACAGGCGCTGGAGCGTGCGATGAGGTCGGCGATGTCGCGCTTGAGCCGCCCGACGTCACTGTCGAATTTATCGTAGATCATCAGCGAAACGCCGAACACATAGGCGTAGAGCAGCATGCAGCGGCTGGAGGCTTCTTCCATCGGCACCCCGCAGGCGAGGAAGAGGTCGCGCGCGCAGCGCAGGCGCACGTCGTCCACCTCGGCCACGATCGCCCCGGCTTCGGCGTCCCTGCGCGCCCAGTCACGGACAGCGAGTTCGATCATCATGCCGCGCCGGCTGCGGCTGGCGCTATACACGTCGATCACGTGGTAGATCTGCTCCAGCTCGCGACCAGGCTGCGCCCGTGTCTGCTTGATGATGTCGCGGATGCGCCCGTCCTTCCAGTGCGTGAGTACGGCCATCAGCAGGTCGCGGCGGTCGGTGAAGTGCCAGTAGAAGCTGCCTTTGGTGACCTTCAGCCGTTTTGCCAGCACCTCCACGCGCAGGCCGGCGATGCCTTCCTCGGCGAGCACTTCGGTCGCGCCCGCGATCCACGCGTCGCGGTCGAGCTGGGTACGGGGTTTCTTGGCGCTTGTTTCCATACGCCGTAGTATTGACGATTCCGGGGCCATACGCTACCGTATGCGCGATACTTTTCCGTATGGCGATGTTGCCCTGCAGCAGTGCCATCGGTGGAGCGCGGTGACATAATCGATTCGTCCGGTCTGCAGAGCCGGTGTCCAGTCAGAAATCAGAGAGGAGTGCGGCAGAGTGAAAGTTCTCGTACCCGTCAAGCGTGTCGTGGATTACAACGTCAAGGTGCGCGTCAAGGCCGATGGCAGTGGCGTGGATCTGGCCAATGTGAAGATGAGCATGAACCCCTTCGACGAAATTGCCGTCGAGGAGGCCGTGCGCCTGAAGGAGGCCGGTGTCGCCAGCGAGGTCGTGGCGGTCAGCTGCGGCGTGGGCGCCTGCCAGGAGACGCTGCGCGCGGCGATGGCCATCGGTGCCGATCGCGGCATCCTGGTCGAGACCGACGTCGAGTTGCAGCCGCTGGCTGTCGCCAAGCTGTTGAAGGCGGTGTGCGACAAGGAGCAGCCGAGCCTGGTCGTGTGCGGCAAGCAGGCCATCGACGACGATGCCAATCAGACCGGTCAGATGCTGGCGGCGCTCGCGGGCTGGCCGCAGGCCACCTTTGCTTCGAAGGTCGCGATCGCCGACGGCAAGGCCTCGGTGACGCGCGAGATCGACGGTGGCCTGGAGACCTTGTCGGTCAAGCTGCCGGCGGTGGTGACCACCGATCTGCGTCTGAACGAGCCGCGTTACGCCACGCTGCCCAACATTATGAAGGCGAAGAAGAAGCCGCTGGAGACCGTCAAGCCCGAGGATCTGGGCGTGGATGTGGCGCCCCGGCTGAGCACGCTGAAGGTGTCCGAGCCGCCCAAGCGCAGCGCGGGCGAACGCGTGGCGGACGTCGCGCAGCTGGTCGACAAACTCAAGAACGTTGCGAAGGTGATCTGAAATCATGACCATTCTCGTCATTGCCGAACACGACAACCAATCGATCAAGGCGGCCACCCTCAACACCGTGACCGCTGCCTCCCGGCTGGGGGGCGACCTTCACGTGCTGGTGGCCGGTGCGGGCTGCGGCGCGGCGGCCGAAGCCGCGGCCAAGATCGCCGGTGTGGCCAAGGTGCTGGTGTGCGATGCGCCGCAGTACGAAGCGCAGACGGCCGAGAACGTGGCCGAGCTGGTGAAGGGCCTCGCCGCTGGCTACAGCCATGTCCTCGCCCCGGCCACGCCGGCGGGCAAGAACATGCTGCCGCGCGTGGCTGCGCTGCTCGATGTGGCGCAGATCAGCGACATCGTCGCGGTGGAATCTGCCGATACCTTCGTGCGCCCGATCTACGCCGGCAACGCGCTGGCCACGGTCAAGAGCGCCGATGCGGTCAAGGTCATCACCGTGCGCACCACCGCCTTCGACGCGGCGGGCGACGGCAATGCCGCGCCGGTCGAGGCCGTCGCCGCTGCGGCGGACCTGGGCGTGACTGCGCTCGTGGGGCGCGAGATCGTCAAGAGCGCGCGCCCGGAGCTGGGTGCGGCCAAGGTCATCGTATCGGGTGGTCGCGGCCTGGGCAGCGGTGAGAACTACCACCAGCTGCTCGAGCCGCTGGCGGACAAGCTCGGCGCGGCACTGGGCGCGAGCCGCGCGGCGGTCGATGCGGGCTACTGCCCGAACGACTACCAGGTCGGGCAGACCGGCAAGATCGTGGCGCCCCAGCTCTACATCGCGGTGGGCATCTCGGGCGCGATCCAGCACCTGGCCGGCATGAAGGACTCCAAGGTGATCGTCGCGATCAACAAGGATCCGGACGCGCCGATCTTCCAGGTGGCCGATTATGGCCTGGTGGGCGACCTGTTCCAGGTGGTGCCGGAACTGACCGGCGCGCTCTGAGCGGGTCCGCAGGGCAATCAGCATGGACCTCCCGGCCTCCCTCTATCCGGCGGCGTGGCAGGGGGGGCTGCTGATTATCGCGATGCTCGGTCTGTACCTGACCGCGCGTCGTGCGCCATGGAGCAGGCTGGGCGAAGCCACGAAGCTGCATCTGGTGCTGGGCTTCGCGGTGGCGCTGACATTGGTGTGGAGTATGAAGGCAGGGGTTCAGCCGGGGCTGAACCTGCATCTGCTCGGCGCCATGGCGGCAACCCTGGTCCTGGGCGCGTGGCTTGCCGTCGTGAGCATGAGCCTGGCGCTGCTGGGGGTGCTCGCCAACGGTGGCATCGGGCTTGCGGACTGGCCCGTGAATTTCGTTCTGATGGCGCTGCTGCCCGTGCTCATCGCGAATGGGATCCGGTACCTGGCCGAACGGGTGTTGCCCGCGCATTTCTTCATCTTCGTGTTCGTGGTCGGCTTCGCCGGCGCTGCGTTGACGGTGATGCTGCAGGGTGGGATCGCTGCGGCCTCGCTCGCCCTTGCAGGCGCGTACCCGGCGGGATTCCTGCTCGAAGAGTACCTGCCCTTCTTCCTGCTGCTCGGGTTTTCCGAGGGCTGGATCAGCGGCGCGGTGATCACGCTGATGGTGGTGTATCGGCCGGAGTGGGTCGCTGCGTTCGACGATCGACGCTATCTGCTCAACAAGTAAGGCTTTCTAAACAATTTCGGAGCGCCAAAAAATCATGAGTCAATATAACGCCCCCATCCGCGACATGCAGTTCGTCATGCAAGAGCTTGCCGGACTGGACGAAGTGGTGAAGCTGCCGGGTAACGAGGAAGTCTCGGCAGATCTGGTCGATGCGATCCTCGAAGAGGCCGACAAGTTCGCCAGCGGCGTGCTGGCGCCCCTGAACTGGACGGGTGACCAGGAAGGCGCGAAGTGGAACGACGGCGAAGTGGCCACTGCACCGGGCTGGAAGGACGCCTACAAGCAGTTTGCCGAATCCGGCTGGACTGCGCTTGCCTGCGAGCCCGAGTACGGCGGTCAGGGCCTGCCGAAGTTGCTCGCCACGGCGGTCATGGAGATGTGGAAGTCGGCCAACATGGCCTTCTCGCTGTGCCCGATGCTTACCAACGGTGCGATCGAAGCACTGATGCTGCGCGGAAATGTCGAGCAGAAGAACATGTACCTGCCGAAGATGATCTCGGGTGAGTGGACCGGCACGATGAACCTGACCGAGCCCAACGCAGGCTCGGATCTCGCTGCGGTACGCACCCGCGCCGAGCCGCAGGGGGATGGCACCTACAAGATCTTCGGGCAGAAGATCTTCATCACCTACGGCGAGCACGACCTCACCGACAACATCATTCACCTCGTGCTGGCGCGGTTGCCGGACGCCCCCGAGGGCGTCAAGGGCATCTCGCTGTTCGTGGTGCCCAAGTTCATGGTGAACGCCGATGGGCTCCCGGGCGCCCGTAACGACGTGCACTGCGTGTCGATCGAGCACAAGCTCGGCATTCACGCCAGCCCGACCGCGGTGCTCGCGTTCGGTGACAACGGTGGCGCGATCGGCACCCTGGTGGGTGAGCCGAACCGCGGCCTCGAGTACATGTTCATCATGATGAACGAAGCCCGCTTCGCGGTCGGCATGGAAGGTCTTGCACTCTCCGAGCGCGCCTACCAGCATGCGCTGCAGTACGCAAAGGAGCGCATCCAGGGAACCGAGGCCGGCGTGCGCGGTGGCCCCAAGGTCAGCATCCTCCACCACGCTGACGTCCGCCGCCTGCTCATGAACATGAAGAGCCGGACCGAGGCCATGCGTGCGCTCGCGTACGTGGTCGGCGCCGCAACCGATAAGGCACACAGCCACCCGGACGAAGCGGTGCGTGTCCAGAGCCAGGCTTTCGTTGATCTGATGATTCCGGTGGTGAAGGGCTGGTGCACCGAAAATTCGATCGACGTCACTTCGGACGGCGTGCAGGTTCATGGCGGGATGGGCTTCATCGAGGAAACCGGAGCGGCCCAGTTTTTCCGCGACTCCCGCATCACCACCATCTACGAAGGCACGACCGCGATCCAGGCCAATGACCTGATCGGACGAAAGATCGCTCGCGAGAACGGCGCCACCGTCGGAGCCGTGGTGCAGATGATGCGCGCCGTGGAAGCCGAACTCGAGGGCGTTCAGGATGCGTCCTTCGCCGCCATCGCGCGCTCGCTCAAGACGGGCATCTCCGCGGTAGAAGAGGCGGTGGCCTACATCCTTGCAACCTACGCCAAGGACATCAAGGCCGCTTCGGTCGGCTCGGTGCCGTTCCTGAAGCTGCTCGGTATCGTCACCGGCGGCTGGCAGATGGCCCGCGCTGCGCTGGTCGCCAAGCGCAAGCTCGAAGCGGGTGAGGGCGATGCGGGCTTCTACACGGCCAAGATCGTCACCGCACGCTTCTATGCGGATCATGTGCTGTCGCAGGCTTCGGGCCTGGCCTACACGGTGGTGAATGGTGCTGCAGGCGCGCTCGAGTTGAGCGAAGAACAGTTCTGATCCGCAGGGCCCCGGTCCTACCGGGGCCTTCGGTCGGATCGCTACCTGCAGAAGGGGCAAAAGGAAACGCCCGTCCGGCATGTACCGGGCGGGCGTTTCCTTTCCTGACCTAGGGGCAGGTTTCCCCGCCCCACAGCGTCATCTGCCAGCCCCGAAAGGGGCTGCCAGCGTACTTACTCGACCTTCGCCTTCTCGCGCAGTTCGAGAACGTGGCGCTCGACTTTCTGCTGTTGCAGGCGCTGCTCGAGTTGGGCCTTCACTTCCTCGAAGGGAGGCGCCTGTACGTCGCGGACATCGTCGAGCTGAATCACGTGGTAGCCGAAGTCGCTCTTGACCGGAGTGCTGGTGTACTTGCCCTTCTCCAGCTTGACCATGGCTTCGGAGAACGGCTGCACGTACATGCCGGGGTTGCTCCAGCCCAGGTCGCCGCCGCGCTCACGCGAACCGGGGTCGCGCGAATCCTTGGCGACTTCCTCAAACGGCGTGCCGTTCTGCAGGCGGGCGATGATGGCCTTGGCTTCGTTCTCGGTTTCGACCAGGACGTGGCGCGGCTTATATTCCTTGTCGCCCATGCGGCCCTTGATCGCCTCGTATTCCTTCTTCAGGTCGGCTTCGCTGACCGGGTTGGTGCGCACGTATTCCTGCAGGTATGCGCGGATCAGGATGGCCTGGCGTGCCAACTCCATCTGCGCATTCACGTCTGCCTTCTTGTCCAGACCCTTTTTGCCCGCTTCCTGGCTCAGTACCTCGCGGCGGATGAGTTCCTCGCGCACCGCATTGCGGAGCTGCTCTCCCTCGGGAGCGCCCTGGGCACGCTGTTCGGCGAGCATGGCCTCAGCGCGGGCAGCGGGGATCGTGGCCCCGTTCACCTTGGCGACAGAGTCGGCAGCGACGGCGGGAAGGGCGAGGAAGCCGGCGAGCAGGGTGATGGCGAGACGGCTCGGAAAATGTTTCATGGAGATTCCTTCAGTTTGCTTGTGAGTTGGCCTCGGTGGCCGAAAGCGCGCGAATGGCGAGGGCATGGACATCCCTCTTCATCATGTCGCCAAGCGCGTCGTAGATCATACGCTGTCGGAGCACTCTGCTACAGCCTTCGAATGCTTCCGACACGATGAAAACCCGGTAATGCCCACCTCCGTCGCGCGCGCCAGCATGCCCGGCGTGGAGGGCGCTGTCATCCAGGATCTCGAGTTGCTGCGGCGACAACCGCTCGGCCAGGATCGTGTGGATGCGTGCAGCGGTCTCCGCGCTCATGGGAGGACCTTGCGGAAGGGGTGCACGCGCGTACGTGCGAATACGCCCTCGCGTACATAGGGGTCTTCGGCGAGCCAGGCTTCGGCGCTGGCGAGCGAGTCGAACTCCGCCACGACCAGGCTGCCGGCAAATCCGGCCGGGCCTGGGTCGGGGCTGTCGATCGCCGGCATCGGGCCGGCCAGCAGCAGGCGGCCCGCGTCGCGCAGCGCTTCGAGCCTGGCGAGGTGCTCGGGGCGAACCGCCAGGCGTGTCTCCAGCGCCCCGGGCGCATCCTCTCCGATCAGAGCGTAGTACATCAGTTGGTTTCCTCTTCCATGTAGCGGGACAGATAAAAGCCCTGGCCGAGCACGAAGGCAAGCATCAGCCCCATGCCGCCGAACATCTTGAAATTGACCCAGGTTTCCTCACTGAAACTGTAGGCGACATACAGGTTCAGCAGGCCCATCGCGATGAAGAAACCGGCCCAGGCGAGATTCAGGCGTCCCCAGATTTCGTCGGGCAGCTTGATCTGCGCTTCGAGCATCTTGCGGATGAGGTTGCGCTGCAGCAGCGTGGCCGAGCCGAGCAGCACCGTGCCGAACATCCAGTACAGGGCGGTCGGCTTCCACTTGATGAAGGTCGGGTTGTGGAAGAACAGCGTCGCACCGCCGAAGACGACGATGATCGCGAGGCTGACCCAGAGCATGGTGTCGACCTTGCGGTGCTTGAGCCAAACGATCGCAATCTGCAGGAAGGTGGCGAGGATGGCCACGAAGGTTGCAATGAGGATCGGTGCCTGGGTGGGGGCGATGCCGTCGCCAAGCCAGCCGCTCGCGATGGCATGGGTGGCTTCGGGGTTTGCGCCACCGATTTTGTAGGCGGCGAAGAAGAGGATGACCGGTAGCAGGTCGAAGAGGAATTTCATGATTTCTGACGATCGCCGTTCGTGACAGGGTGCATTCTATCGTGTTCGCCGACGCTCTCCGGCAGCGGCAGGCACAGGACGGCGCGCAGGCCGCCTCCCGGGCGCGCCAGCAGGTCGAGCCGCCCGCGGTGGGCACGCATCACCCGGTCCACGATGGCCAGCCCCAAACCGGCGCCCTTGGTGTTCGAGCGCGCCTGTTCGAGCCGGGTGAAGGGTTGTCGCAGACGTTCGACCTCATGCTCCGGAATGCCAGGTCCACGGTCGGCGAGCTCGATGCATGCAAAGCCGTCGGCGCGGTCGACCTTCAGATCCAGGCCGGTGTTCCCTTCCGCGTAGCGCAACGCATTGTCGATCAGATTGGCTAGGGCGCGGCGGATCGAGAGGGCCCGCGCCGGGGCGAAGACCGGCTCCGGCGCATCGAGACGGATGTTGACGCCACGCAGGCGATAGGGCTCGCTGACTTCGCGTGCGAGCTGGGCGAGGTCGGTCGGGTGCGGGCTCTCCTGAGGGTCGCCACGGCCGAAGTCGAGGAACTGCCCGATGATCCGGTCCATTTCCTCGATGTCGGTCACCATCGCGCTCACCTCGCTCTCCGGCGCGCCGGACATTTCGATGCCCAGACGCAGGCGGGCGAGGGGGGTGCGCAGATCGTGCGACACGCCGGCGAGGATCAGGGCCCGGTCTTCGTCCATGCGCGCGAGGTTCCCTGCCATCTGGTTGAAGGCGCGGGCCACGACCGCGATCTCTTCGGCGCCATTGTCCAGGAGCGGAGGGGGGCGTTCCCCTTGTCCTACAAGGCGCGCCGCACCTGCGAGCTGTCGCAACGGTGCGCTGATGTGGGCCACGATCAGGTACGCGCCGACCAGTGCAGCAAGCAAGGCGCCGCTGCCCCATCCAAGCCAGTCGAGGTTGTCTGGGCTGTCGATGCGCTCCGGAGGCAGCATGACCCAGTATTCGTCATGAGCGTCGTCCGGATCGAGCCGGAAGCTCACCCAGAAGCCGTCAAGCGACTTCCATCGGGTTGCAAATCGGGTGTGCTCGCCCAGTTGGCGGCGCACGTCCGCAGTCAGCAGCCGCATCGGGCGCGTATCGGGAAGCGGCATCAACTCGTCGCTGGCCTCGGCGGGGTAGATGCGGATTCCTTCCAGCGCGGCGAGCTCGATCAGCAGGTCCATGCGCCGTTCGAGGTCGGCGTTGATCAGCGCGGTGCGGGTGAGGTTCACCACCGATACGACCATCTGCGCCACATCGCGCGCGCGCGCGGGTTCCTGGAAATAGCGGAAGATCTGCGACCAGATACCGAGGGTGAGGATCAGCAGCAGCGCAATCAGCAGGAAGGTCTGGCCGAGCAGGGTCCGTGGCCGCGGACCGGGGCGGCGCTCGCCCGCCGTGCCCTGCGCGGTGGCAGCCTTGTGCCGGACCATTGCTGCCGGCTCAGCCTGCGGCCGAATCTTCGGCCTGGCCGGTGTCGGCGTCCTGCTCCTTCGTGCCCGCTTTCGGGTCGTCGGGCACGAAAACGTAACCGAAACCCCAGACGGTCTGGATGTAGCGCGGTTTGGCCGGGTCGTCCTCGACCAGCTTGCGCAGGCGCGAAACCTGTACGTCGATGGCGCGATCGAAGACGCCGTATTCCCGGCCGCGGGCCAGTTCCATCAGCTTGTCGCGCGACAGGGGCTGGCGCGGGTGGGTGAGCAGGACCTTCAGCAAGGAGAATTCGCCCGTCGTGAGCTGGATTGCCTCACCGTCACGCACCAGGATGCGAGTGCCCAGATTCACTGCCACGCGGCCGAAGGAGACCACCTCGTCTTCGGCAGCAGGGGCGCCCGGCAGCGTCTGTGGTTGCCTGCGCATGACGGCCTGGATGCGGGCGACGAGTTCTCGCGGGTTGAATGGCTTGGCGATGTAGTCATCCGCGCCCATCTCGAGGCCAACGATGCGGTCCACATCATCGCCCTTGGCGGTCAGCATGATGATCGGGATCTGGTTTTCCGCCGCGCGCAAGCGCCGGCAGATGGCCAGCCCGTCCTCGCCGGGCAGCATCAGGTCGAGCACGATCAGGTCGTAGTGCTCGCGGTGCAGCGCACGATCCATCATCGGCGCGTCTCCGACGGCCTTCACGGCGAATCCCTGTTCCTGGAGATAGCGCGAAAGCAGCTCGCGCAGGCGCGCGTCGTCGTCGACGACCAGGATGCGGTAGCGGTTTTTCAGGTTCATGCGTGAAATCCTAGCCTGACTCGCAGGGCCATGCCAGCACATCGCGCGGGTTGTGCTCCGTGCAGGCGGTAAGGCTTCGTAAGCCATGCACATGGCGGCAATATCACCTTACAAAAGTTCCTCTGGGAGGTGCCCGCGGGCTTCCTGCAGCCACCGTATTCCCGTATGTTCGGGGCTGGACAGAAAACCACCCCGGTGGGGACGGACAGCCGCTTCGGCGCCGTCCGCACGGACACAGATCATGCGTCTTGCCGCCTTGCCCTCCCTGCGATCCAGCCCGCTGCCCTTTTCCGGCCGGTCGCGTCTTTGCAGCATCGCCGGGTTTGTCCTGCTCCTTGGCGTGAGCATGGGCGTTGACGCCCAGCCGGACGTGCCTGCCCGTTTCGCGCAGACGGCTGTTGATCCGTTGCCGCTGGAGCGCGTGGAGAAGCGGCCGGACTGGCGCCAGGTGCTGGATGGGCAGGCGTCCGATGGCGAGGCGGCCGAGTGGCAGAGCTCGCCGCAGCGGCGCCGCATGAGCCGCGAAGAGCGCGATCATCTGCGCAAGCATGTTCGCGATGCTGCGCGGGACGCCTACCCGGACGCCCCAGCGCGCGGCGCCAAGGGGCGCTGAGCGCGCGCTGCTGCTCGCCGGGCTGCCGTCGTAGTGAAACGGTCGGCCGGGCTGCGGCACAGGACGCCGGCGCAGGAGATTCTCCGCGCTCATCCTGCCACGTGTCGGTAGAATACCGGCCTCATGAAAGTCCTTTCCATCGAAACTGCCACCGAGCGCGGAAGCGTCGCCGTCCTGCACGACGGGGAACTCCTGGCGCGCCGCGTCGAGGGTGCAGCCAACCACTCCGAAGCCATCCTGCGCGATGTGCGCGCACTGCTCGCCGAGGCGGGCCTGGGCGTGGGCGATCTCGACGCCGTGGCCTTCGGCGCGGGGCCAGGAGCGTTTACTGGCGTGCGGCTGGCGTGTGGGATCGCGCAGGGCATTGCGCTCGCTGCGGATGTCGGGGTGGCCGCAGTCGGCAGCTTGCAGGCGCTTGCCCTGCAGACTGGTGCGGCGCGCGCCTTCGTGGCGACGGACGCGCGCATGGGTGAGATCTACTGCGGCGCGTTCGAGGCCGACACCGAAGGCGTGCCGGTACAGATTGGCGCCCTGCGTTGTGCAACGCCGGTCGAAATCGATCTGCCGGCTGGGAACTGGTTTGTAGTGGGTTCCGCGTTCAAGGTGTGGCCGGAGGTGCTGCAGGAGCGCTTCATGGGACGTCTGCTCGGCTGCGCACCCGAACACATGCCGCGGGCCGAGGAGGTTGCCCGCCTCGCGGCGGTGGCCGCGGCGCGTGGGGAACTCCTCGCGGCGGAACACGCTGCACCCCTCTATGTACGCGACAAGGTCGCCTTCACCACGGCGGAGCGGCTCGCGCGCGGAGGGCGGGCGTGAGGCCGCTGCTGCGCTTCATCGCCCTCGATGCCGGTCACCTGGACTGGGTGGTGGAGCAGGAGCAAGCCTTGCAGGCACACCCGTGGACGCGCGGCAACTTCGAGGACTCGCTCGCTGCCGGACACGAAGCCTGGGGGCTGCTGGTCGATGACGCCCTGGCCGGATACGCGATCGTGTTGCGCGTGCTCGATGAGGCGCACTTGCTGACGATCGGCATCGCCCCTGGCTTCCAGGGGCAGGGGCTCGGCACGCAGTTTGTGGAACGCTTGAGCGTGCATGCGCGGGACGATGGGGCGGCAAGCTTCTACCTCGAGGTGCGTCCCTCCAACACGGCAGCACTTGCGCTGTATACGCGTTCCGGGTTCGTGGAGATCGGCCGGCGCAGGAGGTATTACCCGGCGCAGGACGGCCGGGAAGATGCAATCGTGATGAGACGCACGCTCTGATGGCTGTTCGGACCTCGAGTTGGCCGGAGGCAGCGCTGCGCGAGATGAGGCTGGGGCCGCTCTGGCGCCTGCGCGCGCGGGCGGCGGCCGGCGCCGATGCGCCGCTGGCGGCAGCGGGGCCGGAAGAGGTATCGGCAGAGGTGTCGGAAGTGGCTGCAATCTGTCCGCCCACCGCTTCGCAGGTCGTGCCCGGCAGGCCGCTTGTGCAGAAGTCCGAAGGTTTCGCGCGTTCGCCGAGCCCGTCGCTGCAGGCCCGGGATGATGGGCGCGCGAACCGGATCGCAACACTGGGGTGGGAAGCGCTTGAAGAGGACATCGGTGCCTGCCGTGCCTGCCCGTTGTGCGAGCGGCGCAGGCAGGCAGTGCCGGGGGTGGGCGATCGAAGCGCGCGCTGGATGCTGGTCGGAGAAGGGCCCGGCGCCGAAGAGGACCAGCGCGGAGAACCATTCGTGGGTCAGGCGGGCCGCTTGCTGGACAGCATGCTTGCGACGATCGGGCTGGCGCGCGGCGAGGACGTCTACATCGCGAACGCGGTGAAGTGCCGCCCGCCGCACAATCGCACGCCCGAGCGCAGCGAGATCGCTTCATGCCTGCCGTATCTGGAAAGACAGATTGCGCTGGTGCAGCCGCGCCTGCTGGTCGCGCTCGGGAGGCCGGCTGCACAGGCGCTCTTGCAGCGCGAGCTTGCGATTACTTCGGCGCGTGGCAAGCGTTTCGAGCACAACGGTGTCGCAGTCGTCGTCACCTATCACCCCGCCTATCTGCTACGCAATCCGCAGGACAAGGCGAAGGCCTGGGAAGATCTGTGCTTCGCGCGCCGCCTCATGGCCGAGCTGGGCGATCGGGTCTGAACGTTCTCAGAGCCTCGCTGCCTCGAGTGCGGGGCACGATCCGGCTGCCGGAAATCGGTGCTGGCCGGGGGCGGTGGCCGGAAGAAGTTCAGCCGGCGCTTGAGCGGAGTGGGGTGCTCAGTGCGTGCGGTCCTCGAGCAGGGCGACGTTGTCGAATTCGCGCTGATTGGCGTCGTGCCTGCGCATCACCAGCAGCATCGTTCCAGCGACGAAGGCCCCGAACATGACGATCACGGTGTTGATCGAAAGGCCCGACATGATCAGCAGCGCGTAGGTGCCGGTCATGACCAGGATCGACAGGTTCTCGTTGAAGTTCTGCACCGCGATCGAGTGGCCCGCACCCATCAGGATGTGGCCGCGGTGCTGCAGCAGTGCATTCATGGGCACGACGAAGAATCCCGCCAGTCCGCCAACCACGACCATCAGCGCCATCGCGATCCAGGCCTCGGTGACGCCGATCATGCTCATCACCACCACGCCCATAGCGATGCCGAGCGGGATCACCTGCACCGAGCGACGCAGCGAGACGTAGCGTGCTGCAAGCACCGAGCCGGTGGCCACGCCTAGCGCGACCACGCCTTGCAGCATCGATGCTTGGGAGAGGTTCAGGCCGAGGTTGTGTTCGGCCCACTTGATCACGATGAATTGCAGGGTCGCGCCTGCGCCCCAGAACAGCGTCGTCACCGCAAGCGAGATCTGGCCCAGCTTGTCGCGCCAGAGCAGGCGCAGGCAATGGTTGAAGTCGTGGATCAGGTAAAGGGGATTGCGCTTGAGCGGCTTGTGATCGACGCCGGTGTCCGGGATGTAGAAATTGAATGCCGCCGCGAGCAGGTATAGCGTGCCCACGAACAGCACTGCGGCCGCGAATGGCGTGTGGGCGAAAGGCAGGCCCAGCCCGCCGAGCAGGCCGGCCACGTCCTCACGGATCATGACGCCGCCGAGCACCGTGCCGGCGATGATGGCTGCCACGGTCAGTCCCTCGATCCAGCCGTTGGCCACGACCAGCAGCCGGTGCGGCAGGTATTCGGTGAGGATGCCGTATTTCGCCGGGGAGTAGGATGCCGCGCCCAGGCCGATGATCGCGTAGGCAAAAAGCGGATGCGTGCCGAGAAAGAGCAGCAGGCAACCGCCGATCTTGATCGTGTTGCTGATCAGCATCACCCGCCATTTCGGCATCGAGTCGGCGAATGCGCCGACGAAGGCTGCGAGCAGCACGTAGGAGAGCGTGAAGAACAGCTTGAGCAGCGGCTCGAATTCAGAGGGGGCAGCCATGTCCCGCAGCATGGCGATCGCGATGATCAGCAGGGCGTTGTCGGCCAGCGCGGAGAAGAACTGCGCCGCCATGATGATGTAGAAACCGAGCGGCATCGGTGATCGGATCACGGGACTGGAGCGCGGGTTATATCACGAACGCCGGTACAGGGTGATGACTGCGCGCAAGGCGGCGGAGCACGCTCTCGCAGGCGCTACGCGGCGTGTATGCCATGCGTGTCGGAGGCAGGGCGGATCCGTACCGTGGACGCGGCCTTACGGGGTGCTGTGAGTCCCCCGAAAGGACCGCTTTGTGCTTTAATTCGCAAAATAAGTCATTCTTATACACACCATGGCAGATCGCAGACTTCAGGTATTCCACGCGGTGGCAAAGCACGGCTCGTTCACGCGCGCAGCCGAGCATCTCCACATGACGCAGCCCGCCGTCACTTTCCAGATCAAGCAGCTCGAGGAGCACTTCGATACCCGCCTGCTGGATCGCGGCCATGGAAAGATCAACTTGACGCCTGCAGGGGAGTTGGTGCTTGCCTACGCAGAGCGCATCCTCGGCTTGTCGGCGGAGCTCGATTCCCGGGTGTCGGAGCTGACAGACGAACTGGCCGGCCAGCTCAAGATCGGCACCAGCACGACCATTGCCGCGTACTGGCTGCCGGAACTGCTCGAGGGATTCAAGCGGCGTTACCCGGGGGTCTTGCCGCGGGTGGTGGTGGGTACCTCGAAACTGACGGAGGACCGGGTCGCGGCGCGTGATCTCGACATCGGTCTCATCGAGATCGCCACCGAGCAGAACACCATCGAGCGCCGCAGTGCCGCGCGCGATGAGCTGCTGGTGATCTGCAGGCCTGACCATGCGCTGGCGAAGTTCGCTGAACTGACGGCCAAGGATCTGGTCGGGCATCCCTTCATCGACCGGGATCCGGGTAATGGCATTCGTCAGATCGCGGATGAGTTCTTCGAAGCGGCCGGGATCGCGGGCAGCGAGATCACGCTGTGCGCCGAGCTGGGCAGCCTGGCGACCGTGAAGCAGCTCGCGGCGGCTGGGCTGGGCTTCGCGATCGCCTCGCGGCGCGCGATCCTGCGCGATGTGGAAGAACGGCGACTGGTGGCCATCCCGCTCAAGCCGCGCCTGTACACCCCGCTCGAAGTCATCCTGCCGCGTGACAAGTTCCGCTCGAGGCTGATCAACGCCTTTGCCGAATTCGTGTGCGAGGAGTTCGCGCGTATGGCCCGCGAGCGCGGCGAGGGCTGAGTCTTTGGCACGCAGCAAGACGGCTTTCGTGTGCACCGAGTGCGGTGCGCAGACCGTACGCTGGCAGGGGCAGTGTCCGCAGTGCCAGGCCTGGAACACCATGGTCGAAACCGTGCTCGAACCGGCAGCGCCGGCTGCGGGCAGCCGCTTTGCCGCCCTGGCCGGTGAAACCAGTCGGCTGCAGGTGCTCTCGACGCTCGAGCCGCGCGAAGAGCCGCGCCTGGCTACCGGCCTGGACGAGTTCGACCGCGTGCTCGGCGGCGGCCTGGTTTCCGGTGGCGTGGTGCTGATCGGGGGCGACCCAGGCATTGGTAAATCGACCCTGCTGCTGCAGGCCCTCGCCAACCTGGCGGGCATGGCTGTGGCGCCGGGCGCCGGTGCATCCCCTGCAAAGCAGGGTTCAGGCGTGGTGTATGTCAGCGGTGAGGAGTCCGGTGAGCAGGTCGCGTTGCGCGCTCAGCGCCTGCAGCTTGCGGCGACGCCGCTGCAGATGCTTGCCGAGATCAATCTCGAACGCATCCTCCACACCCTGCGCGAAGCACGCCCACGGGTGGCGGTGATCGACTCCATCCAGACCGTCTACTCCGAAGCCCTGCAGTCGGCACCGGGCTCGGTCGCCCAGGTGCGCGAATGCGCCGCCCAGCTCACCCGCTTCGCAAAGCAGAGCGGCACCAGCCTGATCCTCGTCGGCCACGTCACGAAGGACGGTACGCTCGCCGGTCCGCGGGTACTTGAGCACATCGTGGACACCGTGCTGTACTTCGAGGGCGACACGCACTCCAGCTTCCGCCTGATCCGCGCCTTCAAGAACCGCTTCGGCGCGGTCAACGAACTCGGTGTCTTCGCCATGACCGAGCGTGGCCTGCGCGGCGTCTCCAACCCCTCGGCCATCTTCCTGTCGCAGCACGCGCAGCAGGTCGCCGGCAGTTGTGTGCTGATCACCCAGGAAGGAACCCGCCCGCTGCTGGTGGAGGTGCAGGCCCTGGTCGATTCCTCGCAGAGCCCCAACCCGCGGCGCCTGTCGGTGGGCCTGGAGCAGAACCGGCTGGCTATGCTGCTCGCGGTCATGCACCGCCATGCAGGTGTGGTGTGCTTCGATCAGGACGTGTTCGTCAATGCGGTGGGGGGCGTCAAGATCACCGAGCCGGCCGCCGACCTCGCGATCCTGTTCGCGATCGTCTCTTCCCTGCGCGATCGCCCGCTCAAGCGCGGCCTTGCAGTGTTTGGCGAGGTGGGCCTTGCCGGCGAGATCCGCCCTGCGCCGCGCGGACAGGAGCGTCTCAAGGAAGCCGCCAAGCTCGGTTTCGACACCGCGATCGTGCCGCGTGCAAACGCGCCGAAGCAACCGATCGAAGGCATGGCGGTGATTCCGGTCGGGCGTGTGGATGAGGCGCTCGAAGCCCTGCGCACCCTTGAATGAACCTGCCGGTGCAATCCGCCGGTAACCCGTACGGTCCCAAGAGCGTCCTCATGAAACCTCCCGTCGAGTACCGTATCCGTCCGTCCAGGCCCGGCGCGCACCTGTTCGAGGTGAGCTGCACGGTGTTGGATCCCGATCCGGGCGGGCAGGGCTTCAGCCTGCCGGCGTGGATTCCGGGCAGCTACATGATCCGAGAGTTTGCGCGCAACATCGTCCGCATCGAGGCGCTGGCCGATGACAAGCCCTGCGTGCTGGAAAAGGTCGACAAACACAGCTGGCGCACGTCACCCTTGCGCGGGGTGAAGAAGCTGGTGGTGCGGTGCGAGATCTACGCCTGGGATCTTTCGGTGCGTACCGCCCACCTGGATACGACGCACGGCTTCTTCAACGGCACGAGCGTCTTCCTCGCGGTGGAAGGACGCACCGATGCGCCCTGCGCCGTCACGATCGATCGCCCCGAGGGCGGGCAGTACGCGGACTGGGCCCTCATCACCACGCTGCCGCCTGCAGAGGGCGTACCCACCGGGCGCTGCGATTTCGGGCGTTTTGTTGCCCCGGACTACGATGCATTGATCGATCACCCTGTGGAGATGGGCCGTTTCGCGCGGGCGCGCTTCGAAGCCGGCGGGGTGACACACGAGATTGCGCTCACCGGGCGGCAGGATTGCGATGTCGAGCGCCTGTGCAGCGATCTGGCGCGCATCTGTGCCTGGCAGCTCGAGCTGTTCGGCGCGCCCGCGCCGGTGACGTACTATGCGTTCCTGGTCATGGTGGTGGGCGAGGGCTATGGCGGGCTCGAACACCGCGCCTCCACCGCGCTGCTGTGCAGCCGGGCCGATCTGCCGTGGAAAGGCATGGTAGGCCTGTCCGATGGCTACAAGAGCTTCCTGGGTCTGTGCAGCCACGAGTATTTCCACACCTGGAACGTGAAGCGCATCAAGCCGGCAGCGTTCACCCCCTACGATCTGACGCGCGAGAATCATACCCGTCTGCTGTGGGCCTTCGAAGGCTTCACTTCCTACTATGACGACCTGGCGCTGGTGCGTAGCGGCGTGATCGGGGTGGACGACTACCTGGCCCTGCTGGGCAAGAACCTCTCCGCGGTGATGCGTGGCAGCGGCCGGCTCAAGCAGAGCGTTGCCGAGTCCTCCTTCGATGCGTGGACGAAGTATTACCGCCAGGACGAGAACGCGCCCAACGCGATCGTCAGCTACTACGCCAAGGGCGCCTTGATCGCGCTCGCGCTCGACGTGCAGCTACGTGCCGGAAGCGCGGGTCGCTGCAGTCTGGACGACGTCATGCGCCTGCTGTGGCAGCGCCATGGCTGCACGGGCGTGGGCGTGCCCGAGGACGGCATCTTTGCCGCGGTACGCGAGGTCGGCGGCGAAGGACTGGGCACGCGGCTGGCGCGCTGGCTGCGGCAGGCGGTGGAGGGCTGCGAGGATCTGCCCCTGGCCAAGCTGCTCAAACCCATGGGCGTGGTGCTCGAGGCGACGCCTGCGGGCGCGGCGCCGGTGCTGGGCCTGAAGCTGGCTGCGGGCGCGGGCGAGCCAAGAGTGGCGAATGTATACGACGACGGTGCGGCGCAAACGGCGGGGGTATCGGCGGGCGACGTGCTGCTTGCGCTGGACGGGATTCGCATCGCCAGTGCCAAGGCACTGGACGACCTGCTGGCGCGCCGCCTCGCGGGGGAGCAGGCGAGGCTGCACGTGTTCCGGCGGGACGAGCTGATGGCGTTCACGCTCGAACTGGGCGAAGCGCCTGCGGACAAGTACGTGCTCTCACTGGCGCCCAGGGCTGGCGCGGCGGCCGTCGCGCTACGCCGGGGCTGGCTGGGCAGCTGAGCCTGGCGGATGCCGGGCGTGGGGGGCTCAGGGCTCGGCGGCCGGGCGGGCGAACAGCTTGCCACGCCAGTAGCGCCAGGCGAGAAACCCGAACAGGCCCGCCATGATCAGCCAGAAGCCCACACCCTGCCAGTAGGCAATCGGATCGGTGGCAAGGAAGTAGTCCCGCGGCGGGCGGACGAAATGGATGCTGCCGGTGGCGAGCGCATGCGCCGCCTTGTATACCGCCGCCAGCGCTGGCAAGAACCAGACCAGCAGTGCGGCTGCGATGATCAGCCGGTCGAGCCCGGGGGAAGGACGACTGCGCGCACTGTAGACGCTGCGCACGCCGAACCACACGGCGAGCAGCAGACCGATCACCACCGCGAGGGGACCGATCGCCATGGTGGCGCCCAGCAGGGTGGCTGCGGCGAGGAAAGGGATGCCTTCGAGTTGCACGATCTCGGGCCACAGGCGTTCGAGCTGGGAGAACAGGAGCCAGGATGCGGGCAGCGCCACGAGGCTGACAAGCAGGCTGAAGAATGCACGCCTGCGCGCCACATCGCCGGGCGGATGCGCGCTCGGCAGCGCTGTGCTGGAGAAAGCGCCGCCCGGGGACGACGGGTTGGATGCGGGGGTATCGAGGGAAGCTGAGGGGCGTTGGGACATGGCAGAGCAGCGGGGCGCTGTGGAGAGGCAGGGGCTCGGGTGGTTGGGGGATTCAGGCAGGCGCAAGCGCCTGCTTGGGGACGCAGTTTTGGACGCAGTGTACTACCTGGGCGCGGCGTACGTGGGCGCGCTTTCCGTGCGCGGGCGCTTTTGCGGAGCGGATTCTGGCCGTGGATGCCGGGGTTGAGGCCTTTTAGGGGCTCATGCGAAGTATCCATGCAGGAACCAACGCCCGCCCCGATCCAGATCGCTGAAAATCCAGCACAGCACATGCCCGGGGTCGCGCGCGCGGTAATAGTCCCTGCGCACAGGCTGGCCGTCCCACCAGCCTGTTTCGATGCGCTCTGCGCAGCCGAGCAGAGTGAACCGCTCCGCGAGGATCGGGCGCGGTACGGGCAGCAACCACAGCGGACGCTCACGCGCGTGTGCAGCGGGGGGCAGGTGCGCCGTGGCGCGGTATGCGGGAACTGGCTCCCGGGCGGAGTGGGTGCGATCCGGCGCGTGCACCTGCAGGGCTGCCTCCGGGCGGTGCTCGGGCCGGGTGCCCAGCCGGATTACGCCGGAATCGCCCAAGCGTGCGCGCAGTCGGGCGAGGAGCAGAAAGGCGTCTGCCGCCTCCTGTCCGGTGTCGCCAAACAGGTCGCCGCTGGGTGTACTGGCTTGCATGGTGCGATCTGCCCGCACACGCAGTGCGCAGACCTCGGCGGGCAGGGGCAGCGAAGCCAGGCGTTCGCGTGCGATCAGCGCAAAACGCTGGGCGTCCGCCGACGGCTGGCCGAAAAGAAGTTCGAGCACGGTGGCCGGTTCGTGCTCGTACTCCAGGCTCAGGGTGCAGGCATCGAGGGCGGCATGGCGCGCCTGCAGCCATGCGGCAAGGCTGGCGAACAGCCTCCGGGCGGCGAAATTCAGCGCTTCGGCATGGTGTGTCGGCGCGGGGAGCGTCAGCGCATGGTCGAAGCCCTGCGGGGGGGCGAACCAGGGGCGCAGGTCGGCGAGTGTGCCGCGTGCGCGTGCGAGCGCTTCGCTGACCGCTTGCGCCTGGCGGCGGGCCAGGCCTGCGGCAGGCAGTGCTTGCACCTGGGCGAGGGTCTGCATGCCGAGACCGGCGAGAAGCTCGCAGGTCGCGGCGTCGCAGCCACTGTCCGCGAGCACGCTCGCGGGGAGTTCGTCCAGGTGCCGCAGCCAGTCCTCCTGCTCATCGTCCGCATCCACTAGCCGGCCTGCGGCGCTGCGGGCGAACCAGTGGGCGGCGAGAGGCGTTGGCGCACAAGCGAGCCGTGCCTCGAACCCGAGCGTGCGCAGTCCCTGCTCCAGTTCGTGTGCGATCCGGTGTGTACCACCGAACAGGCGTAGTGTTGTGGACACCTCGAGCAGCACGGCATCCGGTGGTGCCAGGCTGATGCGTGGGGTGAAGCGTGCAGCCCAGAGGGCGATCTCTTCCAGCGCGGCACGCTCGCATGCCGGCGCGCGCGCGCGTAGCGAAAGCCCGGGAAGCAGGCTCAGCGCACTGGCCTGG
This sequence comes from Thauera sp. ZXT1-4, assembly GCF_052598215.2. Taxonomy (NCBI): domain Bacteria; kingdom Pseudomonadati; phylum Pseudomonadota; class Betaproteobacteria; order Rhodocyclales; family Zoogloeaceae; genus Thauera; species Thauera sp. ZXT1-4. The sequence goes on along the minus strand of NZ_JBQWSN020000011.1, from coordinate 2,160 downwards.
CGCAGCCCCGGCACGATGCCGAGCGCACGCGCAGGGGCATTCGCGGCGATCAGCTGCGCACGCGGCGGCGGGGAGGCGACTGCGAGCGGCTGCGGCGAGGACATGGCGCGGGTGAAGACCTGCAAGGGCAACTCGGGCAGTACGATGGCGAGCCACAGCATGGCGCGCAGGCTCAGCGGACCAGGGCCAGGGGGGACGAAGTGGGGGCAGCCACCCCCGGCGACCCTGCGGTAGCCCGGGGCGGCCCGTTCCCAGGTGACTCGTTCGCCCATGCTTCAGGTGCGGTCCCGGTGATCGGAGCGGCGGCAGGCGGCTCCGACCCGCCGGCGACATGCAGGTTCAACAGCAACGGCTCCGCGAGAGGCGGGCCGCGCCGCTTGAGCACATGGATCTGCAGGCCCTGATCATGTGCGGCAAGCGCCAGGCGCAGTGGCGCGGGCGATGAATGCTGCGCCGTGCTGTGCGGACGGAAAAGAAAAATGGGGGTGGCGCTTTCCTCGGCTGCGAGCTGCAGGCGCCTGAGGGCGGTGTTATCTCCCTGCAGGGCCCATGCAAGCACGCATGCGCAGTTGCCCGAAGCGGCCGCTTGGCGTGCGGCCCAGAGCAGATTCTGGCGGCTGCGGGTGCGCACCAGCAGCAGGCGTGACAGGGGTACGCCTGCGTGTGCCAGTGCAGGGGCGTAAGGCAGCAGGGGCGGAGCAATCCAGATCACCCATTGGGTCTGTGTCACGCGGCGCAACAGGGGCAGGAGCAGGGAGAGCTCCCCGACGCCGGGGCGGTCGCACAGCAGTTCGATCAGTGCGCCGGCTGGCCAGCCGCCACCCGGCAGCGCCGCATCGAGCTCGGCGAAGCCGCTCGGAAGCACCCGTGTCTGCCCCTGTGCAAGCTGACTTGCTTGCCAGACACTGCCGGCTGGCAGCTTGGCGAGCGCATTGGTGAGCGCATCCGTGCCGGCGGACAGGGAAAGGGGCGAGGATGCAGAAGGGCACACAGAGGGGGGCGCAGGCAGGGAAGCATGCTGCGGCGCGTCCCCGGCGTGGCGAAGCGGGATGGCCATGGTGGTCGCGCCATCGGAATCGACGTCAGTGATCCTTGCGGATCAGCCCGACCATGATGCCTTCGATCACCACGGGCGCCTGGCGGGTGTCGACGACGATGGGAGTGTAGTCCGGGTTTGCCGGCAGGAGTTCGACCACCGGGCCCTTGCGCTGCAAGGTTTTGACCGTGACGTCGTCGTCGACGCGAGCGACCACGATCTGGCCGTTGCGCGCCTCGGTGCTGCGGTGCACGGCGATGAGGTCGCCGTCGAGGATGCCGGCATCGCGCATGCTCATGCCGCGCACGCGCAGCAGGTAGTGGGCCTTGGGCGAGAAGAGGGCAGGGTCGAGTTGGAAGCGCGCTTCGACATGCTCGGCGGCGAGGATTGGACTGCCCGCGGCAACCCGGCCAACCAGCGGCAGTCCGAGCGCCTCGGCGAGGCGGATGCCGCGGGCACGGCCTTCCTCGAGCAGGATGGCGCCCTTGGCGGCGAGTGCGCGCAGATGGGTCTCGGCGGCGTTGGGCGAGCGGAAGCCGAAGGCGGTGCACACTTCGGCGCGCGTGGGCGGTCGGCCCTCGGATTCGACGGTGGCACGGATGAAGTCGAGGATTTCCTGCTGGCGTGCGGTAAGGTTTTCGCTACGGGCGCTCATGTCAGCCTCCAATGGATGGCTGTAATTTTAAACAGTTGTGCGCCGAGAGCAAGCGGTAAGGCAGAAACCAGAAACCGCAGTGGGCGCAATTCCAGCCCCCCGGGCGGTCCAGCACCATCGCGCACATGGTCTCTCGGGCAGGTTCCGGAAAGAGCGGTGCGGAGCGGTTTCCAGCATGGTGCGGTCCTCCTGGTTGTTCGAGGCAATGATGCGCTGCATCTTGAGCCTGCGCCCGATATGGGCTATTGCTTCAGTCTCGGGCGTGGCTGCAGGTGCGCACCGAAACGAACCATACGAAAAGGGACGCGTCTGCCTGCCCGGCTGGCGCAGTTTCCGGAAGCTGTCCTGGCCAGCGTCGGTAGTGTTGGCCGGGGCTCTCGGCTAGAATCCGCCCCTCATCACGGAGAACACATGCCTGAATCCGTGTTGTCTTCAGCGCGTACCCGCTCCGCGAGCCCCAGCGCATGAT